>JAHFDK010000063.1 GCA_023249095.1 Candidatus Rokuibacteriota bacterium | reverse complement strand
TCCTCGTGTCGTCTAACTCTCAGGCTGACCTGCGTCCCGTACGGGCCGGCCAAGATCGGCTGCCCCTGCGGCTTACCGAAGGTACTTCGCCGGCCAGCCATCCACCGTCGAGGCGACCAACATGCGCTTGTTAGCCAAGCAGCCGGTCGTAATTTCAGGGCTCCTGACATGGGGGTAAGAATCTATGCAACACTCAACGAGACCCAGGGCCTCAAACACCAGTAAACGGCAAGTGCAGCCGGTTAGGCATCGGGCTTCCGTCGCGTGAGTGATGCGCGACTTATTACGCACACCGCGACGAGCGTCGAGAAATTTCAACCGCATCCGGGACCATGTCAGGAGCCCTGAATTTGCATGGCTGCCAATCCAGAACCACACAAGGCCGTCCGTAGCTTCGACCGAGAGGGCCCGATGATGACCTCCGACCCGAGCGGACCAAAAGCGACCGACCTTTTTGAAATGCAGAGAAGGGTGACGCGGGTCTTCTTTCAGGTGCGCGTAGGACCGATCGGCGAGCCTTTGAATTTCTGGCGGCAGGGCTCGATAGCAGGCCCAGAAATCGGGTGATGCGTGGTGAGTCAGAGAGGCTTGGTCTTCCCGGCGGTGTGGTCACGGAGGGCCCTATCGGCAAGCTGGTCGAGCTTGCCAGCCTGAACGTCACGCTCAAGCTGGCGGTCCCAAGCGGCCCAGTCGTATTCCAGAAACCAGGCGCGGAACTGTGCTAACTCCTCAGGGGAAAGCGCCTGGACATCTTGCTCGATCTTCTCGACGTTGCCCATGACCTCTGTGCCGGTGCTCTTAGTCTAGCATCCTGACGCGGCGTGAACTCGCCATGTTCTCCTGCTGGCTAACGCCCAGCATCACCCGCGGGGCGCGAAGCGACCCGTCGGGTGGATGCTGATGTTAGACGACCGTTAGTAATAACGATCATTGGGCTGAAGACCGACGACAGACCCGGGCGCGAGCCGATCCAGGGCGCTGACCAACTCTGCACGCCCTGCAAGGTAGAGGATCGGCTCATCGTCGCGGTTGAGCATGAACCAAGGGTGTGCCACGTGGGAAGACCGTGATGGTGCCAAACGGCTGCGGCATCTCCACGAACGGATCGGATAGTTCGAAGAAGAGTACCCGGTCGATCTGCCAGTTGTGAACGTCATTGCCGTGATAACAGCGGACGAAACGACGTCTGCGTCTCCGCTGAAGCGGTCGAGGGCCGTGCGCACCAAGGGAGGAATGACCCGTTCTTGTTCGATGATTCTGAAATCATCGTGCCAAGCGTCGAGGGTCAGAGGGTCCGGAGTGGGTAGGCCTACAGCCTCATATGCTTCGGGTAGCCCATCGAAAGGGTCGTCCCTGACCGGTAGCCAGCCGGAAGTTCCCTCGACATACGCCTTCCAAGGGGTGACAACGGCGCAGTACGCCTCCGTATCGATCGGCAAGCAGTGCCGAATCCTCCAGTCTCCGGCCGGCTTCGGTCGATCGAACTCGAAGAAGTCAGCAGCGAACCGAGCGTTTCGGGCGGCTTCGAGGTCAGAACTGCGGATCGACCGATACAGCGAGCCGTTCACGAGTGCATGCTCGTCATCTAGCCGCCATGCCCTATCTCAGTCGTCTAACTTGTAATTCCCCAGAACTGCGTAGCACCGCCGAGGCTGCGCCCCTCGCCGCGTAGCGCGGCTGAGGGTGTCGAGCTGAGCGTAAATCGTGTCTTATCTGACGCGTACTTCGCCCGACCACCAGACCCCTGACGTCCTGGGATACCCAGACCGGGGATATTCACCGAGCGTCGCCCTTCGGCTCGGTGGTCACGGGTCGAGGACGCGATCGGCAGGGCTCGTGACGCCGGCCGGGCCGCGGTTGAGGACGTGGGTGTAGATCATCGTGGTGCTCACGTCGTTGTGGCCCAGCAGTTCCTGAACGGTGCGGATATCGCGCCCATCTTCGAGCAGGTGGGTGGCGAAGGAATGGCGGAAGGTGTGAGGCGTGGCCCGCTTGGCGAGGCGCGCGCGGCGGACAGCCTCGATCACGGCACGCTGCACGACTGTCTCGTGCAGATGATGACGACGGCGCTGACCCGTCGCCCGGTCGAAGTAGAACCGGGTGGCCGGGAAGATCCATTGCCACGGCCACTCGCGGCCAGCGTTCGGGTACTTGCGGGCCAGGGCCCACGGCAGCTCGACCCAGCCGGCACCGTGTGCCAGGTCGGCTTCGTGCTGCCGCTTCACCCTCTGCAGGTGCCGGGCGAGGGGCGCCTTGGCCACGGCTGGCAGGACGGTGACGCGATCCTTGGCGCCCTTGCCGTCGCGGACGATGATCTGATTTGTTGCGAAGTCGATGTCCTGGACTCTCAGGCGGGCGCATTCGAGCAGGCGCAGCCCGGAACCATAGAGGAGGGTAGCCATAAGCCGGGGCGTGCCGTCCAGCTCGAAGATGACCGCGCGCACCTCGTCGCGGGTCAGAACGATGGGGAGGCGTGCCGGTCGCTTGGCCCGGACGACGTCGTCGAGCCATGGCAGGTCCTGATGCAGGACGTGGCGGTAGAGGAACAGGAGTGCGCTCAGCGCCTGGTTCTGAGTCGAGGCGGCCACCCGACCTTCGACGGCCAGGGAGCTGAGAAAGCGTGTGACTTCAGGCGCGCCCATCTCGGCGGGATGGCGCTTGCCGTGGAAGAGGATGTAGCGGCGGATCCACCCGACGTAGGACTTCTCGGTGCTGCGACTGCCGTGGCGAAGGCGGTTGGCCTCACGCACGCGGTCGAGGAGCTTGGGCGGGCGCGGGCTGATCGGGCTGGATTCCCGTACGACGATGGGTGTATCCGGCGGTCGGGGATAGCGCATACCGGCGCTGATCTGAAGTGCCATCGCTGCTACGAGGATAGTGCGCGGTCGAATCGGGAGCGAGAGTCGCCGAACCGATACAGACTGCAAGAAACGCTTTGAAAGGGCTATCCTCCCTTGCGGCGGGCGTAAGGCCGAAGCTTGCGGCGCGCTAACGAACCATGTCCCCGAGGGGAGGATCATTCGAATGACACGCGTAAAGACAACGGTCCGCGGCAGAGCGCCGCTCGCGCGGGATAGTCAGCAATGGATGCTGGACTATCTGATCCAGGAGACCGGCAAGGTCTTCCACTTCCAGGGCGAGGGTCGGGGTCGCTTGCCGAAAAGCGTGCGCAGCCATGACATGATCAGCAAGCACCTGGGGTTGCAGGCGCGACGACTGGAAGCGATGGCGAAGGCCGAGGCGGCCGCCGGCCATCCCGAGACGGCGCTCGACTTCTACTTCCAGGCGACCGTTCTGTACGCCGGCGCCCAGCACATCATCTTCGAGAGCAACGACGAAAAGCGCTACCTGTATGCGGGCGTTCGCCGCTGCTACGAGCAGGTGATCGCCCTGGCGCCTTACCGCATCGAGCACATCGACATGCCCTGGAACGGAACGCAGGTCTCCGGCAACCTGCATCTCTGCCCCGGTCGGGTCGCAGCGCCGTTGGTCTTCTACATCCCGGGCTGTGACACCCTCAAGGAGGCCTGGCCGCATCCGTTCTTCAACGCTGCCCATCAGCGGGGGATGCACGTGTTCTCGTTCGACGGTCCGGGGCACGCTGAAAGCAACCTCCGGGGCATTCGCCTGACCGCGGACAACTTCGAGGACGCGGCCAGCGTGGCGTTGGACTACCTCGTGCGGCGCCCAGAGATCGATGCCGAGCGGATCGGCGTCTACAGCATCAGCCTGGGGTCCTTCTGGGGACTGCGGTTCGCGGCCCGGGATCGGCGCGTTCGCGCGATCGCGGCGCCCGCCGCGTCCTGCGCCGAGAAGTACTTCCTCATGGATCTGGAGTCGCCCCGTTGGAAGCAGTTGTTCGCGTACCTCACCCAATCGAAGACCGAAGCCGAGCTGGACGCCGTGATAGGCGCGATGACGCTCGAGGGCTACATGGACAAGATCGCCTGCCCCGCGCTGCTGGCGGTCGGGGAATACGACCCGCGTGGCCCGCTCGACGAGGTGTACCGGGTGTTCGACCAGCTGAAGGCGCCGGGCGAGCTCTGGGTGTTCGCCGACCAGCATCACATGCCGTCCCTGGGTGGGGGCGACAGCGGCACGAACAACTGGGCCGCGCCGCTGCATGCAGCGATGTGCGACTGGATCCGCGACCGCCTCGCTGGCAAGCCGCTGCGTCATCCCGGGCAGGTGGTCTACGTCGAGGCCAACAGCGCCGGGCCCAACAGCGCGACGGCAACGCTCAAGCGGAAGTGGTATGAGTCGTAGGAGACTGCGCAGGGGCACGAGCGCCAGCGCAAGGAAGGGGTCATCATGAACGGTCGAATCGAGCAAATCGCTCCGGAGCTGGAAAAGATCATCGCCAAGTCAGAACCCATCCAGGAGCTGGCCGAGGGATTCGGGGGGCCCCAAGGGCCGGCCGAGGGGCCGCTCTGGTGGAAGGAAGGCCGCTATCTGCTGTTCAGCGACATCCATAACAACAGGCGCATGAAGTACGTCCCCGCCCAGGGCGCCTCCGTGTTCCTGGAGCCGACGAACCGGGCCAACGGGCTGACTCGGGATCTCCAGGGCCGGCTGATTGCCTGCGAGCATGACAGCCGGCGGGTCACGCGGCAGGAGCTCGACGGCAGCCTCACCGTGATCGCGAACAGCTTCCAGGGCCGGCGGCTCAACCGTCCCAACGACGTCGTGGTCAAATCCGACGGCTGCATCTACTTCACCGACCCGTGGACCAGCCCCCTGGCTCCCGAGCAGTGGGATCTGACCTTTGCCGGCGTGTACCGCGTCACGCCCGACCTGGGCACGATGAGCCTGCTCATCGCCGACTTCGTGCTGCCCAACGGCCTCGCCTTCTCGCCAGATGAAACGCTGCTCTACATCAACGACACCCGGCGCCGACACATCCGGGCATTCGACCTGTTGCCGAGCGGCACGCTCGCGAAGCAGACGGATCGGATCTTCGCCGAGCTCGGGGGCGACGAGCCCGGCGTTCCCGACGGCATGAAGGTGGATGTGGAAGGCAACGTCTACTGCGGCGGAGCCGGAGGCATCTGGGTCATGGATCCACGGGGCAAGAAGCTCGGCCGCATCGTCCACGGGGCTCCTGCCACTACCAACATCGCCTTCGGCGGCGATGACTGGAAAACGCTGTACTTCACCAGCCGGAGCCACCTGGGCTCCGTCAACGTGAAGATTCCTGGCCTGCCCGTGCCGGCTGGGAAGAAGTAGTTCAGACCGCGACCGCCGCGCCCTCCAGAACCCGGCGAACCGCCGTCTTGATCCGGGTCTGATCCGGCAGCGCCGCCCGCTCGAGCGGCGGGCTGAACGGCACCGGGACCGGGGCCGCGCACACGCGCTGCACCGGCGCCTTGAGGGCGTGGAAGGTGTCGGGGTCCTCGGTGACGAGGGCGACGATTTCAGACGCCGCCGAGCAGGTCGCGGGCGCCTCGTCGACGACGACCAGGCGTCCGGTGCGACGCACCGAAGCGCGGATGGCCTCCGCGTCCATCGGCACGAGCGTGCGCGGATCGATGACCTCGATCGAGATCCCTTCCGCGGCTAGTTCATCCGCCACGGCGAGCGCTTCGCGTACGTAGTAGGCCAGCCCCACGACCGTCACGTCGTTGCCGGCCCGCTTCACGTCCGCGACGCCGATCGGGATCGTGTAGTCGCCGTCCGGGACGGGCCCGGTGATGGAGGCGAGGCGGCTGCACTCGAAGGAGATGACCGGATTGTTGTCCCGGATGGCGCTCTTGAGCAGCCCTTTGGCATCCGCCGGCGTCGAGGGAAGAATGATCTTCAGTCCGGCCAGGTGCATGAACATGGAATAGGGACTCTGCGAGTGCTGGGCGGCCGTCTGGGCGCCACCGCCGGTGGTGCAGCGGTAGGTCACCGGGAAGTCGGCCTGGCCGCCGAACATGTAGCGGATCTTGCTCGCCTGGTTGACGATCTGATCCATGGCGACGAACGAGAACGTGACCATGCCCCAGTGCACGACCGGGCGGAAGCCGCTACCGGCCGCGCCCAGCCCGATCCCGGTGAAGGCGGCTTCAGAAATCGGCGTGAAGCGGACGCGCTTCTTGCCGAACTCGTTCTCGAGGGCCGGCGCCCGCGTGGTGGCGAGGGCGATGACGCGCTCGTCGCGCCGCATCTCCTCGGCCATCGCCTCGTCCAGGGCCTGCGTGAAGCTGATCTCTCGCACCGCGCGTCCTCCTCACTCGGCGAACATGTCGACCAGTAGATCCTTGGGATCGGGGTAGGGGCTCGCCTCGGCGAAATCCACGGCCGCCTCCAGATCGCGCTTGACCTGGCCGCGGATCGCCAGCACCTCGGCAGCCGTGACGATCCCGCTGCCGGTCACGTAGTCCTCGAAGCGCGTGATGGGATCACGATCACGGCCTCGCCACGCCGCGAGCAGGTCGGCCGACCGCGTCTCGGGCGGGGGCACGTCCCGCATGGCGTGGAAGAGCGAGCGGAAGGTCTTGCAGTGGATCAGGGTCGGCCCGGCGCCCCGCCGCGCCCGCTCGACCGCCTCGCCCGTGGCGTCGCGGACGGCCAGGACGTCGTTGCCGTCGACGGAGACGCCGGGCATCCCGTAGGCCGGGGCGTGCAGCGAGATGTCGGTCACCGCCCGCACCGACTCGACCGCGTTGCCGGCGCCGTACTGATTGTTCTCACAGACGAAGAGCAGCGGCAGCTTCCATAGCGAGGCGATGTTGAGAGTCTCGTGAAACTCGCCTTCACCGGTGGCGCCATCACCGAAGAAGCACGCGGCCACGCCCCCCGCCTCTTCCAGCTGGGCGGCCAGCGCGGCGCCGCAGGCGATCGGCATGCCGCCGGCCACGATACCGTTGGCGCCGAGCATCCCGATGGCGAAGTCGGCGATGTGCATCGAGCCGCCCTTGCCCTTGCAGTAGCCGTCGACCCGGCCGAACAGTTCGGCCATCATTCGGTTGATGTCGGCCCCTTTGGCGATGCAGTGCCCGTGGCCCCGGTGGGTGCTGGTGATGCGATCGGCCGGGCGCAGCGCCGCACACGCGCCGACGGCCACCGCCTCTTCGCCGACGTAGGGATGCAGCGCTCCATGAATCCGACGGGCCTTTCTGAGCTCGATCGCGAGCTGGTCGAACTCGCGGATGAGGATCATCTTCCGGAGAATCTCCACCAGTTCGACTTTTCCCGATGACACGGTCGTCCCTCCCGGCCCGAGGCGGCTAGTTGTTGATCCACTCCTTCACGAATCGGGCATAGCAATCGCGCTCGCCCGGCATCTTCGGCCAGCCGGCCAGCAGGCGGACCGAGGCGAGGAGCAGGCGATCTTTCAAGTGCGTCGAGTTGTGGCCGTATTCCTCGAAAGTGGAATGGGTGATCTTCTGGTTGTGCGGGTCGTCCTGGAACTTGCAGGCGGTGACCGCGACCGCGGCCTGGTAGGCCTTGCGATCCGCACCGGACTTCAGATACGCGTTGGCGAGCGCGGTGCTGCGCGCGATGTCGAACGCCAGAATGGCCTCGTCCAGCTCTCGCAGCAGCGCGTCCGGCGACCGGCCCGTCGTGTCGATGCCGGCGCACTCGCGATCGATCACCGGCGTGAACAGCTTGTTGGAGTGGGCCACGTCGTTGATGAAGTTGGCCATCATGTAGAGGACGCGCGGCTGGTATGGGTTGTCGCTCGTCCGCATCCAGAAGTTCGCCACGTTGCAGTAGTCGAAGGGATGCTGGCCATCCGTGAACTGCCGGGGCACCGTCGTCCTTAATATCAGCTCGGCCGCGCCGAGCTGGATGGTGTCGCCGAGACTCCTGATCGACTTCCCGTTTCTGAGGTGAGTCGTGATCAGGTTCCAGACGGTCGGCCCGTCGGCCTCCAGGAGGAGCGGGACCATCTCCTCGACCTCGGCGGGCGTGAGCGGCGTGTGATTCGTTTGCTTGAGAGTCTTCCCGGCATCGGGAAACTCGGCGGTGACCGTCACGCAGGCCGCGTCGTAGAGCGAGTAGTACAGGGGGCCGATGGCCATGTCCGGGACGCCGATGTAATAGACGCCGTGGGACCGATCCCACCCCATGAAGTCGGCGAGGTCGAGAACCGCGCGAGCCCGCAGCGCCTTGTGGCCGGTGTTGCGCGCCTTCCGGCCGATCACCGTGTCTTGCAGGTCGATGAGGCCCAGGAAGAGCAGCTGATCGCGGAGGCGCGGGCGCGTCTCCTCGTCGGCCGCCAGGCCGAGGAAGAGGCCGTAGGACCGCCGCACGTCACCGCTCATCGTGGCGATCAGGTGCGCGTGCAGGCGCTCCTCGACGGTGCCCGCCTCGCGGATCGGCGCCTGCTCCTCATTCCACACGACCGGTCCGTAGCTCGGCGGCGGCACTTGCATGCCTTTCATCGTGGCGTACCGGCCGGGATACTTGCCGAGCAGCTGGTTCCAGATGTCGAGCCCGGCCGGGATGTACCAGACGGACTGCAGCAACGGCAGCAGGCGATACGGCTCGGGCAGGAACGGCGCCAGGCTCGTGGAGGTCCGGAGGCCGAGAATCGTGTGGTCGTTGTTGATGAGCGTGATCTGCCCGTCGCGCACGTTGATGTGGTTCGGCACCTGGACGAACGGTGCCTCCGCGGCCGTCACCACGCTGAGCGCGTCGCTCACCGAGCGCCCCTGCCGCGCCACCATCTGGAAGAAGAGATCGGTCGTGCGTGGCTGATCGCGCTCCAGGATGGCGTCGGTCAGCAGGTCGAACGATTTGTCCTCACGAATCTCGTCCCGGGTCACCGACATCGCCCTCTCCCTTGGCCTAGAACAGCGGGCTGTTCGATTCGAGACCGAGCACCGTGCGCCCGACCGCCTCGTAGTTGACGAATTGCAGCTGATTGTGGCGGGTGACGACCTCGGCATCGCGCGCGTACCGCTCCAGCGGGCTCTTCGTGAAGATCGACGTGGTGCCGGCGGCGGCGCACACCATGTGCGTGGCGGTGCCGGCGCTCTGGGCGGCGTGGGTCATCGCCAGGCGCAGGTCGGCGCGCTGGCGCTCCGTGATCGGCCGCGCCGCCACCACGGTCTCCCACATGTCCTCGACGACGTCGAACAGGAGCGCCCGGCCCGAACGCAGCACCGCCTCGGCCTCGCCGATCTTGGCCTGCACGATCGCCCGATCGCGCAAGAGCTCGGAGGACGAGCGCGGCACCTTGACCTGGGCCAGCTCGACGAACTCGTCGATCGCGGCGCGGGCGACGCCCAGCCCGACGCAGCAGAAGCCGCAGCCCGCGAGGTCGAACCCGTGCATGCGGTTCATCGGCCCGGTGACGCGCGCGCGCAGGTCGAGCGCCGAGAACGTGCGCTCCTCGGGCACGAAGAGGTCGGCGACCTCGATGTCGTGGCTGCCCGTGCCCCGCAGGCCGCTGACGTCCCAGGTGTCGATGATGCGCGCGATCGACTTCGGATAGAAGTAGGCGATCCGCACCTCCTGATCGCCGTTGGGCCGCAGCCGGGGCGCGTCGCCGTCGAAGACCTTGCAGGCGCCGTGCAGCGCCGAAGAGTGCATGCAGCCACTGGCAAAGAACCAGTGCCCGGTGACCCGGTAGCCGCCCGGCACGGCGACGGCGCGGCCCCGCGGGTTCGCCGAGCCCGCCGAGATGCCCACCGGGTCGCTGAAGAAGATCTGGCGGCGGACGTCCGGCGCGAACTGCGCGCTCTGGCGCAAGGTGTTGATCCCCATCGCCAGGCACCACCCGGTCGAGCCGTCGGCCCGCGCCACCTCTTCGATCACCTGCAGCGTCGTGACGATGTCGGCGCCGAGGCCGCCTTCCGCCTCCGGCAGCGCCACCCTGAACAATCGGGCGTTGGCGATGTCCATGACGAGATCGGCAGGTAGCTTCCGCGCCGCCTCGATCTCCGCGGCCCGTTTCCGGATACTCGGCGCGAGCCCGCGCGCAACCTCCAACGGCGTGGTCGCTGCCGGTACCGTGTCGGTGATCATGGTTTTGACGAGCCGCGAGCACCCGCTGGCCCCGGGCAATCCTGCCCCCGCGGCGGGCGCGCCGTCAAGGAGCCTTTGCCACGAGGTCGATGTGCAGAATCACCTCGTCCTTGTTCTTGATGGCGCCCAGCAGAGCACTATAGGGCGGGTAGCCGAAGCTGCTCTGCTTGAGCTTCAGCTGGGCGCGCCCCCGGAGCTGGGCGCCCTCCACGCTCATCTGGGCCGGAAACGTGAGCTCGTTCGTGACGCCGCGGATCGTGAGCCGGCCCGTCACCAGGAACCGGCCGTCGGGCTGCGTCGCGATCGCGGTCGACGTAAAGGTCATCGACGGGAATCGTGCGGCAGCGAGCTGCCCATCGGCTTTCATGGCTTTGTCGATCTCAGCTCGATCACTCGCGGAGGGCTCCCCGGCCAGCCCGAACTTGCGGCGCGTGCCCGGATCGTCGGCGATCAGCGACCCGACCTCGACCGCCACCCGGATAGACGACGCTTCAGGATTGCGCGGATCGTACGCGACGGTGCCCGAGAACACGCTGGCGTGGACCACGTGGTCGTGGCCGAGCCTCGCCGCCACGCCGTCTTTGAAGAGCTGCAAGACCAGTGAGCTCTGGCCGGGGTCGACCTTGAAGCTGGCCGAGAGGCCGGGGCTTGCCCCCACGCCGATGATGAGCGCGGTCACCAGCGCGACCCGCACCCTAAACGTACAGGCGCTCCGCCTTCCGGATCGCTCGGTATCGCGCGAACGCCCTTCGCTCGTCCTCGAGCCCGAGCAGCGCCTTCACGAAGCTCCCGCCGCGGAAGGTGTGCGTGAGCATCTTGCGCCAGTTCCGGAGCAAGAATCCCGGCCTTGTTTTCAGGACGGCCCGCATGTGGCGGACCTTCATCCAGCGCTCCGCCCGCCAGCGGAGGAACTCGATCTCGTCGGCTGCCACGTGCTCGCTCCGGACGACGGCGGTCGTCCCGTCGTATTCCTCGAGGTTCTCATTGATGACGAGCCCCCGCTCGCGGAACTCCCTGGTCATGGGTGTCCGCGGGTAGGGGGTGGGGTGCTGGATGTAGGGGTAGTCCACCCAGCGGCGGGCGAAGGCGAGGTTGGCCTCGATCGACTCCCGGGTGTCGTCGGGATTGCCCACGATGAGGCCGCCCACCACGTACATCCCATGCCGGTGGAGGTGCTCGATCGCCGTCGTCGTGGCGTTGCCCAGGGTCTTGCCGTTCGCGCGCAAAGCGTTCTTGGCCCGGGCGCGGAGGAAGCGGAGATCGTCGTCCAGGATGTTTTCGATCCCGAGGAAGACGTACCGGAAGCCCGCCTGGCGCATGAGCGGCGCCAGCGTGGTGCCGTGAGCGGCGATGGCCGACGTCATGGCCTGCACGAGGTAGTCGAGGTCGTCGAGGCCGGCGTCGATGATGGCACGGCAGAGGGCCTCGAACCGCCGGACGTTCAGCGTGATGTTGTCGTCCACCAGGAAGATCGCCCGCGCTCCGTGATCGCGGGCGTCGCGGATGTCCGCCAGGACCCGGTCGAAGGCGAAGGTGTGGAAGTTCCGGCCGCGCATCTCGATTATTGAACAGAAGCTGCAGTCGTACGTGCAGCCCCGCGAAGTTTCCACCACATCGACCGGGCGCCCGAGGAACGCGTAGTCGCGAAGGACACGGGCGCCCCGGTTCGGCAGCCTGATCTCGCCGTCCGCGAGGCCGTAGACCGGGCGATCCGGATTGTGGCGGAACCCGTCCCCCTCGCGGTAGGAGAGGCCCGCGATGTTCTCGAAGCCACCCCCGCGCTCCAGCGCCCGCACCAGCTCGCGGAAGGTCAGCTCTCCCTCGCCGCGCACGATGAAGTCCACTGCCGCTGTCGGATCGGTGTAGGCCTCGGGGGCCAGGCTGGGGTCGTAGCCGCCGACCGCGATCCGCACACCCGGACGGAGTGCCCGCACCAGCTCGATGATGCGGAGCGCCGTCTTCCGCTGGAAGGTCATGACCGAGAGGCCGACCAGCGCGGGCTCCCATTCGTGGACGAGGCGCTCGACGGTCGCCCGGACCTCGCGCTGGACGAGGATCAGGTCGGCGACGGCGACCCGGTGGTGGGGGTCGACGTTGCCGGCCAGTGCGCTGAGCGCGCCGTTCGGCATGCGGATCCCGACCGTCGGCATGTGCTCGAACGAGTCCGGCATCGAGACGAGAAGGATGTTCATTCACCGCCTCCAGGGAGCACCTGAGCAAGTTCTCATTCGCGTCCCAGGATGATCTCATGGCCGACGGTCATGTTGCCGGTGACGTTTCCGCCGAAGAACAGACACAGACGCGAACGGAGGACAGTGAATGGACAGGCTCCGCGAGCTCCGCGCCGAGGCAAGATCGAGTGGATCGAGGAGATGGCCGCGTGGGCTGGGCAACTCGACGACATCGTGCGCGCGCTGGTGGATGAGGGCTTCCAGGAGTGTCGGAAGGAGATAATCCGGAGCCGGCGCGACCGGCAGCCCGCCGGCGGCCTGTGGCAGGGCTTGAATCAGCGCACTGGGGTTGTAGCCTCCGCCTTGTGGATCAACGGTACCGGCCGGCGTCACAGTATCGTGTTCGTGGACATCGACGGCGAGCCACTGACACTCGAATGCGAAGCCCCGTGAAGCCCTGGTCGACGTGCCGGCGGCGGCTTCACGGGTGCCGGAATGCTGTACGCGATCAGGAGCAGCCACCGAGCCCACGCTTGGTCCCACTTCGCGATCGGCCGTCGCAGGGCCCCCTCGAGGTCGCTGACGACGAGGCGCAGCCAGGGCCGCCAGGCTGCGCGTTCGTTCGCCGGGATCAGCTTCGCGAGCGTGCCCCAGAGTCGACCGCCCACCCCCAGATCCTCATGCGCAGACACGTGGCCGGCAGCCGCCGGCGCCAGGAGGCGCTCGGCGATCCAGCGGTGCGTTCGTAAAACCAGTGCCTGTCGCAGTGCAGGCTCGATGCCCAGCCAGCACGGCGCCATGGCTTCGTACCAGCGCCGAAGCGCATAAAGTTCCTCTGCGGAGTCTGTGAAGGGAGACCGGATCCGGTCAGCAAGCGATGGGGTCCGGCGCCGAAACCGAACCCGCGTGGCCAGGAAGCGGTCGTCGGCCGCGTAGCGCTCGGCGACAGCGGCAAGCTGCGCGCGGCGCGTGGCGTCGCCTTCATAGCGGCAAACCCACGTTCGTACGATCTTGGCCACCCCGCCGAGCGGGAGCCACTGCAACACGATCACCCCGCCCGGCAGGCCGGCCTCACGGAGCTTGGCGACGATGATGCGGGCCGCCTTCCGCGTCTCCGCGCGCCAGGCGCCATACTCCTGGATCAGGGGCACTGGCGTGTGGCGGAGCAGCAGCGCGAGGCGGCCTCCCGATGACTCGTAGACCGCGACGAGATCGGGGCACTCCCGGCAGAGGACCGTGTAGCCATCGAGCCACATGCGCATCTCCCTTCATGGGGTTGAGCGTTCTGAGAATCGTGACGAGAGCGTGCTGAGTCGCTGGCGGGCGACCTCGGCCAGCGCGGTCCCACGGGCGAGGCGCACGACCTCGCGGTACTCCTCGAGCGTCTCTGAGCGGTCGCCGACCTCGGCGAGCTCGTCGGCCAGCAGCAGGTGCAAGTCGGCGGTACCGGGCTCGAGTTGGACGGCACGACGGAGCTGCTCGACGGCTTCCCGGACGCGCCCCTGGTCGAGGAGTAACCCGGCGAGATCCATGCGGTAGCGCGGTTCCGTCGGGTCGCGCCGGACCGCCTCGTTGAGCTCGGCGACCGCCAGCGCGGCGTGGCCGGCGTCCCCGGTAGGCGCGACCGAGAGCGCCGTGGAAGGCGGATTGCTGCGGGCCCAGGCGGACGGCTTCGGCGAACTGGCTGCGGGCCGCCGCCGGCAGCCCGAGCCCGACGTACGCGCGGCCAAGATAATAGTGGACGAGAGGATCGTGGGGAGCCAGAACCAGTTCCTGCACGAGTTCTTGCGCGGCGCGCCCGTACTGTTCGCGCTCGAGAAGCCGAGCCGCGTGGTCGATCGATCGCTGGTCGAACCAGGCCAGCGCGGCGTAGGCCCCGACAATGAGGATGCCCGCCAGAAGCAAGACCATCCCGATCCGCGTCACGCGCTTGCGCCTGTCCACGGGCCCACGCTACCTGGGCGAGGTGAGGCGCCTATGAGCGCCGCGTGAGAAGTCTCTTACGGGGAGCCGGGGCGAAGCCTCATTCCTCGGTCTGCAGGACGTATCCTGCTCCCCGAACGGTGTGAATGAGGCTGCGCTCGCCACCGGGGTCGATCCTGCGCCGGAGATATCCGACGTAAACATCGATCGTGTTGCTGCCGCTGTCGAAGTCGAGCCCCCAGACACGCTCGGCGATCATCGGCCGAGTGAGCACACGGCCGGTATTGCGCATGAAGTACTCGAGCAGTGTGTACTCACGCGTGGTGAGAGTGATGCGTTGCCCGCCGCGACCGACCTCGCGGGTCGCGGGATTCAGCGTCAGGTCGCCGACCCGAAGCAGGGGCGCGCCCTGGCTGGTCCCCCGTCGCAACAGGGCGCGGACCCGCCGCCAGGAACTCGTCGAACGCAAAGGGCTTTGTGAGGTAGTCATCGGCGCCCAAGTCGAGGCCGGCGACCTTGTCAGTCACGGTGTCTCGCGCCGTCAGGACCAGGACAGGGGTCGCGACGCCACGCTCGCGAAGCGTCTTGAGCACCGCGAAGCCGTCGCGCTTCGGTAGCATGAGATCGAGCACGACGAGGTCATAGGGCGGCAGAGCGAGCAGGAGATCGATGTCCTCTCCCGGCCGATGATCACCCAACACGTGTGGGGTCTGGACTTCGACGCCGAGAGCAACATCATCGACGTCTACGTCGGATACCTCCGGCGGAAGATCAAGGGGAACGGCGAGCGTCCGCTGCTGCACACCATCCGCGGGGCAGGATACGTGATGAAGCTCGACGAATGAGACCGCCGGGGCGACGGCTTTCGGTCAGGACCCGACTGACGCTGTGGTACAGCGGCGTTCTGCTGGCGATCGTGCTCGTGATCAGCGCCTTCTCGTATTTCATGCTGCATCGCAGTCTCATCCGTGACGCGGACGTGCAGCTCGTCATGGTCGGGCAGGTGATTCGGGACGCGGGCATCGGTGAGGCCAAACGCTCGGAGGCGGAGCTGCACCAGATCCTCGGGCCGGAGTTCTTCGACATATTCTTCCGCGTGGCCGGGCCCGAGGGCCAGGAGGAGGGCGGCTCCGAAGCGCTCCGCGGCCGGCCGCTTCCGCTATCGGTCGAGGCGCGGGAGCGTGGACGCGCCGGAGAGTCGACGTTCGAGACCGTTGCGCTGGCCGGACGCGAACGCGTGCGCGTGCGCTTGCTGACCATCCCCCTGACGCGAGAGCCCGCGCCAGCCCGATTCATCCAGGTCGGCGTTGCCTTCGACGAGATCGACCACGCGCTGGTCGGGTATCTGGAGACGCTCGCGGTCATGGTCCCCCTGGGCCTCGGCCTGGCGGCGACGGGTGGCGCGCTCCTGGCTCGCTCCGCGCTCAAGCCCGTGGATCGGATGTCTCGTACGGCCCGTCGCATCACTGCCGAGGATCTCACCCGCCGTCTCGCCCTCCGCGGAACAGGAGACGAGCTGGACCATCTCGCCGAGACGCTGAACGCGATGTTCGACCGGCTGGAGGAGGCGTTCGCCCATGTCCGGCGCTTCGCGGCCGATGCGGCCCATGAGCTCCGCACGCCCCTGACCGCGCTCAAGGGCGGGATCGAGGTGGCGCTGCGCGCTCAACGCACCCCGGAGGACTACCGCGAGGTTCTGCGCTCGAGCCTCGAAGACGTCGATCGGTTGATCCGTCTGGCCGAAAATCTCCTCATCCTGTCACGACTGCGGATGGGCGGGCCGTCGCCGTGCGAACCCGTCGAGCTGGAACCGTTGCTGATGGACGTGCTCGATGTCGGCGCCCGGCTGGCAGACGGGCGGGGTGTGACCGTACGCCTCGGTCGCGTGGAACCGGTGACCGTCGAGGGGGATCTCTCGACACTGCGGCGGGCGCTGCTGAACCTCGTGGAGAACGCCATCAAGTACACGCCGGCGGGCGGCAAGGTCGAGCTGTCGGTCGAGCGTGACAGCCACCAGGCCGTTGTCGCGGTCCGAGACACGGGCGTGGGGATGGATCCCGCGGACGTCGACACGATCTTCGAGCCGTTCGTCCGGCTCGACCCTGCTCGGGCCCGCGACACCGGGGGGGCCGGACTCGGCTTGTCGATCGTCCGGTCCATCGTGTCGACTCACGCCGGCACGCTGTCCGTTGAGAGCGTGCCCGGAGCGGGCAGCACGTTCACCATTCGGCTCCCCCTCGGCTGACGTCCGAGGCGTCGCTGCGCAGAAGGTTCTCATCCTGCTCGTGCCCACCCGAACGTGGCCGGGCTTCCCTCGGCCGAGGACGTGACCGGGCCCGAGTCCCCGACGAGTAGGCCGTGAGCAGGGAGGACCGAGCCACCCGGGGCGAGCCGCGGTGTCGCCGGTGGTCAGTGCGACGTGAGACTACTGTCAACCGCGTCCGGAATGGCGCCCAGCGGTTCGTCGGGCCCGGCGGGCTCGATGCTGTTGAGCATGTTCTTGTCTCCGTCGTAAATGAGGTCCACCTTCACCCACTCGCCCTCGGTGACGTTCTGAAGGAGCCGGGCGTCGGGCGTGTGCAGCTCGGTGCCATCCTCGAGCTGAACCAGGTTGAGGGCGCGATCGATGAATCCCACCCGGCCGACCTTCACGTCGGCGTGGTCGGTGCCGGGCCCGTCGGCCACCGCGTCTCCCACCGACACGGCCACGCTGAGCGCCAACAGTGCTACCAGGATCTGACATCTGTTCATTCGACTCTCCTCCATCGCACGGAATGAGAACTCCACATCACCGAGCGTACGGAGGCCGCGTGAGACGCCGATGAGGGCCAGATGAGAAGAACGCGGGATGCGCCTGGGGAGAGCGTGACTGAAACGTCAGGCGCCCTGGTTCGTCCAAAGAAGTGAAGGAGGTGCCCCTTGAACAGGTTGATTGCGGCCTTCGCCATCGCCACCCTCGCGCTCACGACGTCCGCAGCCCTCGCTGCACCCGCCGGTCGCGAAGGATTCCAGGGCGGGCAGCGTTTCTCAGGAGGTCACCCAGGCGCGTTCGAGGAGCGCCATGGCTTAGACGGTCACCGCGAGTTTGACCGAGACAGACACGGTCGAGTCTTCACGGGCGTCAGTCCATGGTTCTACTGGGCCAACCCCTTCGCCTACGCGTACACGCCGCCGCCGTCCTATTGGTACTACTGCTCAAGCGCTGGGGCCTACTATCCGTACGTCTCGAGCTGCCCTGAGGCGTGGGTCCCAGTTCCTGCTACGGTGCAGTAGAGGACAGCGGCACACGAAGCCTGGTTTCGAACGGGCTCGTTTGGGCGAAAGCGAGCCCGCCACATCGCGCCCGGTCGGCTATTAAGGAGGCCTCGGCAAACCAGAGGGCTCGGCTCTTTGGGGCCAACCGCCTGCCGCAGATCGCGCGAAACCGTGCCGGTCATGAACCCTCTCGCCGCGGACTGGAGCCACTGCCCACGCTGTGGGACACCAGTCGCGCAGGGGCCGAGATGATCACGGTCATAGTCGAGGTAGCCATCAAGACAGTCCTCTCGCTCCTTCTCGCCGGTCTGGCCGCCGCATACGCGTGCGGCTGGCTCCGGCTCCGGGCCGCCGGTCACGCGCCGCCGATCTGGCGCCTGGCTCTTTACGCGCTCGGACTCACCGCGGTTACCGCCGCGCTTCTTTCGCCCCTCGATGACCTCGCCGCGGCGAGGTTCTCAGCCCACATGGGCCAGCACCTGCTGCTGACGATGATGGCGGCGCCGCTCCTGCTGCTCGGCAACCCGCTGCCGCTCGTCCTCTGGGGTCTGCCGTCCCGCGCCCGGCGGCCGCTGGCGGCAACGCTTCGGCCGCGCGCGCGGCTCCGCGCCGCGCTATCGGCTCTCACATCCTTGCCGGTGGCCGGCGTCCTTCACGTGACCACCCTGTGGATTTGGCACCTGCCATTCCTGTATGACGCGGCGGTCGAGCACGAGGTCGTCCACGCCGTCGAGCATGCGACGTTCTTCGCGACGGCCATCCTCTTCTGGTGGCCGATCATCCAGCCCGCGCCCCGGCTCCGACCGTGGCCCCATCCTGGGTTCCGGATCCTGTACCTCCTCGTCGCGACCGCACAGAACACGGCGCTCGGCATGCTGCTGGCCGTGCCGGAGCGAGCGTTCTATCCTCATTACGTGAGACTCGCGGTCACCCTTGGCATCAGCGCAGTCGACGACCAGATGCTCGGCGGCGGGCTCATGTGGAGCGGCGCGCACATGTACCTGCTTCCCATCCTGATAATCCTCTACGGTCTCTCGCGCGACGATGTGCGCGAGCGAGGCGGCGCTCCGGCGTAGCGTGCGCGCCAGCAGGGGTCGTCATCGCGCCATGTCGCGGGCCGTCAGTGCGACGTGATACCGTCGACCCCCCGAGCCGGCTCAGCACGACGGCGTCAGGGCCGGGCCGCGGTGAACGTGTCGCACTGATCGGGATCCCCCGTCTCGATTCCGCGCTTGAACCAGCGCACTCGTTGGGCCGAGCTGCCGTGGGTAAACGATTCCGGTACCACGTGGCCCTGTGATCGGCGCTGCAAGCGGTCATCGCCGATGGCGGCGGCGGTGTTCAGGCCTTCCTCGATGTCGCCGGCCTCGAGGATCTGGCGGGCGCGCTGGGCGTTACTGGCCCAGACCCCGGCAAAGCAGTCGGCCTGGAGCTCCATGCGGACCTGCAGCGCGTTGGCCTCGGTCGCGCTCAGACGGCTTCGCTCGGCCTGTAGCCGATCGGCGATCCCGAGCAGATTCTGCACGTGGTGGCCGACCTCGTGGGCGATGACGTAGGCCTGGGCGAAGTCGCCGGGCGCCCCGAGGCGGTCGCGCAGGTCCCGGTAGAACGACAGATCGATATAAAGCTTCCGGTCCCCTGGACAGTAGAACGGCCCCACCGCCGCCTGAGCGAAGCCGCAGGCCGACTGCACGGCGCCGGAGAACAGCACGAGCGTGGGCTCCTGATAGCGTCGGCCCATCTGGCGGAACAGGTCTCGCCACGTGTCCTCGGTGTCGGCGAGCACCACGGCCACGAAGTCCCGAAGCGGGTCATCCGCCGCTGGCGCGCGCTGCTGGACGGCGGGCGCGGACCCGACGTTACCAGGATCACCGCCCTGAAGCACCACGCTCGGGTCGACGCCGAAATACAGCGCGACCAGCACGAGGAGCAGCGTGCCGATCCCGCCCCCGACTGCGGCCCCTCGCCCGACCGGCATCCCGCGCCGATCCTCGATGTTGTCGCTTCGCCTGCCGATCTGCCATCGCATGGATCACCTCCGCGTCTCTGCCCGGGCTGACCTGGGAAAACCGCGGTCGTTGCTCTGCGTCAGCGACGTGATGCCGCCGAGTGTACGAGCGGCGTCCACGGGTCGCAAGTTGCGCCCGAGCGCGATCATCTGGCCCCACGTCGGGTAGGCCGCCAGCCGGACCGAGCGTTCTTGACTGCGCGTCCGCGGCCGGGCAGTATCAGGGTTCCTGATCCGCGATGCCACGACTCGACCGCCTGCCGCAGATCTCCCGTAACAACCTGCTGACTTTTCCTGCGCAGGTCAACGACACCGCGCCCTTCGTGCGCCCCGGGAAGCCACTGGCCGGGTGCCGGCTGGCAATCGTGACGACGGCCGGCCTGCACGTCCGCGGGGATCGGCCCTTCACGCCCGGTGACCAGACGTATCGCGTGATCTCCTCCGACACGCCGACGGCCGACATCGTCCAGAGCCACACGAGCATCGGCTTCGACCGCGTGGCGATCATGCGGGACATCAACATCTCGTTCCCGATCGACCGGTTGCGCGAGCTGGTGACGCGGGGCGAGCTCGGCGGGCTGGCGTCCAACTGCTACTCGTTCATGGGCGCCCAGCGCGAGGCCGCCCGCATCGAGAGCGCGACCGGTCCCGAAGTCGGCCGGCGGCTCGCGGCCGAGGGTGTGGACGTGGCGCTCATCACCCCGACCTGACCGAACTGCACGCACACCGGCGGTGTGCTGGCCCGCGCCCTGGAGCTCACGGGCATCTCCACGACCTCGATCAGCCTCGTCCGCGAGCACACCGAGAAAGTGAAGCCGCCGCGGGCGCTCTACGTGCCCTTCCCCTTCGGCCACGCGCTCGGTCGCCCCGACGACCCGGAGCTGCAGCACCGCGTCCTCCGCGCCGCCCTCGGCCTCCTGAGCGAGGCGGCCGGCCCGGTGCTGCGCGATCTCCCCGAGGACGCGGAGCCCGGTGACCAGCCGCCGGCGCCGCCGCAGGCGTCGGGCATCAAGCCGGCCGAGCAGGTGCCGGACGACGTCGCGATGGAGACCACGCAGATGCGCCGATACCACGAGCGCTGGCTCGAGAAGAGCAGCGGCCGCACCCTGCTGGGGCTCACCGGGATCCCGGCGACGAGGTTCCGCGGCGTGGTGCGCTTCCTGGAGGGGTTCGCCGACGGCCAGGACGTCGACATGGCCGAGCGCCCGCCGGAGGTGCCGCTGCCGAACTTCGTACGCTACTGCGCCGACGACCTCAAGGCCCTCTACTTCGAGGGCCACCTGGCGATGAAGCCGGCCGCCGGCGGCGAAGAGATCGCGCGGTGGTTCTGGGGCGAGACAGGGGCGGGCCGGCTCCTGCGGCGGATCCGCGACCGGCTCGACACTTCCGACGACCCGCGCTGGAAGGCGGCCGCCTTCGGGATCGCGCGGTAGACAACGAGTCAAGGAGAACGTCCCCATGCGAACAGTCCGAACGGTGCAGCCACTCCTCGCGGCGCTGGTGACCCTGCTGGCCGTCACGCCGGCGAGTCCCCAGGGCGTGATCAAGCTCCCGATCCTCGCCGAGATCACGGGCGGTGGCGCCAGCGTCGGCGCGATGTGGCGCGACGCGGTCAACCTGGCCGTCGAGGACATCAACAAGAAGGGCGGCATCCTCGGCTTGAAGCTCGAGACGTCCGTGCAGGACACCCAGACCGATCCGCCGACCTCGGTGGCCGTCATGCGGCGCGTGCTCAATGACAAGCCCTTCGCGATCTTCGGGACCGTGTACAGCTCGAGCACGGTCGCCAACATGGACATCGCGCGCCAGGCGGGCGTGCCGCAGTTCACCGGCTCGGAGTCGATCATCATCACCCAGAAGGGCAACGACAACATCTTCCTGACCTCGTTCACCCAGGACACCGGCATGGCGAAGCAGGTCCGCTGGATGCTCGACGCCCTCAAGGCGGAAAAGATCGCCCTCATCTGGGTGAACAACGCCTTCGGCAAGGGCGGCCACGACATGTTCGTGCATTTCCTGAAGGAGCGCGGGAAGGCGCCGGTCGTCGACATCTCGACCGAGGTGCAGCAGGCGGACTTCACGCCCGAGCTGACAAAGGTCCGCGCCTCGGGCGCCACCCACGTCATGGTCTACAACCACGAGGAGGAGAACGCGCGCTTCATGATCCAGCTCCGGAAGATGGGCCTGGCGGTCGAGCCCGTCGGCGAGACGACGCTCTGCGCGCAGACGACGATCACGCCCGGCGGCGGCGCCGTCAATGGAGCCAGGTGCCACGTCGGGTTGACGGCCGGGTCGCCGGTGCCGCTGATGGTCGACATGAGCCGACGGTTCCAGGAGAAGTACAACCGCGTCCCCGACCACAACGCGTTCAAAGGCTACATCGGCGTCCACATGCTGAAGGCGGCCGTGCAGCGGGTCGGGAGCTGGGATCAGGCCAAGGTCCGGGCCTGCCTGCACAACAATGTGTTCACCACGGCCGAGGAGGCCGGCCTTCTCATGGACCTTTACGTGAACGAGAAGGGGAGTCTCGACCGGCCGAGCTTCATCGTCGAGGTCAAGGATCAGAAATCGGTCGTGACCAAGACGGTCGGGATGCTCGGCGGTCCGTACAACACCCGTCCCTGTAAGTAGCGCCGGGCGCAGGCGAGCGACGTGGCGGATTTCGTCCAGCTCTCGGTGGCCGGCGTGTCGATCGGCGCCATCTACGCCATGGCCGCCATCGGCTTCGTGCTCCTGTGGCAGACGTCGAACACGATCAATTTCGCGCAGGGCGAGTTCGTCGTGTTGCCGGCCTTCGCCATGGTGTTGTTCTTCGTGATCTTCCGGCTCCCCTTCGCGGCCGCCATGCTGGCCACGGTCCTGGTCTCCACGCTCCTGCTGGGTTGGGGAGTCAAGCAGCTCCTGGTGACGCGGCTCCTCAGGATGGGCGTGCTCCCCCTGGTCATCGCGACCATCGGGCTCAGCCTGCTCATCCGCTATTCGCTGCAGCAGTTCTGGACGCCGCTCGCGTTGCCGTTCCCGGCGATCTTTTCTCGCGATCCCATCCGACTCGGGACGATCGTCGTCTCGCTCGAGGAGATCGGGAACATCGTGTTCGCCGCGGTCGTCATCGGCGCCTTGCAGCTCTTCATCACGCGCACCAAGCTTGGCTGGGCCATGCAGGCGGTCGCCCAGAACCGGACGCTGGCCTCGGTGCTCGGCATCAACGTGTCGCGCCTGGTGACGATCACGTTCATGCTGAACGCCGCGCTCACGGCGGTCGCCGCCATCCTGATCGCGCCGGTCTACCTCGTGAAGTACGACATCGGCATCGGCCTCGGGCTCAAGGCCTTCTACGCGGCGATCATCGGCGGCTTCAACCAGATCCGGGGAGCGCTACTCGGGGGTCTCCTGGTGGGCGTGGTCGAGACGCTCTCGGCCGCCTACATCTCGAGCCACTTCCGGGACGCCTTCGCGCTCGTGATCCTCATCGCCGTGCTGCTGCTCAAGCCCGAGGGGATCTGGGGCGTCAAGGAGGAGTGGGCGTCGTGACGCGTGGCCGCTGGGGTCTCATGGCCGCCCTCGCGCTCAGCGTGGTCGTACCCCTCGGCCTCGACCAGTACAAGCTCTACGTCCTGAGCCTGACGCTCGTCTACGTGATCCTCGCCATCGGCCTCAACCTCACCCTCGGATACGCGGGGCAGATCTCGCTGTGCCACGCGGCCTTCATGTCCTTCGGCTCGTACGCGGTGGCGATCCTCGGCCAGCACGGGGTCGCCTTCGAGATCGGCCTCGTGGTCGGGGTGGCGGTCGCGTTCGCGTGGGGCCTGGTGCTCGGCTTCCCGGCGCTGAAGGTGAAGCACCACTATCTCGCCATGGTCACGCTCGGGTTCAACATCATCGTCTTCCTGGTGCTGCGGAACTGGGAGTCGCTGACGGGCGGGTCCTTCGGGATTTCCAACGTGGCGCGTCCGGCCTGGGGGCCGCTCAGCTTCAAGTCCGACCGCGCCTTCTACCTTTACATCCTCGCGTGGGCGGCCGTGGTGGTTTTCTCGGCTTACTGGATCCTGACCTCCCGCTGGGGACGCGCCTTCCGCGCCATCCGGGAGAACGAGATGCGGGCCGAGGTGGTCGGGGTCAGCTTGCGCAACTACAAGCTGATGGCCTTCGCCATCGGGGCCGCCTACGCCGGGATGGGCGGGGCGCTGTTCGCCCCGCTCCTCGGCTACATCGACCCCGGTGCCTACACGCTCGACCGCTCGATCCAGTTCTTGATGATGGTCGTGCTCGGCGGGCTGGGACGCTTCGAGGGGCCGTTCATCGGCGCCCTGGTCGTCACCGTGCTGCCGGAGGTGCTCCGGGGCTCGGAAGGTCTCTACCTGATCATCTACGCGCTCGCCGTGATCCTCATGATGCTGTTCATGCCGAAAGGGCTCGTCGGCCTCTGGGACCTCGCATGGCGCTCCTCGAGATCGAGAACCTCACCAAGCATTTCTTCCGCCTCTCCGCGCTGAGCCGGGTCAGCCTGAGCGTCGAGCCGGGCGAGCTGCTCGGCGTCATCGGCCCCAACGGGTCGGGCAAGACCACCCTCTTCAACTGCGTCACGGGCGTGCTGCGCCCCTCGGACGGCCACGTGCGCTTCCGGGGCGAGGACATCACGGGGCTGACCGCCGACACGGTCTATCGCCGGGGTATCGCGCGGACGTTTCAGCTCATCCAGCTCTTCCCGGAGATGACGGTGCTCGAGAACATGCTGGTCGCCGCTCAGGAGAAGAGGGGCACGCTGCTCTCGCGCCTGCTCCGTCGCGAGGAGGCCGAGACGACGACCCGCGCCCTCGAGTTGCTCGAGTTCCTGGGCATCGCGGGGCTCAAGGAGAGCCTCGCGTCGAATCTCTCCTACGGCCAGCAGAAGCTCCTCGACTTCGGGATGGCGCTCATGTCTGACCCGCAGCTCATCCTCCTCGACGAGCCGATGGCCGGCGTGAACCCCACGATGATCAAGAACCTGGTCGGCCACATCCTCGAGCTGAACGCCCGCGGCTACACCTTCGTGGTCATCGAGCACAACATGGAAGTGGTCATGTCGCTCTGCCGGCGCATCGTCGTCCTGAGCCAGGGCGAGCGCATCGCCGAGGGCACGCCGGCCGAGATCGCCGACAACCCGCTCGTGCTCGACGCCTACTTCGGGAGGTGACGGTGGCCCTGCTCGAGGTGCGCGACCTTCACGCCGGATACGGCAAGCTCGAGATCTTGAAGGGCGTGTCCCTCCGGGTCGAGCCCGGTCAGGTCGTCTCGATCATCGGCCCCAACGGGGCGGGGAAGTCGACCGTATTCAAGACGGTGTTCGGGCTTCTGCCCGCCCGGCAGGGCCGGGTGCTCCTCGGCGACGAGGACATCACGAATCGGCCTCCAGCCGAGCTCCTGCGCCGCGGCATGGCATACGTCCCGCAGGGACGGAACGTCTTTCCCCTCATGACGGTGGAGGAGAATCTCCTGCTCGGGGCCTACACGCGGCCGCGCTCGGCCGAGCTCGACGGAGAGGTCCAGCAGCTCTACGAGACGTTCCCCGCGCTGCGCGAGGCGCGCCGGAAGCGGGCCGGCGACCTCTCCGGCGGTCAGCAGCAGATGCTCGAGATGGCGCGAGCGCTTCTCCTCAAGCCGCGGCTGATCCTGCTCGACGAGCCGACGCTCGGCCTGGCCCCTCTCGTCTTCAAGGAGATCTTCCGCATCGTCGAGAGCCTCCGACGGCTCGGCCAGACGATCCTCATGGTCGAGCAGAACGCGGCCAAG
>JAHFDK010000304.1 GCA_023249095.1 Candidatus Rokuibacteriota bacterium | reverse complement strand
TGGCCCAGCGCTACCAGAAGGTGCTGATCCACCACACCTTCGGGATTCCGAAGCTGGCGAAGTGCCCCATGCACTTCTCGTCGAGCGGTCTCGCCTTCGAATCCGAGAAGGTCGTGCCCGCCAAGCTGCTGGACGCGCTCGCGTCGACCGGGCGTTCTCCCAAGTCGATCGCGATCGTGACGAGCAAGTTCCCCTCCGTGCAGTTCATCTCGGCCGGGGCGCGTGACGTCGCGACCGCCCGCGGCGTGAAGGTGGTCCTCTATCTGGAGTACGAGTTCGGCAACCGCGACTTCGCGCCGATCGCCGCGCGCATCAAGGAGGCGGACCCCGATTTCCTGTGGATCGGCGCCATCGGGCTCGACGGCAACCTGCTGCTCGACGCGTTGCACACGATCGGCTACCGACCGCGCGGCCAGTACCACCTGTTTCCGTCTCCGGGTCCCCTGCTCACGGCGCCGGGCGCGGCGCACGCGTTCGCCTACAGCACGTTCGAGGCGCACCCGCCGATGACGAACAACCCGAGCGTCGAGGCCCTCTGCAAGCTCTTCACCGAGCGGGCGAAGCCGGCCGGCCTACCGTATCCCTTCGTGGAAAGCCAGGCGGCGGGATCGCTGAACGCCTGGCTCCTGCTCGAGGCCGCCGTCAACGCCGCCCGGAGTCTCGACGACAAGGCCATTGCCGCCTGGCTCAAGGCCAACCGCGTCGACACGCCGTTCGGCCGGCTCTCCTTCGAGGGCGAGAACAACTACGGGGCCGAGCACACGAAGGTGAAGCAGAACCAGAACGGGCGATGGGTCATCGTGTGGCCGCGCGAATTCGCGGCGCCCGGCGCGAACGTCTTCTATCCCGCGCCGTAGGATCCCACCCCGAGCCTGAGGATCTCATGACCGTCGATCCCCGGTTGCTCACCTCGCTCCAGTGGCGAATGGTCGGGCCGCACCGCGGCGGCCGCGTGGTCGCCGTCGCCGGCCATCCGACCGACGCCATGACGTTCTACTTCGGCGCCTGCGCCGGCGGCGTCTGGATGACCACGGACGGCGGCACCTACTGGGAGAACGTGTCCGACGGCTTCTTCGAGACCTCCGCCGTCGGCGCGCTCGCCGTCGCGCCCTCCGACCCGAACGTGGTCTACGCGGGCACCGGTGAGGCGTGCATCCGCGGCAACGTGTCCCACGGCGACGGCGTCTACCGGTCCACCGATGGCGGGGTCACGTGGACGAACGTCGGGCTCCGCGACACGCGCCACATCGGGCGCGTCCGCGTGCACCCCGGCGACCCGGCCGTCGTCTACGTCGCCGCGCTCGGGCACGCGTGGGGCCCGAACCGCGAGCGCGGCGTCTTCCGGACCCGCGACGGCGGCGCCCGGTGGGATCACGTGCTGTTCAAGAGCGCCCGCGCCGGCGCCGTCGACCTCTCGATGGACCCACAGAATCCGCGCGTCCTCTACGCGGCGGTGTGGGAGGCGCAGCGCACGCCGTGGAGCATGACGAGCGGTGGTCCGGAGTCGTCGCTGTGGAAGTCGACCGACGGCGGCGACACCTGGACCGACATCTCGCGAAGCCCGGGGCTGCCGCGCGGCGTGCTCGGACGCATCGGCGTCGCTGTCTCTCCGGCCGACGGCCGGCGCGTCTACGCCGTGGTCGAGGCCGACGACGGCGCGCTCTTCCGCTCCGACGACGGCGGCGCCACCTGGCAGCGCGGCAGCGAGGAGGCGGGGCTCCGGGGCCGCCCGTGGTACTACATGCACGTCTTCGCCGACCCCGTCGATGTCGACACGGTGTGGGTCGCGGACTACTCGCTGTGGAAGTCCACCGACGGCGGCAAGACCTTCGGCGAGGTCGCCACGCCACACGGCGACAACCATGACCTCTGGATCGATCCGGCGAACCACCGACGGATGATCGAGGGCAACGACGGCGGGGCGTGCGTGTCGTTCAACGGCGGGCAGTCGTGGTCGACCATCTACAACCAGCCGACCGCGCAGTTCTACCACGTGTGCGCCGACGACCAGCGGCCGTACCGCATTTACGGCTCGCAGCAGGACAACTGGGCCATCAGTCTCCCGAGCCAGTCCCACCGCGGCGTCATCGCCGCGATCGACTGGGTTCAGCCTGGCGGCGGTGAGAGCGGCTACATCGCCGTCAAGCCGGGCGACCCGACCATCGTCGTCGGCGGCTCGATCGGCACCGGCCCCGGCATGGGTCGGCTCATCCACTACGATCACCGCACCGGGCAGGAGCGGATCATCAGCGTCTGGCCCGATACGTACGGCATGGGAACCGCGGCCGCCGAGCACCGCTACCGCTTCCAGTGGACGTTCCCGGTCTTCTACTCGCGGTGGGACCCGCGTGAGCTGTGGATCGCCGGCAATCGCGTCTTCCGCTCCGTCGACGAGGGGCAGAGCTGGGAGATCGTGAGCCCGGATCTCACGCGCAACGATCCGACGAAGCTCGGTCTCTCGGGCGGGCCCATCACCCGGGACAACACGGGCGCCGAGATCTACTGCACGATCTTTGCGTTGGCCGAGTCGTACCACGAGCGCGACGTGCTGTGGGCCGGCACCGACGACGGCCTCGTCCACCTCTCCCGCGACCGCGGCCGGACGTGGCAGCGCGTGACGCCGCCGGCGCTTCCGGAGTGGGCGCTCGTCAGCGTGCTGGAGCCCTCATCGCACGACGCGGCCAGCTGCTACGTGGCGGCCACGTGCTACAAGCTCGACGACACGCGGCCGTATCTCTTCAAGACGAGCGACTACGGGCGGACGTGGAAACGAATCACCAACGGTCTGCCGGAGGGCGAGATCACGCGCGTCGTCCGCGACGACCCGAACCGGCGCGGGCTGCTCTACTGCGGCACCGAGACCAAGCTGTGGGTGTCGCTCGACGACGGCGGCTCGTGGCAGCGGCTCCAGGCGAACCTGCCGGTGGTACCGATCCACGACCTGATCGTGAAGGACACCGACCTCGTGGTCGCCACGCACGGCCGCTCGTTCTGGATCCTCGATGACCTCTCGCCGCTTCACCAGCTGGCGGACGCGGTCGGTAACGCCGACGCGCACCTCTTCGCGCCGCGCCCGACGGTGCGCTGGCGGGCCTATCGCGGCCACGGCGTGAAGCCCGGCCCGGCTCGCGAGGTTGCGTACCGTATGGCGGGCTCGGTGGGCTACGCCTACCGGCAAGTCGAGGCGCCGACGGGCGAGAAGAAGGAGCGCCTGCTCGACGCCGGTGAGAACCCGCCGAACGGTATCGTCGTCCACTACTGGCTGAAGGAGGCGCCTCAGGGCGACCTCACGCTCTCGTTCCTCGACGCCGATGGACGCGAGCTCCGGTCGTTCACGAGTCGGCCGGTGGAGGGGCCGCAGACGCCGAAGGACGGCGGCGACGAAGAGCCGCGCCCGACGAAGAACGCGGGAGCCAACCGCTTCGTCTGGAACCTGCGCGGCCCCGACGCCACGAAGCTGCCGGATAACAAGGGTCGCGTCGGGACAATCGACGCGCTTGGTGCGCCCCGCGTGCCGCCTGGCCGCTATCAGGTCCGTCTCACGGTCGGCGGCCGCACGCTGACGCAGCCGATCGCCCTCGTGAAAGATCCGCGCGTTCTGGCGACGGACGAGAACTTGCGGGAGCAATACACGTTGGCCAAGAACGCCCACGACCTGCTGACACGGGTGCACGACGCGGTCCTGACGCTCCGCGACGTCCGCGCGCAGGCCGACGCGTGGGCGGGTCGCGTCGAAACCCCGGCCATCAAGGATGCGGCCCAGACCCTCGCCCGAACGCTCGCCGCCAGCGAGGGCGAGCTGATTCAGATCCGCTCCGAGGACCCGCGGATGTTCCCCGCGAAGCTCAACTCGCGGATCGCGACCATCGTGGGGCTCATCGAGTACTCCGACGCCGCGCCCACGCAGGCGCTCCGCGAGCTCTACGAGAACGTGGCGCTCGGAGCCGAGATGGAGCTCGCGAAGCTCGACCGATGCCTCGCGGACGACGTCCCCGCCTTCAACACGCTCTGTCGCGACGCAGGCCTCGGCGCCATCGCCTTGAAGCCGCGGAGATGACGACTGTCGGTCAGACCTCCTCGAACTCGGCGGTGTACTCGACGTTGATGCCCCGCCGGACGCTCTGGCTGGCCGGGCAGCCTTTCTCGTGGACGCCGAGCGCGCGCTCGGCCTCGGCGCGCTTGCCCTTGGGAATCTTGCACGTGTAGCGAACGCGGATGGTCGTGATGAGCGGGACGCCGTCGACGTTCTCGATGATGCCCTCGACGTGCGCGACCAGATTGTCCGGTGAGCTCTTGATCCCGCGCGCATCCAGCGCGCTTCCCATATTGCCGGTCAGTCAGCCGGCCACCGCCATCACGAGATGGTCCAGGGTGGCGGGCCGTTCCACCTCCGGCTCGGTCTTGTAGAACTTCTTGATGCCCCCGTGAATGCCGTAGGGGACGGGCGTGTCGGGGAAGGCGTCGAGGTACGCCGTCTTCATGCCGCGGCCCGGCTCCTTGACAACGCGCGCCCTGGTCACGTGGATGACTTCGCCCATGGAATCCTCCTTGATTCGAGCGCCGCCAGGACGACTCTGACGATGTCTTCCAGGACGGCGCGCTCGGGAAAGGCCTTGGCCATGACGGAGAGTCCCTGGGCGCTGCTAGTTAGGAACCGCGCCAGGGCTCGCGGGTCTCGCGCTCGGTCGACCTCGCCCGCCTTCTGGGCGCGGACCACCGCGCGATGAAAGGCGGCCTCGATCTTCGCCAGTACCGCCCCGACCCTGGTCGCCGCTCCCCGATCGCGCGAGGCGAGCTCTGCCGCCGAATTGGTCACCAGACATCCGCGCGGGCGACGTGGCTCCAGGGCCAGCTCGATCTTGAACCGGAAGAACCCCCGGATGGCGTCCTTCCCCGACGCCGGCTCGTCCAGGGCCGCCAGGAGCTTCGCGGTCACCACGCGGTCGTAGCGGTCGATGGCGGCGAAGAAGAGCGCCCGCTTGTCGCCGAACGTGTCGTAGAGGCTGCCGCGCCGGATGCGCATCCGATCCACGAGGTGCCGGATCGACGTCGCTTCGTACCCTCTGGACCAGAAGACCTGCATGGCCCGGTCGAGGACCACGTCGCGCTCGAACTCCCTGGGGCGGCCCATGCCCCATCGAGTATCAGTTCCGGAACGATCGGTCAAGAAAACATGGTACGGTCCCGAATAGTCGATCTCACTCGAGGAGGGCTCGATGACGCTTCAGGAAAAGCTCGACACCATGCGCGAGGCGTCCAAGGCTCGGATTCCACCCGAAGCCCGGGCGATCATGCAGCGCAGCATCGACGATCTCCGGGCCTCCGGGATCATGAGCCGGATCGCCAAGGCGGGTCAGCCGGCGCCGGACTTCACCCTGCCCAACGGCAGCGGCCGGCCGGTCAGCCTCAAGGAACTGCTAGCCCGCGGCCCGCTCGTGCTGTCGTTCTACCGCGGCCGCTGGTGACCGTACTGCAACGCAGAGCTGGAAGCTCTGCAGCAGGCCCTGCCCGAGATCACCGCCGCCGGCGCTACCCTCGCCGTCATCTCGCCCCAGGTGGCGCGCACGCCGCGCGAGACCGAAGAGCCCAAGCCGTTCGCGTACGAGATGCTGCGCGACTCCGGCAATCAGGTCGCCGAGAAGTATGGCCTGGTCTTTACGCTCCCCGATGACCTGCGCGAGATCTACCTCAAGTTCGGCATTGACCTGGCGCGAGGCAATGGCGACGGCACCTGGCGGCTTCCCGTTCCGGCGCGCTTCGTGATCGATCGGGCGGGCATCATCTGCGCGGTCGACGCCGACCCGGACTACACGAGGCGGTCGGAGCCGGCTCGGACGGTGGAGATCGTCGAGGGGCTCCGACGAAAGGAGCGATCATGACCACTGTGCCTCAAGGGCTGGACCCCAACATTCAGACCCGCGAGATCGTGTTCGACGCCGACGTCAATCTGGTCACGCCATTCCTCAAGCTGGCGACGGTCAGCCGGGGCGGCACCGGCCACATGACGTTCGCCTCCGACGAGGGCCCCACCCTGGGCGGGCTCGGCTCGGCGCCCACACCGCTCATGTATTTCAGTGCCGCGCTCGCGTTCTGACTGATGACCCAGGTGTCCCGGTACGGGCACATGCTGAAGGTCACGGTGAACGGGATGCGGATGCGCGTGACGGCGCGCTACCGGGTGGACGGCTCGGTGCTGAACGACACCGTCCAGGCCCGGATGCTCGGCGCCGAGACCACACTGGAGATCGATTCGCCGGACCCGCCCGAGCGCGTGGCCAGGGTGGTGCGCAACGCCGAGCGCGGCTGCTTCGTCATGCAGGCGCTCCAGAACCCGGTGCCGGTCACGGGTCGAACCCTGTTGAACGGCACTCTCCTGGCCGAGTGACAGCGAAGGTTCCGGTTGACCCGTGAGGGCAAAAGCGCGGTAAAGTAGGCGGGGCGCCGGGGGCGCCCGAGGGGGGACATCATGATTCAGGCGCGCAGACTCGGTCACGTCGTGCTGAACGTCCGGGATGCCGAGAAATCCAGAGATTTCTACACGCAGACCCTGGGCTTGAAGGTGGCCCACGAGAACCTGGAGCGGGGCGCGGTGTTCCTCAGCTTCGGCAAGGAGCACCACGACCTGGCGCTGTTCCAGCAGGCGACCGGCGAGCCGCCCGCGAAGACGCAGCCCGGCCTCCACCACGTGGCGTGGCGGCTCGACAACTTCGAGGAGCTGCAGGCCGCCTACAAAGAGCTGAAGAGGATGGGGATCCCGCTCGACGGCACGGTCGAGCACAACGTGACGCGCAGCGTCTACTTCTTCGATCCGGACGGTAATCGCGTGGAGCTCTATTGCGACATGGTTGAAAACGGCTTCGAGACCATGCGCACAGTGGGGCCGAAGCGCGATCCGCTGAATCTAGAGTAAGCGTGTCGGCGCGCTTCTCGCGCCGTCCTCTCCCCTGAGTCCCGCGACGCCGGTCAGCGCCGAGGCGCGTTGGCCGGCGTCGTCTGAGGAGAATCCACATGGCCCGGCTCGCCACTTCGTCCAAGCTCCAGGACAGTTATGCC
>JAHFDK010000303.1 GCA_023249095.1 Candidatus Rokuibacteriota bacterium | reverse complement strand
GGCCGGCTCCCGCACCGCGGGGCTGGTGATGGCGTTCAAGCTGCTGCTCGTGGCCGAAGGTCACTGGCGCGACGTCGACGCGGCCGAGCTCGTGCCGCTCGTGCGCGCCGGCGTGTGTTTCGAAGACGGAGTGCAGATCGAGCCGCAGAAGAAGCGAGGGAAGAAGGCCGCCGCCTGATCTCCCTCAATCCACAACTTTTGACAATTGCTCCCCACGCGGGTCCACGGTGTCTGGGAGACAGCGATACGTGATCTGTTCTACGCCTTTCTCTCCGAGCAGGGACGTGGTCACTGGAGGCTGATCCGCAGTACACCTTGTACCCGTCCGTTTGGAGGACGGTCCGCATGTCCACGAGTGCCACGTCACATTCCTTCATCGAAGAGTGGGCCGAGTCAATCAGGTGCACATTGGCTTTCGGATTGACCCACAGCACCCACGCTCAGTCAGCCGATGCCGCCGCCTAGGTGCACACGCAGAACGCGACGAGCAGCGACAATCTTCGCGTGAGTCGCATCATCAGTTGCTCTCCTTCAGCCTTTGTCAGCGGGTCCTAGGCAGCGGTCCTGGCTCACGGGCGCACGGTGTAGCTCGCGGCTCGCGTGATCTCGGGCGGCGTGTCGTGAAGCGTCGGCGCACGAGGCGCCACCGGCGACGTTCTGGAGTGTCGAGGATCATCGGAAGGCGCAGAATTCTGGACCGGGACTGGGCAGGGAGTGTGGCCTCTCTCAGTCGGCAACCAAGATCTGAGGGCGGAGTCCTGGGCAAAAAGTTGACGTCGACGATCACGTTCATTTTTCCTGGCCCCGCATCTTGGGGTGGTTGCCTCGGCTTGCCCTACGGTCCTGAGACCGAGCTTGAGAGGCTCCGTCAGGGGTGCAGGCGAAGTTCGCGTCATGGCGACCAAGACCAGCGGGCCTCGTAGGGGAAGAGCGACGGCTGGTCCAAAATTCTGCGTTTCCCGAAGTCCGGCGACACTGGAGAGACCCACGGGGAGGGCGGGTCCTCCCCGTGGGCGACGCGACGTTGACCCTTACGGCACCACGGCGCTGGTGCTGTCACCCGCCGCAGAGAGTCGGAAGGTGCCGGCCACCGAGTCGGCAGTGTAGAAATATGCAGCCGACGGCGTCCAGTTGGCCGGCGGCCTAGGAAGCGACGCCATGAACGGACCAGCGATCTGGCCCTGGGGGTTGGTGGCCACGCCGGTGAGTAGCCCCAGCGAGGCCGGTAATACTTCCATGTGGGCGGCATAGACCGTCGCCGCGGAGGCGAGAGTCCGGGTATCGGCCTGGGCCTTGGCGATCCGCGCGCGCGCCTGAACGTTGGCGTAGAGCGGGATGGCGATGGCCGCCAGGATGCCGATGATCGCGACGACGATCATCAGCTCGATCAGGGTGAAGCCTCGCTGGTTCGCTACCGTGAGCCGCTTCTTCGTCCACCACTGAATCATCGGGATCCCTCCTCGTGTCTTCCACTACGTGAGTCGTTGTCTATTCTCGTAATGGCGAGACGCAACTTTGGTGCCCTCCCCGTCACAGAGGGAGAATAGATATCTTTCACCTACTTAGGATCAGTATTTCCGGATAAATCTGACGATCATGACAGGTTGGCAACCCCGCCTGACCAAAAGGGGCAGTGTTTATGCCACGGCACCCGCCCTTCCAATTCAACACCTTAGCATCACTGTGCCTCATTGCGGGTGACGCGCGGGCGGGCGACTGACGAAGATGGGCACCTTGCCCTCTGCTTAGTCGGAGGCCGCTCCTGAAGAAATCCTGAAGATTGGATGAAGGTTCTTCAGTGTTGTTTTTAACGCTTGACCGCGCCGGCCCGGGTGACTAGCTTTAGGATAGCTGGATAACCTGCTGGGGGTGGGATCCTCCGCGGTGGGCATTTTCAGTGATGACGGCCGGGGCCGCAAGGTTCTGGCCGTCAGCTTTTTGGGGCTACCTTGCTCCTTAGTTGAGCGAACCCGCAGTTGAACCAGCCCGCGCCGCGGCTCCGGGGCTCCCGGCCCGCCGGCCCAACGAGCTGTAGAGTTGGGACATCACCAAGCTGCCCGGCCCGGCGAAGTGGACCTACTTCTACCTATACGTCATGCTGGACGTCTTCAGCCGCTAGATCGTCGGCTGGATGGTGGCCCACCGTGCCAGCGCCACGCTGGCGGAGCAGTTCATTCATGCCCCACATGCGGCCGGCAGGGCATCGACTGTGGGCAGCGTCCTCGACGTCGATGTCCCGTTGGCTGCCCGCGTCCCCGCCACGCCGCTGGCGATGATGACGTCGACCTTCAGACGCACCAGTTCAGCAGCCACATCTGCAAGACGATCGAGCCTTCCCTCCGTCGTTCGGTCTTCGATCATGATGTTCCGGCCCTCGATGTAACCCAACTCGCGCAGCGCTTGTCGCAAGGTCCCGGTCGAGGCTTCCGTGGACGGCCCGATCCGGAGAATACCGATCCGATGTACCTTCCCCGTTTGCTCCGCGTTGGCGGCGAGTGGCGCAGCTAACGTCCCCAACGTCAGCCCACAGAGGAATGTGCGCCGGTTCATCATTCGATCACCTGATCCGCCCGCAGTAGGAGCGTCTGCGGAATCGTCAGCCCGAGTGCTTTGGCGGTTGTGAGATTGATGATCAGCTCGAACTTCGTGGGCTGCTCGACGGGGAGATCGGCCGGCTTGGCGCCCTTGAGGATCTTGTCAGCGTACTCGGCCGTCCTGCGGTACATGTCACGTCGACTTGGTCCGTACGAGATCAACCCACCGGCCTCGGCGAACTCCCGATACGTATAGATGGCCGGCAGCCGAAACTTAGCTGCGAGGTCGGCAATCTGTTGGCGAACCGCGGTGGTGAGGGGGTCCGAGAAGACAATCATCCCAGCCGCGCCGGCTTTGATGGCAGCCTCGAACCTGTTCGCTACCTGATCGCGGGTTTTCAATTCAAGGATCTCGAGACGGACGTGCAGAATTTCGGCAGCAACCTTGGTCTCCTTGAGGGCCAGCAGCGCGAAGGGAGTGGCTGGGTTCGCCAGTACCGCGATGATCTGACTGCCTGGTATGAGGTCCCGCAAGAGCTGGAGTCGCTTGGCTGCGAGGTCGGCTGACTGCCCGGTCACACCCGTGATGTTGCCTCCTGGCCGGGCGAGGCTCGCGACCACGCCAGCTCCCACCGGATCGCCGACCGATGCAAATACGATGGGGATGGTCGTCGTTACTCCCTTCAATGCGAGTGGCGCCAGCGTTCCTGCGCCCGCAATCAGAACATCGGGTCGAGCCTGGGCTAGCTCCGTCGCCAACTCTGTCAGTCGCTCTTGACGTCCCTCGGCGGACCGGTACTCGAAGATCAGATTCCTTCCCTCGATATAACCCAACTCATGCAACCGCTCCTTCAAGGCTTTCATCAAGGTGACATCCTCTCCGGGGAGAAGCGCGAGGAAGCTGATGCGGTACACCTTACCTGACTGCTGCGCGTCGGCGCCGAGCGGCGCAAGCGTGAGCCCGACAGCGAGAATCAACGCGAGCCCGATCAGCCGCATGCTGCCGGGGAGTCTAGCCGAACGCCACGATGCGCACCAGCGCCCGGCCCTTGATGGAGCACCGGGGCGCGGGGCCAGCACGCGTTACTCGATCACCCGATCCGCCCGCAGCACCAGCGTCGGCGGGATCGTCAGCCCGAGCGCCTTGGCCGTCTTGAGGTTGATCACCAACTCGAACTTGGTGGGTTGTTCCACCGGTAGGTCGGCGGGCTTGGCGCCCTTGAGAATCTTGTCCACATACGTCGCAGCATGCCGATACAGGTCGCCTAAGACGGCGCCATAAGACATCAGCCCCCCGGCCTCTACGTTTTCATTCCGCGCGAAGACTGACGGCAATCGTTTCGTCATGGCGAGGTTCGCAATTCGTCTCCGTTGGCTGAGAAACATGGGGTCCGCGATCACGTTAAGAGCCTCGGCGCGCGCCTTGGCCATCATTGAGAATGCGCGTTCTAACTCCCCGGGATCTCGCACATCGATGAAATGAATTTCGATACCTAGCGTTCGGGCTGCGTCCTGGGTCTCTCTGAATAGTAGCTCGGCAGCTGGGTTGGTCGGATTCCTGAGCGCGACCACCCGAGAAAGCTTCACAATTGGCGGCACTGGCAGGATTGCTCATATTCGCGAGCTGAGCAATCCGCGTGATACGAGGAATCGCCTCCTTGAGCAACTCCAGCCGCTTACCAGCCAACTCGACGGTAATCGTGCTCAGCCCCGTAACATTACCACCTGGGCGGGCAAGGCTGGAGACGATGCCGTAGCCAGCAGGATCGCCGCTCGACGCCATGATGATTGGAATCGACCCGGTGGCTTTCTTGGCCGCCAGCACCGCGGGCGTCCCCCTCGTCACGATCAGGTCCACCTTCAGGCGGACCAGTTCGGTCGTGGAAGAGGAGATGAAGCCGTTCCTGCCCCATAGGCTGGAGCTGAAGGACAGTCCACGGCTGGTCGAATGGCTGAAGGGGTTGATGCCGCCGTCCTGAGAGGGGGCGGCGGGACCTTGGGGGACCCCTGCCATCCTCGCCATGTTCCCGGGAGTCAGGACTTCTGCCCTAGACCCTGAGGGGGACTAGAGGGACGAATTAAGTACGAAAAAGGGGACCGTGAGATCCCGAACAGACTTTTTCCGTACTTAATTCGTACCCTTGAGAGGGGGAGAGGAGGAGCCTACACGTGGTGCTTCCTGCTCGCGCTCGCTGACGGCAGATCTCCTCTCGCCTCACCGGCGACCCCGGGGCTATTGACTCGGTAACAACCAGCACGGGACTCAATGCAGATCGTTAGCCTGAGGGCCTTCCGCGTCTTGAGGTTTGACGACCAAATCTTGGTAGCTCGAGCATGGCGGCGGTGATGATGTCGTTCTCCGCGAAGCGGAGCGCAACATGCTCGATCAGGTGCTTGACTTCTCGGACGTTGCCCGGCCAGGGGTACGCGAGTAGTGCACGCCGGGCATCGGCCGCGAACGACTTGCGCGGCAAGTGAGTTTTGTCGCAGACAAGCGCTAGATAATGCTCCGCTAGGAGCGGGATGTCGTCAGCGCGTTGCCGCAGCGGTGGGATCAGGAGATCGAGCTGCCCCAGCTGTTGGTATAGGTTCTCCATGACCCAATTTTCGTTCTCACGCACGTTGAATGCCTCGCGGTAGCGTCTGTGGTAGTCGATCTCCTCTTTCAGATCCTGGCGTGTTGCCGTCAGGATCCACACGTCGATCGGCTTGTCGTGCGTGCTACCGAGCCGGCGCACCCGCCGGCGCTCGAGCACCTTAAGGAGCTTTGCCTGGAGCTCTTCAGGGGTCCCAGTTCTGGTCTCCCGGGGTTGACTACTTCAACCAGGGCTGGGCGACGACCGGTAACTACGTCGGCTACGACCGCTATGGTCGCGCTGGGATCGCTGGACGGGCCACATACAGCTTCACGCCCTCGTTGAGCGTGTATGGGGTCGTCCACGCGCTGTTCACCGCGCAGTCAGTCGACACCGATACTGGCAGCCAGCTCGCGAGCGCCGCGGGTACTGGAACCCCCTCGCGGACGACCATCAGTGCTAACAGCTGGGTGTCAGGCGATTCCAACTATCTCGGGACCGAGGTGAATCTCGGGCTCACGTGGCGGTTCTCGCCGAACACCGCCTTCGACCTCGTGGGTGGCTGGCTCTTCGCCGGTAGCGCATTAGACGCGGCCGAATGCCAGCAGGTGACTTCGTCGACGCCCACCGCCGGCACCTGCGCCGGCGGCAGGGTCGTGAAGAAAGACGCGCAAGACGCCTATACGCTGGCCGCGCGTATAAGGTTGGCTTTCTAGCTACTTTCCGGTGCAGAAGTGACGGTAGACATCGCCCCGGGATGCGGGATGGAGCGTCTGGCCAGGTCCGGGTGCTCATTTCTGCCTTTCCTCTCTATCCATTGCTCCGATTGCTCACCATCCGGCGGTCCCGAGCGGTTCATGGCCCGGCGCGACCGAGCACCAGCAAGTCATTGGCGATGACACCGAGCCCGACCCAGCGTTGCATCCCGCTCTCACCGCGGTACCGGCACCGCCGCAGCCCGTGACATCGCTTGAGCGCGCTGATCCGTCCTTCACTACCCGTGCGCCAGCGAAGCGCCGCGCGTGCCGTCCGGGAACGCTTCTCGCGGGGCTGGCGCGGCAGTACGACGTGCCGGACCCTCGAAGGAGGTCGTCATCCTGCTACGGGACGGGGTTCCGATCGGCGCTATCACGGTGGCCCGCCGCGAGCGGGGGCTATTCCCACAGCGGCAGGTTGAGCTTCTAAAGACCTTCGCCGATCAGGCCGTCATTGCGATCGAGAACGTGCGGTTGTTCAACGAGCTGCAGTTGAGCAATAGGGATCTCACGGAAGCGCTCGATAAGCAGACGGCCACAAGCGAGATCTTGCGTGTAATCAGTAGTTCGCCGACCGACGAGAAGCCCGTGTTCGACGCGATTGCACGGAGCAGTGTGCAGCTGTGTGCGGCCGCGTTCGCGGTCGTCGCGAGCTTCGATGGGGAGTCGTTGCACTTCGTTGCCGGCTTCGAGCGCCGAACTGACGCGCGACCGACCCCGAGAACTCCACCGCGGCCTGGAGGATCTCCAGCGGCTGACTCGAAAATTCCGGTGGTTTGTTGCCCAAGACAGGAGAATACCCCTGGAGGGTATACGTCTCCCGCTCCGTCCCGGCGACGGTCCCCAGGCCGTCACCAGGATGGTGCTGGGGTACCCGACAAAACCGACAAAATGGTGATGGGCCAATGGCCCACCCTGCCCGATGAAAATCAGAGGGGGATTTTCTGAGCAAACCCGGATCGCGAACGCATCGAGATAGCTACGGCTGCCCTCCCGGGAGTCGAGGGCTGATGTGGAACCGCACGCGGGGCCGGGCTGGCGGTCGTGCCGGAGCACTGCGCGGGTAGTCCCGGCCGCGAGTTCTTCTTCTATCATCTCACCCACCGAACGCCGAGCGAGACCTCATCAGAGCCCCCGTTTTGCTGCCCGTTCGCAACGCTATAGGCGCCCTGCGGCGCCCACGAAGTCC
>JAHFDK010000062.1:16343-25253 GCA_023249095.1 Candidatus Rokuibacteriota bacterium | reverse complement strand
GCGGATGGTGGCCGGGCTCGAGGAGATCACGGCGGGCGAGATCACGATCGGCGACCGGATCGTCAACGACCTGCCGCCGAAGGACCGCGACATCGCGATGGTCTTCCAGAACTACGCCCTGTACCCGCACATGACGGTCTACGACAACATGGCCTTCGGGCTCAAGATGCGGAAGTTCCCCAAGCCTGAGATCGCCAAGCGCGTCGGGGACGCCGCCGAGATCCTGGGTATCCAGGAGCTCCTCAAGCGGAAACCGCGCCAGCTCTCCGGCGGCCAGCGGCAGCGCGTCGCGGTGGGCCGCGCGATCGTGCGCCATCCCCAGGTGTTCCTCTTCGACGAGCCGCTCTCGAACCTCGACGCGAAGCTTCGCGTGCAGATGCGGGTCGAGCTCAAGCGCCTGCACGAGCGGCTCGAGACGACCGCCATCTACGTCACCCACGACCAGGTGGAGGCGATGACGCTCGGTGACCGGGTCGTGGTCATGAAGGACGGCTGGATCCAGCAAGTCGGGGAGCCGCTCGAGCTGTACGGGAAGCCCGCCAACCGGTTCGTGGCCGGCTTCATCGGCTCGCCGTCGATGAACTTCGTCGAGGTGACCGTCGCCGACGCGAGCGGCGCCCTGTGGGCGGATGCGCCCGGGCTCCGAGTGAAAGTGCCGCCGGCGAGCGCGGGCCGGCTCGGCGCCTATAAGGGCCAGCGCCTCACGCTGGGCATCCGGCCCGAGGACCTGCGCGTCGCGACCGGGAGCGACGCAGCGGACTACAGCTTCGACACCGTCGTCGAGGTCGTCGAGCCGCTCGGCTCCGAGATCCTGCTCGACCTCAAGGCCGGACCGAACGTCATCGTGGCGCGCGTCGACCCGACCGTGCGCGTGAAGCACTCCGACAAGATGCGGCTGACGCTCCACCCGGAGCGCGTCCACTTCTTCGACAACAAGACCGAGCTGGCCATCTGACCTCGTGGGGGGTCCCGAAATGGCGCCCCACACCCCCCCAGCGCTCGGTACGGCCGTGGGTGGCTGGCCATGAGCCTCCGCGGCCGCGCGCGGCGTCGCGAGATCCAGCTCGCGTACCTGCTGCTGTCGCCAGCGCTGCTGCTCCTGCTCACCGTCCTGGCGTACCCCGTCGGATGGGAGCTCTGGACGAGTCTCACCGACCTCTCGCCGCTTAGCGACGGCCCCCAGGCATTCGTCGGGTTTGAGAACTACCGCCGCTTCCTCGGCGAGGCCGAGTTCTGGCGCGCGGCGGCGGTGACAGTCGTGTACGCAGCCGTCACGAGCGTGGCGAAGCTGGCGCTCGGGCTCGGTTTCGCCCTGTTGCTCGCCCGGCCGTTCCGCGGCCGGGCCCTCGTCTTCCTGGCCATCTTCCTTCCCTGGGCCTACCCCGCGGGCGTGAGCGTGATCGGCTGGTACTGGACCCTGAATCCCCCGACCCGCACCGCCTACGCCCCGTTCATGGGACATCTGAAATTCGTCGTCGACGGCGCCTTCGGCGGCGGCGCCTGGGCCTTTACGAGCGTCATCCTGTTCAACATCTGGCGCGGTAGCTCCTTCATCGCCGTGCTGCTCCTGGCCGGCATCAACGCCATCCCGCCCGAACTGTTCGAGTGCGCGCTCCTGGAATCGAAAAGTGCGTGGCGCCGCTTCCACCTGGTCACCGTGCCGCTGCTCAAGCCGTTCCTCGCGCTGGGGGTGTTCCTCTCGCTCACCAGCGCCTTCGCCGACCTCGCCAACGTCTGGATGCTCACCGCCGGCCGCATCGTCTTCCCCGTGATCGGCACTCACGCCTACTGGCTCGCCACCAAGGCCGGCCAGTTTGGACCGGCCTCGGCGCTGTCATTGACCCTGGTCCCGTTCCTGCTCGGGGTCCTCTTCCTGCTGTTCCGGCTCTTCGATCCGCCGGAGCGGGAGGCCGCATGAACCCGAGGCCATGGTGGGCAAAGCTCGGCCATCTGAGCCTGTTGATCCTGACCACGGTCTACTGCCTCTTCCCGATCTACTTCATGCTGGTGCAGTCGCTGAAGACCCCGGAGGAGGACGTCTTCGGCAATCCGTTCATCGTCATGAATCCGACGCTTGAGAACTTCGAGGAGTTGTTCGAGCGCAAGAGCGAGGTCCGGGGCTTCGTGGGGGACGCGCTGCGCCGTTCCTACCCCTTCCTGGACTGGCTCGTAAACACCCTCTTCATCTTTGCTGGCTCAGTGGCGGCGACCCTTGGGGCCAGTGTCGCCGCGGCCTACGCTCTGGGCCGGCTGCGTCCACCGGGGTTCCGGTGGTGGCGGCGCGCGATCTTCGCCGCCTACGTCGTCCCCCAGACCATTCTCTTCATCCCGCTCTTCCAGGTCGTAAACGGGCTCGGGCTGGACGACAACCTGCTGGCCCTCCTCCTCATCTATCCCAGCATGGCCCTGCCCTTCTGCGTGTGGATGCTCTCAGCCTACTTCCAGCACCTGCCACGGGAGATCGAGGAGGCGGCGCTGATCGAGGGCGCGAGCCGCGCCACCGCCTTCTTCCGCATCATCTTGCCCATGAGCCGCCCCGTCCTCGTGGCCGCGGGCATCTTCACCCTCGGGACCGTCGCCAGCGACTTCATGATCGCCTCCGTGTTCCTCCTGACCCCGCACAACCAGACCATCACGGCCGGGCTCGGCACGTTCGACGTGGCTCTGGACGAACTGGCCGCGGTGGCGGGAGTCAATCTGATGGCGCTCCCCGTGGTGACGATCTCCGCCGTCTTTGCGCGAGGCTATGTGCGCGGCCTCACGGCCGCGATGGTCGAAGGAGCCTGATCTTCTTCGTGCTGGCTCAGCGGCTGGGCGCGATGCGGATGATCCGGTGGAGCGCGGTCTCGGCGACGTACAGCGCGCCCTTGCGGTCGAGAATGATGCCGCCCGGATCACCGAGGTCGCTGGCGATGATGCTCACCGCCCCGGCCGGCGAGACCCGGAAGATCTGACGGATATGAAACCCGCCACAGACGAACACGCTGCCGTCGGGCCCCATCGCCAGGTTGTTCCGGTAGTAATGGCCGGCGGGTAGTCGGGCGACGAGACGAAGCTCTCTGTCGGGCCCGAGCCGGAGCACTTCCCCCACGGAGCTCAGGAAGACGAGATCGTCGCCCGTCGTCGCCGTGACGCCGATCAACCGCCAGAGGGGCTCCTGACCCGCCGGGATCGCTCCGGCCCGCGGGACAATCGGAGCAAGCAGATCGGCGCGCCGGGGCAGGAGCCGCTCCTCGCTCGGATCGATGCGAAAGACCAGCGGGCCCCGATAGCCCTCATCGGTGAGCCAGCTGAGCGACGGCGGCAATGGCTGCTCCGACCGCAGATGCGTTTCCGGGCTGGCGTAGTCGACGAATACCAGTCGGCCCTGCTCGTCGAGGGCGAGCGCGCTCCCACCGAGGAGGTGGTTCAGCCCCACGACCACTGCCTGGAGCCGATGGTCCGCCCCGAGGCGATAAATGCGATTGCCGTTCTCTTCGCCGAGGAACAGGTCCCCGCTCCGGGGTTCGAGCGCGAGGCTCCCGAACACCGCCTTTCGTAGCTCCTCTGCGAACGGAATCACGACGCGGGGCGCCCGCGTAGCATCAACCGGCAGGGCTTGGTGCACGTCGACGCGGTAGATCTCTGCGGCGGCGTCTCCCCGCCAACCGGGACTCAACACCACCAGGCCCCCGTGCGTGTCGAAGGCGAGCTGGATCGGGCGGGGAATCCCGGTGGCCACGACGTCCACGCGCAACCCCGGCGAGACGTCGGCGCCTGCCGTCGGTTGGGGGCTCACCGCGAGAAGCCAGGTCAGCCCTGCGCGCATGAGCCATGCCCCCCAACCAGCACCGCGCAGGCGGCAGGCGAGCCTTGACATTCGCGAAGGGCCTCTGCTAGCCTCCGCGTAACTCGGGCTTGCGTGCGCCGGACGCCGGGAAGGGCAGACGGACTCGAGCCTCAGAGTAGAACCAACAACCAGCACTTCACATCTTCTCCCGGGGAGCGCACCCATGATCACCAAGACGTTGATCGCTGCGGCAGCCAGCTTGCTCGTTATCGGCTTCGCAGGCCTTCCCGCCGAAGCCCAGGACCAGAAGGCAGCGGAGCCGAAAGGGGTCAAGGTCAAGGGCCTGGTCACGTCGCTCGGCGGATTCTCGGCGACGGTGAGCACGCCCCTCTTCGTCACGGGAGCGACCGTTGAGCTGGAACCCGGAGGGCAGACCGGCCGCCAGGAGTTCCGGGTGCCGACCTACATCTACGTCATTGAGGGCGTGTTGATCACCGAATATGAGGCGGGTCCGATCGGGATCAAGGGTACTCAGTACCACGCGGCGGGGCAGTCCTTCATGGACAACGGGGGTGTGGGCTGGTGGCACAACCTTACCAACCGCTCGGACAAGCCCGTCAAGTATCTGATGCTCCACCTTGGCTACCCCGGTCGCCCGGATCCGATTCAGAAGCCGGACAAGGACTAGGCGTCTACTTCCCGGCGCCGCCCGTGATCCCCTGGATGAACCGGTCCAGGAAAAAATTGTACAGAATCGCCACCGGCAGCCCCACCATGAGCGCGGCCGCCATCAGCGAGCCCCAGAAGAACACGTCGCCCCGGATCAGCTCGGTGGGTACGCCCACCGTCACCGGCTTCTGATCACCTGGCGCGACGAAGGCCAGCCCGTAGAGAAAATCCTGCATCGAGAGCGTGAAGGCGAAGATCACCGCGGTCAGGATCCCCGGGACGCTCACGGGCAGGACGACGCGCACGAGCGCGCCAAGGTATCCGCAGCCGTCCACCCGCGCCGCTTCCTCCATCTCCACGGGCACGGTCTTGAAAAAGCCCATGAGGAGCCACGTGCAGAACGGGATCGTGATGGTCGGGTACACCAGCACCAGGGCCCACCAGGAATCTTGAAGTCCGAGCATCGACACCACCCTCGCGAGCGGGAGGAAGAGGATGATGGCCGGGACCAGGTAGGTCATGAAAATAGCGATCCCGAGGTTCTCGGCTCCGGGGATGCGGAGCCGGGCCAGCGCATAACCGGCGGGCACCGCGGCGAGCAGCGTGATCACCGCCACCCACGCCGCGATGACCATGGTGTTGATGATCCAGGCGCCATAGTTGGTGTTGGTGAACAGGTACGAGAAGTGCTTCCAGGTGGGCGCCAGGTGGAACCAGAGCGGAAAGACGTCCATCCGGTACAGATCGGGGTCCTGCTTGAAGGCGGTGATGGCCATCCAGTAGATGGGGAAGACGGCGATGATGATGTAGGGCGTGATTAACCCGTAGATCCAGAGGTGGCGCCTGATCTCCTTCTGACGATGAGTGCGCGGGCCAGCCATACGCCTAATACTCCCTCCGCCTGAGGTTCCTCAGCAGCAGGATCATGAGCGGCATCAGCAGGGGGAAGAGGAACAGCGAGATGGCGGCGCCCCGCCCGAGCGCGCCGGCCTGGATGCCGACCTGATACGCGAGCACGGGCAGAATCTTGGTCGCATTGGCCGGCCCACCCTGGGTCAAGAGATACACGATGCTGAGGTCCGACAGCGTGAACACCGTGTCGAAGAGGAAGCCGATCAGGAGGATGGGGGCGATCATCGGTACCACCACGAAGCGGAATCGCTGCATGAAGCTGGTCCCGTCCACCCTGGCCGCGTCCAGGATCTCGGTGGGCACCGAGGTGAACCCGGCCAGCAGCACGATGGCAGAGAAGGGAAAGGTGCGCCACACGTTGACGATGATGCAGGCGGCCAGGGCCAGGTGTGGCTGTCCGAGCCACACCGGCCAATCCGGGGAGCCATAGCTCCCGATGAGCCCGATCCGGCTCAGAAACCAGTTGATGACGCTGAACTGGGAGTCGTACATCCACTTCCAGGACAGCACGCTGATGCTGATCGGCAGCGTGAAGGGGATCACGACCAGGCCGCGTACGAACTTCCTTCCCCAGAAGGGCTGGAGCAGGAGGAACGCGAGGGTCGTGCCGAGAAGGCCCTTGAAAATGGCACCGACCACCGTGAAGACGATGCTGTTCTGGAGGGCGATATAGAAGACATCGCTCTCCAGGGCGGCCCGGAAGTTCCCCAGGCCAACGAAGGTCGCGACGGGGTCACCGACATTGGCGTCGCTCAGCGAAAGGTACAGCGAGAAGACGAAGGGCGCGCCCACGAGCAGCAGAACGTAGAGAACCGCGGGAGCCAGCAGAAGGTAACCGAAGCTCAGTCGCCGCGATGTCTGACTTCGGAACCATCCAGAAGCGCGAGCCCGGGAGGCGACAGAAATGGCGGCGGCCCGGGCGCCTGCCGCGTCCGGGCCGCCGCTCGACGAGCTCAGCGTCATGCGCGCTTGTGCTTGGCGTAGACCCGCCGGTACTCGCCCACCCCCCACTTGATCGATTCCTCGATGCTCTCCTTGCCGCGACACACGCGAGTGACCATGTCGGGGAAGATAAAGGTGTTGACGATCTCCTGGATCGGGGTGGTCGACGGCCCGGGATAGCCGTAGAAGGCGACGATCTTCGGGAAGTCCTGGAGGATCTGCAGCTTGGGGTCGGTCCCGATGACGGGCATCGGCTTCTTGTAGCGGTCGTTGAGGTACGGCATGTTGTAACCGCGGCTCTGGACCATGCCCTCCAGATCGTTGTCGATCAGGTAGGCCAGCCACTCCTTGGCCGCCTGCTGGTTCTTCGAGAACTTCCACACCATCCAGACGTTTGGTGCGGCCACGCTGACCCGCTTGCCGGGCAGCCCCTGGGGCTCGAGCCCGAGGAAGGTGCTCTGGAACACTGGAGGGTTGGTGTCCTCGGTGGTGCGGTAGGCCGAGATCGCGTCGTGGACCCAACACGCGATGCCTGAGGCCAGGTAGCGGTTGTCGGAGGCGTCGTCCCAGGAGAACACCTCCGGCGTCATGCCCTCGTCGAAGATCGCCTTGGCGAAGCGGAGAAACTCCCGTAGCTCCTTCGAATCGAGGGTGGGGTTGTCGCCCGAGGGATCCGCCTCCGTCCCGCCGAAACTGAAGAACATCGAACGCCAGAAGAGGTTCGCGTCGGCGCACTGGGACAACGCGATCCCGGTGGGATGCCCCTTGGGCTTGAGCGTGCGCGCCGCTACCCGCGCCAGCTCCCAGGTGTCAGGATATTTCAAGTTACTGGCGTCGAACAGGTCCTTGCGGTAAAGCATCGGCGCCAAGATGTAAAAGATCGGAAGGCCAAACCAGCGCCCCTCCACCTCGACGAGCGACCGCGCCGCGGGGATCCAGCCCCCGTACTTCTTCCCGGCTTGGTCAGCAACGTCGGTGAGGTCGACGAGGTTTTTGTAATAGAGCCGAGTAAGGATCGACGAGCCGTTGTAGATGATGTCGTGTCCCGCCCCGGCCGCGAACTCGGCGGCCATTCGCGCCGGGATATCGAGGTGGGGGATGTGGTCCACCCGCACCTTGACGCCGTTCTTGTCGCCCCACTCCCTGGCGAACTTGTCGTACCAGGCGTCGTAGGCCGGGATGAAGTGACTCCACTGCAAGATCCGAAGTGTGGTGCCCCGGACCTGCGCTGGCGCCTTGCGAGCGTCGAGCATCGTCAACAGTGAACCGCCCGCGACTCCGGCCCCGGCGACCCCGAGGAACTTCCGACGGTCAAGGGTTGAGGGGTCGGTCTGGACTGATCGCAAGTCACTCATCGTGCGCCTCCGTGGCTTTCCTGGAGCCGATCGAGCAGGATTATAGCGCCTCTAAAGAATTAGCTTCTTTATGCTTCCCCGGCCCCCCTTGTCAAGTGGCTTGCGCTCTGTCACTGGGTGCTATCCTCGGCGCCATGCGCCGGCCGCTCCTCGTGCTCGTGATTGCGATCGCCGCAGTCGGCGCCTTCGCGGGCGGACTCGCGTGGCTTCTCGACACTCCGAAGCCCTCACCGGGTGCGCCGCGCCGCGAGCGGCTCTACCTCACGCTCTGCTCGACGTGCCACGGTGCCGACGGGCGCGGGTCCTGGCGCGCGGCGCTCTTCTTGATCCGCCCGGGCACTCTCTCGGACAACGAGGCGATCGGTCAGCGTTCCGACGAGTACCTCTTCGACATCATCAAGCACGGCGGGGCGCCCATCGGGAGGCCGGGGATGCCGGGCTTCGGCGCCACCCTCAGTGACGCCGACATCACGGAGCTCGTCCGCTACGTGCGCGGACTCACCCGCCCGGGCTGACTCAGGGGAGCTTCTCGATCCGGAGAAGGATGAGCTGATCGTGCTGCTGGCGAACGGCGAGCTTCACGCGGTCGCCGGGCTTCGGCGCCGCCGGATCGAGCAGCGCGGGCGAGGCGGAGACCGCCATCAGCTCCATGGCGCCCATGCCGAGTGGCACGACGGGCTCGTGGCGCACGAGGATCAGGTCCGGCGCTGGGCGGGCGACGATCGTCCCGCGAACCTCGTAGGCCGAGGGACGGAGGACGGTGCCCCAGATGCCCGCCGCGAAGGCCGCGAGAAGCGCGACGAACAGCAGGACGGCGACAGGGCGCGGAACGAAGGGTCTAGTACTTGGTGGCGTCCGTCTCCCAATCGAACGCTCTGACGTCGGCGTCCGGCCTGAGGTCGTCGCCCGTCAAGAACCACCGACCACCGCACCCCTCCCTGCCGAAGTAGGCGGCGGTCTTAGGTTGAGACCCAAAGGTGATCGCGAGTATGAAGATCCCGGCGGCGGCACCGAGGCCGCACAGAAAGCCCTTGCCAGGTACGTAGAAGACGTTGGCGACACCCGCGCCGATATGGTAGGCGGCCGCTTCACCGGCTCGAGAATCCGGCTTGACCGGGTCCATCGGCTGCGGCGTAGGCTGCTGGGCGGCAGGCTCCGTGGCTGGAGGAGGTTGCTGAGCGGACGCCAGGGGCGCGAGCGGGCCGGTGACAAACATCAGGAGCGACACCACGACGGCGAGGATCCGGATTTCGGTCTTCATAA
>JAHFDK010000062.1:4844-16243 GCA_023249095.1 Candidatus Rokuibacteriota bacterium | reverse complement strand
ATTTCGGTCTTCATAAGGGAACCTCCTCCCTGTAGCCCTTCAGCGTGACTATTGTCCGCCCCTGGAGGGCTCCCACCGAAGCATTTCCTGGAGTCCAGATCATAACAAATGGACCGAGCACGCGTAAACTCGACAAACGCTATAATCGGCGGCACATTCTGTTCCAGGAGGCCTGTCACCCATGAAGCTCGTACGCTTCTCGACGAATGGTCAGCAACCACGCCTCGGCATCATTCAGGGCGACCGAATCGCGGACCTGCAGGCGAGCCTCGCCGCCACTTTGACGCGTCGCGGCGTAATGCGTGCCGGGGAGATCGCCGCGACGCTCGTGCCGCCCAGCACGCGCGCGTTCCTCGAGGGCGGCCCCGCGGCCGAGGAGGCAGTCGCCGGGATCAAGGAATGGGTGACGGTCCCCGCAGCCTCGGCGCGCTTGCATGCACCGATCGCCGATCCCGGAAAGTTCATCTGCATCGGGCTCAACTACCGTGACCACGCGGAGGAAGCCAATCAGCCGATCCCCAAGGAGCCGCCGATCTTTGCCAAGTGGTCGAACGCGATCCTCGACCCGGGCGAGCCGATCCTGAGACCTCGCGGCTCGCAGATGTTGGACTGGGAAGTCGAGCTCGGGGTGGTGATCGGCCGCACCGCGCGCTTCGTCGGGAGAGATAAGGCGCTGGACTACGTCTGGGGCTACACGATCATCAACGACGTGAGCGCCCGCGACTTCCAGTTCATCGGGAGCCAGTGGATGGCCGGCAAGATCCCGGAGACCTTCGCGCCGGTGGGTCCGTGCATCGCGGACCGGAACGAGATCCCCGACCCGCACGTCCTCGAGCTGAGGCTCTGGGTCAACGGAAAGCAGATGCAGACGGGTAACACCAAGACGTTCATCTTCGACGTCCGCTATCTCGTCAGCTACCTCTCGAACCTGATGACCCTCTCTCCCGGCGATCTCATCGCGACGGGTACACCGCCCGGCGTGGGCTTCGCGCGCAAGCCGCCGATCTTCCTCCAGCCGGGCGACACGTGCCGCCTGGACATCACCGGCCTCGGGCAGATCGAGAACCCCGTCAAGGAGGCGTGAGCCGCCGATGCTCGATGTAATCGCGCCGCTCGTCGTCTCGAACACGACGAAGATCGTCCTCGTCTCGCTCGACGGGCTCGGGGGGCTCCCGCGACCCGAGACCGGACGCTCCGAGCTCGAGACCGCGCAGCTTCCCAATCTCTCGCAGCTCGCCACCGAGGCTGCGTGCGGTCTCATCCGTCACGTCGCGCCGGGAATCACACCGGGCAGCGGTCCCGGACACCTCGGGCTCTTCGGCTACGATCCGCTCCGGTACCAGGTCGGCCGCGGAGTCCTCGAGGCGCTGGGCATCGAGTTCGACCTGCGCGCGGGCGACGTCGCCGCGCGCGGAAACTTCTGCACCGTGGATGGGACGGGCCGCATCACCGACCGGCGCGCGGGCCGGATCGCGACCGACGTGTGCGTGCGTCTGACCGAGCGCCTCCGGCGCATCAGGCTTCCCGGCGTCGAGGTGTTCGTCGAGCCCGGGAAGGATTATCGTTTCGTCCTCGTCCTCCGTGGCCGAGCCCGCAGTGGGGGCGGCCTCTCGGCGCGGCTCTCCGAGACCGATCCCCAAGTGCTCGGCAAGCCGCCGCTCGCCGTGAAGGCGCTCGCGCCGCGCGCGAAGGCCACCGCCGCGCTCGTGAGCCGCTTCGTCGCCGAGGCCCGACGCCTGCTCGCCGACGCGGCGCCCGCGAACATGGTGCTCCTGCGTGGTTTCGACCAGCTCCCGAAGCTCCCGCGGTTTCCCGAGGTCTTCGGGCTCCGGAGCGCGGCGATTGCGGCCTACCCGATGTACCGCGGTCTGGCGAAGCTGGTCGGCATGGAAGTCCTCAAGACCGGCGCCACCTTCGACGACGAGCTCGCGACGCTCCGCGAGAACTGGGACACGCACGACTTCTTCTTCGTTCACTACAAGGACACGGACAAGGCGGGCGAGGACGGAGACTTCGACGCGAAGGTCGGGGCGCTCGAGCGGCTGGACCGGGCGATCCCGGACATCCGTGCCCTCGGGCCTGACGTCCTGATCATCTCCGGCGATCACGCGACGCCCTCGGTTCTGGCCGGCCACGGCTGGCAGCCGGTCCCCCTCCTGGTCTGGAGCCGGTACTGCGGCGCCGACGCCGTGGCCGCCTTCACCGAGCGCGCCTGCGCCGGCGGGAGCCTCGGCGTGATCCCCGCCCAGCATCTGATGCCACTGGTGATGGCCAACGCCCTGCGCCTCATCAAGTTCGGCGCCTGACGGGTACACATCCGTGTCCCGCTCCGGCGGGGGCAAATTCGCATTGCCCGGCGCCGGAGCGGGGTCATACTCCGTGGTGAGTCCGTGGTGAGATGGAAGAGACGGCGCGGCTGATCGAATCGATCAAGCAGCTTCTCGGCGAGGGCCGGGACGAGCGGCTCGCCGACCTTTTGGAGGACGCGCACCCCGCGGACGTGTCCCTCGTGATCCGCGAGCTGCCGCCGGACGATCAGGTCCGCCTCTTCCGCCTCCTCACCCCCCAGCACGCGGGCGAGGTGCTCGCCGAGCTCGACGACCCGACGCTGCGCGAGCTGGTCGGCTCGCTCCCGGAAGTCGAGGTCTCGCGCGTCCTCGATCGGATGCCGCCCGAGCAGGTCGTGGACGTCGTCGAGGAGCTGCCCAGGGAGCAGGCGGAAGAAATCCTCGAGCTGATGGAGGAGGAGAAGTCCGAGGAGGTCCAGGAGCTCCTCGAGTACACGGAGGGCACGGCGGGCCGCCTCATGTCGCCCGAGTTCGTCGCCGTGCGCGAGGAGGCCACGGTCGCCCAGGCGATCGAGCACATTCGCAAGGCAGCCTCGGGCGAGGGCGCGTTCTACCTCTACGTGGTGGACGACCACGACCACCTGGTCGGCGTCGTCCCCCTCCACCGGCTGCTCGCCGCCGATGCGGCGACGCCCATCCGCGCGATCCGCACGGACGAGGTGGAAAGCGTGCGAGTGGACACGGACCAGGAGGAGGTCGCGCGCCGCGTCCAGCACTACAACCTGATCCAGATCCCCGTCGTGGACGTCAACCGGCGTCTGCTCGGCACGATCGGCGTGGACGACGTGATCGACGTCATCCGCGAGGAGGCGACGGAGGACATCCAGCGCCTCGGCGGCGTCGCCGGCGACGAGACGGTCCTCGACCCACCGCGCGCTGTCTTCATCAAGCGTAACCTCTGGAGGTTGATCAACCTGGGCACCGCCGTGCTGGCGGCCTCGGTCATCGGCCTCTTCGAGTCCTCCATCCAGGCCCTCGCGACGCTTGCGGTCTTCATGCCGATCGTCGCCTCCATGGGTGGTATCGCGACGACCCAGACCGCGACGATCGTCGTCCGGGGGATCGCGCTGGGCGACATGAGCGCCGCCGTGCTGCGCCGCGTCCTCTGGAAGGAGCTCTGGCTCGGGCTCACGACCGGCGGGGCGAACGGCCTCGTGATCGCGGTGATCGCCTACATCTGGAAAGGGCAGCTGCTGCTCTCGCTGATCCTCGCCGTCGCCCTCGTGTTCAACATGCTCGTCGCCGCCGTCGTGGGCACGCTCGTCCCGATCGCGCTGAAGACTTCCAGGGTCGACCCGGCGATCGCGTCCAGCGTGATCATCACGACGTTCACGGATGTGTTCGGATTCTTTTCATTTCTGGGCCTGGCCACGCTGCTGATCAGGTTCCTGCTCTAGGTGTGGTCGAGGCGAAAAGGCGCTTGGCAACGCCGGCCGCTCGTGGTTAAAATACGCCCGGCTCTCGGCTACTGACCGACTTCACTCCCAAACCGCTTTCGCGGGAGGGCTCTGAGTGGACGTAGCGTTAGAGAAGAGGCAGGTCCAGCGCGCGTACGAGTTATACGCCCCGGTCTACGACTTCATCTTCGATTGGATCTTCGCTCCCGGGCGCACCGCGGCCCTCAAGCAACTGGCCCTCGAGCGCAGCGACTCCGTGCTCGAGGTGGGCATCGGCACGGGGCTGAACCTTCCGCTCTACCCGTGGGCGTGTCAGCTGACCGGCATCGACCTCTCGCAGGAGATGCTGGACAAGGCCGTCGAGCGCGTCCAGACCCTCGCCATGCCCAACGTGACCCTGAAGGTCATGGACGCGACGTCCCTGGACTTCGGCGACAACGAGTTTGACAAGGTCGTCGCGACCTACACGATCTCGGCGGTGCCCGAGCCGGTCGCGGTCCTCAAAGAGATGCGTCGCGTGGTGAAGCCCGACGGGATCATCGTGATCCTGAACCACTTCAGGAGCGAGCGGCGGCTGACGGGATGGGTCGAGGATCTGCTGGCGCCGGTCTGCACGCGTCTGGGCTGGAAGTCGAACCTGCCCCTGGCGCCGCTCCTCGAGCATGTGGGCCTTGTGCCCGAGTCGATCACCCAGGTCAACATGTTCGACGGGTGGCGCCTCGTGAAGTGCGTCAACCGGAAGTAGTCCGGCTCGCAGCTCTCGTTCTCGCGCTCGCCCTCGCCGTCCCCGTCGCGTGGGTCGGATGGTCCGCGCTGCTGGCCGGGGCGTTTCTCCTGGAGTTCCTCAGCCAAGGACGGCCCGCCGCGCTCTCGATGCTGACCGCGGCGCCCACCCGCCGGCCGTTCCTCGTCCCGGGTGCCAGCACCGATCTCTACGTCCACGCCGGGCTCCACGCCGGCGCCCCGCTGGTGCTGGTCCACGGCTTCTCCCCCGAAGGCAAGGACGACCCGCGTGTCCGAGAGGCGGCGGCGCTGCTGTCGCGGACCGGGTTCGACGTGGCGGTGCCGACGATCCCCGGGCTCACGCGCGGACGGCTCGGGCGGGAGGACATCGAGCCGGTGATCGCCACGCTTGCCGGGCGCGCGGCGTCGACCCTCGTGGTCGGTGTGAGCGTCGGCGCGGGACCCGCGCTCCTTGCCGCCGCCGACCCTCGCGTCCGCGAGCGCGTCGGCGCCGTCCTGACTCTCGGCGGCTACGCGTCCGCACGCGAAGTGGTGCGCTTCTGGCTGACGGGCGCCTACGGATACGAGGGTATTCGCGGCCGGGTCGACCACGATCCCGAGCTGGTCCGGACGTTCGTGCGGGCCAACGCCGATCGGCTCGACGCCTCGTCGCGTGCGATTCTCGAGGGCCCCGATCGCGACGGCGCGGCCCGACTGCTCACCGCGCTGCCGCCCGATCTGCAACAATACCTCGACGCCCTCTCGCCGCTCAGGGTGGCGCGCGACATCCGCGCGCGCCTCGTCCTGGTTCACGGTCGCGCCGACCGCGCGGTACCCTACACGGAGAGCCTGCGGCTCGCGGCCGCGCGTCCGGAGCGGACGACGCTCGTGCTCGTCGGCGTCGTGGAGCACGTGGAGGGTCGCGGTGCCTTTGGCTGGCAGGGGGCGCGCGACTTCCTGGCGCTGTGGCGCGTAATGTACGCCCTGCGGGCGACGCCTCCCTAATTTCTTGGTCCAGCTGGTGGGTGACTGCTAGGCTGCGCCCATGAAAACCAGAATCTGCGCGACCGCCGTGCTCCTGCTCGTGACCGCCGCGTGCGCGACGACGACGCCCCGCCGTCAGTTCGACGACATCCCGTTGCCGACCGGGCTCACGTACCAGCCGGAGCGCTCGGTCGTGATCGAGTCGCCTAGCGTCAAGGCGGCTCAACTCGTCTATCGGGGGCGCCTGGAGCCGGCCAGCCTCGGGGACCTGATGCGCACGCGCCTGGAATCGAACGGCTGGCGCCCCGTGTCCAGGACGACCACCGCCACGGACGGTACGTGGCAGGTCTACGAGAAAGACAGTAACGCACTCGAAGTTCACATCTATGAGGGACTCTGGTACACGTATCTCGCCATCAGCGTCTCCGAGACGCTTCTGCCTGCGACCGCCGACACGAAGGATGGCGCCCTGCAGAGGGCAACGCTGAATGCGTCGATCGACCCACCGGCAACGCCAGAGAGCGGGACAGCCTCGGATCGGCCGACCCGAAGTGGCGACCCGACCTTCACTCGGCGCGTGAAGGACTTCTTCACCAATCTCTTCTCCTGGTGAGTCGATCCTTCCGGTAGGGCGGGCTCGCTAGAGACTGAGGCTCCGCCCCTCACCGCTGCCCGGGCGCTGGATGCCCCAGCCCGAGAGCTTCGTCAGGACCGTGTTCCGGTGCACGCCGAGCCGCCGGGCCGCGTGGCTCACGTTCCAGCCCACGCCCTCGAGCACGCGCAGAATGTACTGGCGCTCGAACTGTTCCAGGGCTTCGCGCAGCGGCGGGCCCGTGTCCTCGCCCAGGCGCGACCCCGTCTCGGGCATTGCCACGTCGAGCGGCACGTCCTGGAGATGGATGACGGGGCTCCGCGCGAGGACCACGGCCCGGTGCAGGACGTTCTCCAGCTCGCGCACGTTCCCCGGCCAGTCGTAGCGGGTGAGCACTTCGAGGGCGCCGGCCGACACGCCGCGCACGTCGCGACCGCACTCGCGCGCGATCTTCCGGACGAAGTACTGCACGAGCGCGCCGATGTCCTCGCGGCGCTCGCGGAGCGGTGGCACGTGGACGGGCACCACGTTCAGCCGGTAGTAGAGGTCCTCGCGGAACGTCCGCGCCCTCACGGCGCTCTTCAGATTGACGTTCGTCGCCGCCAGAATTCGCACGTCCACGGGCACGGCGCGCACGCCGCCCAGACGCTCGATCTCCCGTTCTTGTAACGCCCGCAGGAGCTTCGCCTGAAGATCGAGCCGGAGGCTGCCGATCTCGTCGAGGAAGACGGTGCCCCCGTGAGCCAGCTCGAAGCGACCGAGCTTCCTCGCGTGCGCCCCGGTGAAGGCGCCCTTCTCGTGGCCGAACAGCTCGGACTCGACCAGCGCGTCGGGGATCGCCGCCACGTTGATCGCGACGAACGGCTGGTCCTGGCGCCCGCTCCGCGCGTGGATCGCGCGCGCCACCAGCTCCTTGCCGGTGCCGCTTTCCCCGGTGATCAGCACGGTGGTCGGGGTCGGCGCGATCTGCACGATGAGCTGGTAGACGCGGACGATCTCCGGGTGGCGCCCGATCATCCCCTCGAAGGCTCCGGCCATGCCGCCCGCGTCGGACGGGGCGCCCGCCAGCGCCGAACGGAGATAGAGCACTTCACGCTCGAGCGCACGCTTCTCGAGCGCCCGCTGGGCCAGCGACAGAATCTCGTCCACTTCGAAGGGCTTGGTCAGGTAGTCGTACGCCCCACGCTTGAGCGCTTCGACGGCGGTCCGTAGCTCGCGGACGGCGGTGGCGATGACCACGACCGTCGACGGGTCGGCGGCCTTGATGCGGGGGAGAACGTCGATCCCCGCCTCGCCGGGCATCCGCTGGTCCAGCATGACGAGGTCGATCTCGTGAGTTTTCAGGATCTCGAGCGCCTGGGCGCCGTTCGGCGCTTCGAGGACGTCGCAGGTCTCTTCGAGGATCGCTCGCACCGAGGCGCGCACGCCCTCCTCGTCGTCCACGACGAGGACCGTGCCCCGCGGCGCCGTTCGGGTGCCCGCGGCGGTCACCGCGGACGCGCGCGTTCCATCGTGAGGTACTGGTTGGCCCCGCCGCTGCCGCCGCCAGCGCGGTGGACGTAGATCAAGACCGACTCGCCGGGCTTGAGCGCTCCGAGCACGCGGTACAGATTCGCCGGGTCGTCAGCGGGCCGGCGCGCGACCTCGAGGATCACGTCGCCGCGCCGCAGGCCCGCCTTCTCGGCGGGACTCCCGGGTTGCACGTCCGTGACGAGCAGACCGCGCGAGACCGGCAAGTCGAAGCGGAGCGCCGCATCGCCCGTGAGCGATTCCACGCTGACGCCCCACTCGTTGGTCCCGAGCGCCTCGGCGACCACCGGCTCGTCGGCCGGCATCTCGCCGATCTTCACGGTGACCGGCACGGGCTTCTTTTCGCGGATCACGGTGAGCTTCAACGTCTGCCCGGGCTTGACGGCGGCGATCCGCCGCTGGAGGTCGGGGACCTCCTTGATCGGCGTGCCGCTCAGCTCGACGACGACGTCGCCCGCCCTGAGGCCGGCGGCCTCGGCGGGGCTGCCCTTCATCACCTCGGCCACGAGGACGCCTTCCCGCTCCTTCACGCCGAAGCTCCCGGAGAGCTGATCGGTCACGTCCTGGATGACGATGCCGAGCCAGCCGCGCACCACGCGGCCCCGCGTGATGAGCTGCTGCATCACGTCACGCGCCTGGTTGATCGGGATCGAAAAGCCGATGCCCTGGCCGGTGGCAACGATCGCGGTGTTGATCCCGATCACCTTGCCGTCGATGTTCAGGAGCGGCCCCCCCGAGTTTCCCGGATTGATCGAGGCATCGGTCTGGATGAAGTTGTCGTACTGGGTCACGCCCACGCGCGTCCGGGCGGTGGCGGAGACGATTCCCACGGTCACGGTGCGATCGAGGCCGAACGGGTTGCCGATCGCGATCGCCCACTGGCCGACGCGGAGCTGGCTGGAATCGCCCAGCTCGGCCACCGGGAGCGGGCCGGGCGCATCCACCTTGAGCACGGCGAGGTCGGTCTTCGGATCTCGTCCGACGAGGCGCGCAGGGAACTTCCGCTGATCCGAGAGGCGCACGATGATTTCCTGAGCGTTCTCGATCACGTGGTTGTTCGTCAAGATGTATCCCTTCGGATCCACCAGGACGCCCGAGCCGGTGGCGCGCGCGTCCTCGCGCGGGCGCCGGCGAAAATAGCGCTCGTAGAACTCCTCGCCGAAGAACTCTTTGAACCGCTCCGGGGCTTCCTCCGGCGCGCCGGCCGCCGCTTTCTTCGGCACCGTGCTCACGTGCACCACGGCCGGCGTGACGCGGTCGGCGACGGCGGCGAACGCGTCCTCCAGCGCCCGCAGCATACTGTGCGCATCGACCTTCGGCGCCGGGCGCTGCGGCTCCGCCGGGGCCGGGCGCTGCTGCGCCCAGGCGGGGGCGGCAAGAAGCAACGTGAAGAGAAGGGCGACGAATGGGTTCATCGGCGACTCGGTTCTCTACTCTACCGGTCGCGGTCGGACTCCGCCAGAGGAACAAGGGCCAGCTCCAGCACGCGCCGCGTCCGGGCCGTCACGCGGGCCGCGGCACCGCGGCGGAGCTTTCCGATCCAGATGACCGCGCCGCCGGCCTCCACCACGGGCACGCGGCAGCGATCCCAGCGGGGCACCTTCGCATCGATCAAGAGCGTCTTGAGCCGCCGCTCGACGCCGCCGAACGGGACGAAGCGTTCGCCGCGACGCGGGGCGCGAACCACGAGGGGTCCCGCCAGCTCGTCGGCATCGAAGGCTACGCGGCCCGGCTCGCGGGGAATCGCGTAGGCCTCAGCCCCCGCGAGTTGCGTTTCGAGCGCCTGGCCGATCTCGGGCAGTTCGGTGCGGCCGGGGACGCTGACCGGGCGCTCGGCGAGCGCGGCCAGCGGAGCGAGCGCGAGGCGCGCGAGAACGCCGCTCACCTCGATGGTCACTCCGCCAAGCCGGAACGGACGTCGGGGCGGCGGGACGGCGAACGTTCTCCTGAGCCCACGATGGGACCATGCTCTCAGCGGGGCGCGACTCCCGAGACGTTCCGCCGCCTGACGTAGGACCTCGGCAGCGACCTGGCGCGGTAAGGCCCGCAGCGGGCCGAGCGGAAGTGTCACCGCGCCATCGCCGAACGTGCTCAGCCGATCGAGCTCGATTCCCGCGGCACGGTCCAGCGCCGTGACGGTGTCGCGAGCGAGCGCCGACACCCGGGTGAGCGCGCTCGCGATCTCGGGGTTGTACGAGTCGGCGAGGAGCGGCAGCAACTCGTGACGAATCCGGTTGCGGAGAAACTTCGGGTCGCGGTTCGTCGGATCCTCGACCCACGGGAGCGCCGCCCGCCGCAACTCCGTCTCGAGAGCGGCCCGGTGGAGCTCGATGAGCGGGCGGATGATCCGGCCACGCACGGGCGGGATCCCGGCGAGCCCTCGCACGCCCGCGCCTTCGAGGAGGCGCATCAGCACGGTCTCCGCCTGATCGTCGGCGGTGTGACCGAGCGCGACCCGGTGGGCGCCGAGGCGAGCGGCGCTCGTCTCCAGCGCGGCGTACCGGGCCGCCCGCGCCGCGGCCTCGAGAGAGCCCCGCGAGTCGACCGTCACGGTCGCGATGTCGACCGGAACGCCGAAGCGGGCCCCGAGCGCCTGGACGAAGTCGGCGTCGCCGGGCGAATCGGGGCGCAGCTGGTGATCGACGTGAAGGACGTGGAGCCGGAGTCGCCACTCCGGGGCGAGCCCGGCGAGAAGGTGCAGCAGCGCCACCGAGTCGGCGCCGCCCGACACTGCGACCAAGACGGTTTCGCCGCCCGCGAGCATCGCGTGGCGGCGAATGGTGCGCTCCATCTGGTCGCGCGGGGCCACCCGACTACCCGCCCTGGAGACCCACCCAGACCTCGCCGTCCTCGAAGTGCTCCTTCTTCCAGACCGGGACGATGCGCTTGAGCGTGTCGATCGCGTACCGGCACGCCTCGAATGCGTCGCCGCGATGCGCGGCGGCGACGGCGATGAGCACGCTCGCCTCGCCGATCTCGAGCCGCCCGATGCGGTGGAGCATCGCCACGCGCCTGACGCCGGGCCAGCGGACGCGCACGGCCTCGCCGATCTCGCGCATCTTGACCTCGGCCATCGGCGCGTGCGCCTCGTACTCCAGGAACTTCACCGGGCGGCCGCCCGTCTCGTTCCGCACTACGCCAGAAAAGATGACGATGCCGCCGGCGCCGGGGTCGTCCACCTCGGCGGCGATCGCATCGGGGGACAGCGGCTCGGTCACGACACGGTAGATATCGGCGCCGGCGCCGCCGCCGCTGACGGGCGGGAAGAGAAAGAGCTCGTCGTCAGGCCGCAGGCGATGGTCGGGAGAGACGTAGTCTTGTCCGACGGCGAACAGCGTGAACGGCCGGTAGGGCGCAAGCTCGGGATGACGGTCGGCGATCGCCGACCAGGCGGCCTCGACGGTCCCGCCCTCGGGAAGATCGACCTCGAGCCGCTCGCGTCCCAGGGCTTCACGGTACCGGGCGAAGAGACGGACCCGGACGCGCACGGCGGCTGACGAGAGCTTAGAAGCGGTGCGACTGACCGCAGCCGCAGCTGGACTTCACGTTCGGATTCTTGATCGCGAAGCCCGCGCCCATCATGCTGTTGTCCACGAAGTCGATCTCGCTACCCTCGAGATAGGGTGCGCTGTGCTTGTCGATGTAGACCTTGATGCCCTGCGCGTCGAGCACGTCGTCGTCCGCCGCCGGCTGGTCTTCCCAGCCGAGCTCGTAGGACATTCCGGAGCAGCCTCCGCCAACCACGCGGATCCGCAGCCCCCACTCGGGCTTGCCTTCCTCGAGGCGGAGCTCGGAGACCTTCTTTGCGGCCGTCTCGGTCATCGT
>JAHFDK010000062.1:0-4744 GCA_023249095.1 Candidatus Rokuibacteriota bacterium | reverse complement strand
ATGCCTCCCGCGGGGCGTCATAGAATGCCTCCCGCGGGCATCAGGGTCAGCTCCTCGAGCGAGGCGCCCGGTGGGAGCGAGGCCATCAGAACCGCCGCCCGCGCAACGTCCTCGGGCCGAAGCATCCGGCTACGATCCGGTGGGTTCCCGATGGTGTCCCAGAGTGGCGTGTCCACAGCACCCGGCACGAGGACTCCGACGCGCACGCCGTCCCCGCGGAGCTCCTCGGCGAGGACACGGCTGAAGCCGATCACGCCGGCCTTCGTCGCCGTGTAGACGGCGGCGCCCGGGATGGGCCGCTGCGCCGCGACCGACGCGATGTTGATGATCGTGCCTCGGTGCTGGCGGATCATCGCGGGCAGAACCGCGCGACAGCATGCCATCACCGCGCGGAGATTCACGGCGAGGATGGCGTCCCAGTCGGCCGGCTTGCTGCCCACCACCGGACCGAAGGAGGCGGCGCCGGCGGCCGTGACCAGGATATCGACGCGTCCGAGCTCAGCGTTGGCCTGCTCGACCATCGCCTCGACGGCGGCATCCTGCGTGACGTCGGTGGGGATGGCGAGGGCCGTCCCGCCGCTCTCGCGGATCGCCGCCGCGGCGGCCGCCAGCTCCTGCCGCGTCCGCGCCGCGAGCACAACCGTGGCGGCTTCGCGCGCGAGCGCCATGGCGATGGCGTGCCCGATCCCGCGCCCGGCACCGGTGACGATCGCGACCTGCCCGCTGAGCGCGCCCCCGGCGGCGTTCAAATGTGAAGCCCCCGACTCGCCTTGATCAGCTCCATGAACTCGGCCCGCGTTTCGGGCCGGTCGCGGAACGCGCCGAGCATGGCTGAGGTGATCGCCTTCGAGTTCTGCTTCTCCACGCCACGCATCAGCATGCAGAGGTGGATCGCCTCCACGACGACGGCGACGCCGCGCGGCTGGAGCGCCTCGTTCAGCGTGTTCGCGATCTGGGTCGTCAGCCGCTCCTGCACTTGCAGACGCCGGCTGAACATCTCGACCAGCCGCGGGATCTTGGACAGACCGATGATCTTGCGGTTGGGCATGTAGGCCACGTGACACTTGCCAATGAAGGGCAGAAGATGGTGCTCACACAAGGAACTGAAGTCGATGTCCTTCACGATCACCATCTCGTCGTACTCCTCGACGAACAGGGCGCCGTTCAACACTTCCTTCACGTCCTGGGCATAGCCTGACGTGAAGTAGCGCAGCGCCTTCTCCACGCGCTCGGGCGTCTTGTCGAGGCCCTCGCGCTGCACGTCCTCGCCCAGCTCCTTCAGGAGCTCGGCGACCAGATTTGCGATCTTTCCGTCTTGGGTCATCACGACGCCTCACCTTCGTACTGGAATCGATTCTTGGCCGTCTCGACGACGGTGACGCGCCGGAGCGCCCCCGCGGGGACGGCCGGAGCCAGGAGGCGCCAGAACGCTCGCGCCAGCCCTTCGCCGGTCGTCACGACGCCGGCCAGCGACGGGACCTCCTCGAGCGTCCGGTGGTCCACGTGGTCGAGCACGCGCCCGCGTACCGCGCCGTCGAGCCGCTCGAGATCCATCGCCATGCCGGTCACCCGGTCCGGAGAACCGGCCACGGTGACCTCCAGGTAGTAATTGTGACCGTGGGGGCGGTAGCACTTGCCGTAGAGCGCCGCGTTCGCCTCCGGCGAGAGGCTCGGGCTCGCGAGACGGTGGCCCGCGCTGAAGTGATAGACGCGCGTCAGCTCAAGCATCCGGCCCTCGGTAATCGACGAAGAGCGTCGGGTCCTCCCACACACGGACCTGCCAGAGGCGGTCCGCGCCGAGCTTCGGAGCCAGGAGTTCCCACACCGCGATCGCGAGATTCTCGGTCGTCGGCACGCGGCCGCGAAACAACGCGTCGGCGTTCAGGTCCGTGTGGTCGAAGCGTTCGACGACGGTCTCACCCACAACCCGCTTCAGCTCGCCGAGGTCGATGACCATGCCGGTCTGCGGATCGATGGGCCCGCGCACCGTCACGTCCAGCATATAGTTGTGCCCGTGCGGGACCGTGAGCCGCCCGAAGAAGCGCTCGTTCTCCTCGCGCGACCAGCTCTCCACCCAGTAGCGGTGGCCCGCTGAAAACGTGAAGCGGCGAGTGCTCGCCGCGCCGTGGCCATCCGTCATGGCAACGTCTCGAGGAACCGCCGCGCCACGCGCTCGAGACCGAACGCCTCGACCCGCTGGGCCGCTGCCCGGCCGAAGTCCTCTCTAAGATTCTCGTTCATCAGCAACGTCTCCAGGGCAGCCGCCAGCTCGCCGGGGTTCCGCGGGCTCACCAGGAAGCCGGTCCGCCGGTCCTCTACGATCTCGGGCACCGCCGCCGCACGGCACGCCACCACGGGCAATCCGGCCGCCATCGCTTCGGCGAAGACCAGCCCGAACCCTTCCTGGACGGTCGGAAGGCAGAAGCAGTGAGCGCTGGCATATTCTACCGCGAGCCTCGGGCGAGTCACCTCGCCGAGCAGGACCGCCCCGTCGCCCAGCCGGAGCTCCCGGTGGAGCGCTCGCAGCCGGGCTGACTCCGGGCCTTCCCCTACGATGCGGACCTGAGCGTCCGGGATTCGTTCGCGGAGGATCACCGCGGCCCGCAGGAGATCGTCGAGACGCTTGCGCGGATACATCCGCGCCACTGACAGGACCGTGGGGCGGGTCGCCCGCGCACCGGCCGCCTCGGCGAAGCGGCGCCGCCAGTCGGCGAGATCGATCGGCTCCGGCACGATGGCCAGCTTCGCGTCCGGAATGCCGTAGACGTCGTGGGCGACCGACACCGAATAGCGGCTCGGCACGACGACCCGGTCGGCGCGCGCGGTGTTCGACCGCTCCCAGCGCGCCTGCACGGAGAGCAGCACCCGCACCCAACCCCGCTCGTTCCGGAGCTCGTCGGCGATGATTCCCTTGAGCATCACGACGAAGGGACCGCACCGGCGCCGCCGTGCCCACAGAAACCCGTCGAGGTCAACGCCGACCGTGACGTCGGCGGCGGGCGGTCTCAGGGCGACCCGGACGTTGTAGACCCATCGGTCGAGCGTGTGAAACCCGGTGCGCGCCGAGAGCGGCCGGATCGCGACCGTGTGGCCGAGATCTCTAAGGCCGCGGGTGAGACCGTCGAGGGCGACGAACGTCCCACTCCCCTCGGTCGGGGAGAGCGGCGTCGAAGTCAGGAACTCGAAGCGCACGACCTTTCGCGCTAGCGACCCTGGAATCTGGGCGCGCGCTTCTCGAGGAACGCGCGCGTTCCCTCCCTGTAATCCTCGCTCTCGGTCGCCTCGATGGTCCGGTCCCTGAGCGTCGTGCGCCGCTCCTCGGTGAGGCCGAGCAGGTACGACTCGATCGTCACCTTGGCGCCGCGCACCGAGAGCGGCGCATTGTCGGCGACCTTCCGGAGGTAGTCGTAGGTGTCGCGCTCGAGCTCGGCCTCGGGCAGGAGGCGTTGGATGAAACCCATCGCCAGCGCCTCCCGGTCCTCGATCGTCCGGGCGGAGTACAGGATGTCCTTCGCGTAGGCGGGGCCGACGAGATCGACGAGTTGGCCGACCGAGTCCGCCCCGTAGATGATGCCGAGGCGCGCGGCCGGAATGCCGAACTTCGCCCCTTCGGCCGCGAAGCGCAGGTCGCAGGCCATCGCCACCGCCATCGCGCCGCCCATGCAGAACCCGAAGATCATCGCGACCGTCGGCTTTGAACACTCGCGGATGGTCGTGTAGGCCGCCCCCGTCTGGGCGTTGTAGCGCAAGGCACTCTCCGTGTCCTTGCGCTGCTCCGTGAACTCGGAGATGTCGGCGCCCGACGCGAACGCCAGGGTGCCGGCGCCGCGGTAGACGATCGCCCGGACCGACTCGTCCTTCCCCAGTCCCTCCGTCACGCGGGCGATCTCCGTCCACATCGCCAGGCTGATCGCGTTGCGCATCGCCGGCCGGTTGAAGACGACCGTCGCGATCGGCCCGTCGTGCTGCACCAGAATGTCTGTCATGCGCTCCACCTCGACGAGTATTGGTGGCGGTGGGAGGAATTGAACCTCCGACACGGGGCTTATGAGACCCCTGCTCTGCCGCTGAGCTACACCGCCCGGAGCAGGAGAGCCGGAACGCGTACCCGAGGGATTCTAGCCCAGAACTGGTTGATTCTGTGCGAATTGACAGGGAAGATGTTTTGCTATAATCCGCCCGGGCTATTCATCCGGAGGAGTCTTCACATGCAGTTTCGGACCCACGCGTGGCACGATGACGTCGACCTGCGCCGCAACGATACCGCCGAGGACGGCGGCACCGAGGACAACGAGGAGCTGGACGACGACGACTTCGACGATGACGATGACTTCGACGACGACGACCTTGACGACGATGACCTCGACGATTTGGACGACGATCTCGACGATGACGACGGGGAGGAGGCGTCCCAGGCGGACGACGACGAAGGCGAGTAGCGGGTAGCCCACCACGCGACGAGGAGGCGGCGAAGATGGATGCTTGGCTGTTCCTGCTGCGGTGGTTTCACTTTCTCGCCGGCATCACCTGGATCGGGATGTTGTACTACTTCAACTTCGTGCAGGTCCCGTTCTTTGCGGGAGCCGAGCCGGCGGTGCGAACCGGCATGATCACGGGTGGGCTGCTCAGCCGCGCGCTCTGGTGGTTCCGGTGGGGCGCGATGCTGACGTTCATCACCGGCTGGCTCTATCTCTCGCACAGGTTAGGCCAGCTCGGCCTCCAGCCGTTCTTCAGCACGTCGTAC
>JAHFDK010000494.1 GCA_023249095.1 Candidatus Rokuibacteriota bacterium | reverse complement strand
AACGCTGCGTTAAGCGGCGGCGCGCTTGCGCGCCGGCCGACTTCAACGCTGAGTTGGGCAGCTCCGCGGGGCGTCTATTCAATCACGTGGTCCGCCCGCAGCAGCAGTGACGGCGGGATCTTCAGGCCGAGCGCTTTGGCAGCCTTCACGTTGACGACCAGCTCGAACTTCGTCGGCCGCTCCACGGGCAGGTCGGCGGGCTTCGCCCCTTTCAGGATTCTGTCCACGAAGTAGGCGGCTCGTGTGTGCATGCCAGGGTAGCTTGGTCCCAAGGACATCAGGCCGCCTGCCTCGACCAATTCGCGGTACGCATAGACACCAGGCAGGCGCTGTTTGGTTGCGAAGTCCATGATGTGCTGGCGATCGTGCAAGAATAGGCGATCCGCCATCACGAGTAGCGCTCCGGGCCGATCCCTGACGATCGCTCTGAACCTCTCTTCGAGCTCGTCAGGCGTCCGTACCTCCAAGGCCTGCACTTTCATTCCTAAGACCTGGGCCGCGGCCCGGATCTCCTTCAACTGGGCCAGAAGGACCTGGTTTTCGGGATTCCAGAGGACGGTGACGCGCGAGACCGTGGGGAGCACTTCCCTGAGCAGCTCCAACCGCTTCCCCTCTAGGTCCTCTGAGATCGAGGTCAACCCGGTGACGTTCCCCCCGGGCCGTCCGAGGCTGGCGACAATCCCGGTGGCTACGGGATCGCCGACGCCCACCATGACGAGGGGGACCGACGCTGTCGCCTTCTTGACGGCAAGGGAGGCGGGTGTCCCGGCAGTGACGATCACCTCCACCTTCTGGGCGAGCAACTCCGCGATGAGGACGGGAAAGCGCTCGTACTTCCCTTCCGCCCATCGATACTCGATGACGAAATTCTGGCCGTCGACGTAGCCAAGTTCGTGCAAGCCCTCGCGGAATGGGCCGAGGAGGTGGGCCTCGAGGGCCGCCGTGGAGTTCCCAAGAAACCCTATCCGGTGAGCTTTTGCCGCCGGCTGCGCCGCGGCGGGGAGCAGAGCGACGAAGAACTGAACGGCGACGAAGCAGGTGACCGCCGAGCACAAGCCAAGGATGTCACGTAAACGATTCATGGCGTTCCCCGCGAGAATGGGAAGGCAACCGTCTGCGTGGTCAACGTCTCACCCTGTCTGCCCAACGCTCACGATGACCTGCGGCGGCTGAGCAGCGCGAAGCCGGCGTCAGGTCGATCGTGTTGTTAGGCGACGGCCGCCGCGACCGCCTCACTCGCCATCCTCAAAGTCAAACCTTGGATGCTGTAGCCCGAGCGCCCCGATCAGCCTGACGAATCCGTGGCCGACCGCCCTTGGAATCACAGCCGGCCCACTCCCGATGATGGAGTCCGAAACCGCCTCGTAGAAGTCCTCGGCAAAGCTGAACAGAATTTCGAACTCGGCATGTGACGGAAGAGAGGTGATGTTCGCGCGGTAGTCGCTGTGTGCGCCGATTGTGTCCCGGAACTCCTTGAGGCGGCCGAGGGGCGTCGAGTGCGCATCGCGAAAGCGGGCGAGCACATCCTTGAGATAGGACCTCGCGTCTGCCGGGACGGCGTCGTGCCCGTACTTACTCCCGAAGGCGGCGAGTCTTTGGCCCTGCATCTCCGTCACCGGCACCGCGGGGATAGACTCTATGATGCCGGGAATCGAGTTCAAGTCGTTTCGCGACGACGCCTCGAAGATCTTGGTGATGTAGAGCGCCAAGGACTCGTGAGCAGACTTCTGGAGATATCCGAGCAAGGCGCCACTGATCTGGCTTTCTTGGAGCTCTCGGACGTTCAGGCCGATGATGCGGTGAACGTCTATGTGGTCTCGAAGCTGCGCCAGCAGCTTGAGAAGCTGGATGTTCTTAGCGTCCGCCTTGGAGTTGAGCATCATTCGCTCTGTCGCCTAACGCCCAGGCTGAGCGGCCGGCGTCGAGCCGGACCGCTCGAGCTGTTGTTAGCCGGCCTTCATAATGAAATCGCTCATGTCGCAGACCGGCCGGTACCCTATTCTCTGATAAATACTGTTCGATGTGGGATTCGCTAGGTCTGTGAACAGGCAGCAAAACGCGTGGCCTTCGGTCAGCAGGAGCTGCGTTAGGTCGGCCACACAGGCTGATGCGAATCCACGTCGTCGATACTCTGGCGGCGTGTAGACAAAGTTAACGCGAACACCCCGTCCGGTCCGACCCGCCCAAGCGGCCATCGAGACCGGGCGCCCATCGTCCCAGACGAACACACTCCGACGGCCGACGCCCCGTCGTGCCTCCTCGTGAGGATCGGATGGGTTGTACGGGTCTGCTTCGTATCTGAAGGCCCTCGCCCATTCTGCAATCGTCGGAAGATCTGCTGCTTCAGCAACGCGCAGCGTGCCGC
>JAHFDK010000302.1 GCA_023249095.1 Candidatus Rokuibacteriota bacterium | reverse complement strand
GGCCCGCCCGGATCATCTCCTCGATCTCCTCGAGGGTGACGTACCGGCTCTCCTGGGTGTCGTAGAGCTTTCGGTTCGAGTATCGTTTGATGACGTACGCCATGACCCTCCTCGGCGGGGCGGCCCCTGACGGCCACTATGAATGGCGTAACACCCTGCGTCAAGAGCCCCGCGACAGAGCCCCGCGAGACACGCGGCGTGCTAGACTGGCCGCCCACGCTTACAGGAGGTGGTCCGTATGAAGCTCAAGGGGCGCACGGCGCTCGTCACCGGAGGTTCCCGAGGCATTGGTCGCGCGATCGCGCTGTCGCTCGCCGAGGAAGGCGCCGATGTCGCCATCAACTACGTCTCGAGCGAGCCGGCCGCCAAGGAGGTTGCCGAGCAGATCCGGAAGATGGGCCGCCACTCGGTGCTGGCGCAGGCCGATGTCGGCGATTACCCCGACACGTTCCGAATGGCGCAGGACCTCGTCAAGGAGTTCGGCCACCTGGACATCCTCGTCAACAACGCGGGGATCAACTCGGACAAGACTTTCGTCAAGATGGACCACGCCTCTTGGCGCAAGGTGCTCGCGATTAACCTCGACGGCGTGTTCAACTGCACAAAGGTGTTCATCGACCAGATGCTCAAGCAGAGCTACGGCCGTGTGGTCAACATCACCTCCGTCATCGGTCAGATCGGCAACTTCGGCCAGGCCAACTACGCCGCCTCGAAGGCCGGGGTCGCAGCGTTCACCAAGTCACTCGCCAAGGAGCTCGCGGGCAAGGGGATCACGGTGAACGCGGTGGCGCCGGGCTTCATCGAGACGGACATGGTCCAGGGGATTCCTGAAAAGGTCCGCGAAAAGCTCCTGAGCCAGATTCCGCTGAAGCGTTTTGGAACGGTCGAGGAGGTCGGTCGCGCCGTCGTCTACATCGTCTCGTCCGATGGCGACTACATCACGGGCGCGGAGCTCTCCATCAACGGCGGGCTGCTGATGTGATCATCGCGGCCCAGAGCCTCGCCGCCTCGGCCGCCAACGCCCACGGCCCGAGCGCGAGCGCCGCCAGCGAGGCCGTCTGCCGGGGCCGCTGCTCGTAGACGACGCGCGCCTTCGACGGCATCACCCACGCCTCGCCCGAGAGAACCTCCTCGCTGCGCTGGTTGACACATACGGTCTGGAGCCGGATGCGATTGCGCTCGCGGAGCACCTCGAGGACCTCCACCCGGGCGGTGATCGTGTCCCCCGCCCGCACGGGCTTCACGAACTTGAGGCTCTGGGAGAGGTACACGGCGCCCGGCCCCGGGAGCCGGGTGCCGATGACCGCCGAGATCAGCCCCGCCGTGAAGATGCCGGGCGCGATCGGCCCCTTGAAAGGGGTCGTCGCGGCGTAGGCGGCGTCGCTGTGGACAGGGTTCAGGTCGCCCACCGCATCGATGAAGCTCGCGATGTCGTCCTCCTCCACCAGGCGCACCAGGTCCGCGTGGTCGCCGGGACCGATCTCCGCGATCGTCTTGCCGATCACTTCGGTTCCTTGTCCGTGAAGCGTCGAAGCGCCACGGCGATCGAGTCCTCGAGCCGCTCGATCCGCTCCTCGAGCTCCACGATCTGCTTGGCCACCGCAGTCAGCTGGCTGCGGGACGGCAGATTCAAGGCCTGAAGGGCCTGGTCGACCTGCTGGTCGACGGCCTTCTTCGCGGGCGCCTGCGCGACGAGGAACTGATCGAGCGACTGCCCCATGAGCTTTGCGAACTGCTCGGTGCCCATCGTCTGGCCGAGCACCTTGGACCAGGCCTCGATCCACTGGTCGAGGAACTGCTTCCACTGCGTCAGAAGGTCCGGGGTGGTGGGGGTCTGGGCGAAGAGCTTCGCCCATGTCTGCACGCCCTGATCGAGCACGGGCCGCCAGAACGCCGTCGGGTCTGGGGTGGGGGTCGCGGAGGCCTGGCCGACGAGGCGCGTCCACGCCTGGGCGCCCTCCTCGAATTGTTTCCTCCACAGCTCGAACAACTGGTTCGGCGACGCGGCGTCGGCCATCACGTCAAATCTTAACCCTTGGTGACGCTACGCGTCAACCAACAACGACTCCCGTTCATGATAGCCTCGCCTCGCTGGGCCCCAGTGCCCCCGGCCGCGCTGTGGCTCGCTACGAGCGGGGCGCCAACCAGCCCGAGACCTTGGGCCAGCAGTGGACGGCCGCACCGCGCCCGGCAATGAGCGAGATGTGTCCGCCAGGCAGCTCGACGTACTCCTTGTCGCGACTGCCCACGGAGTCGATGAGCGCCCGGACGCACTCGGGCGGCGCGATGTAGTCCTCCTTGGCGCCGACGACGAAGATCGGACAGGTGATGCGCTCGAGCCGCACCGGCCGGCCGCCCATGACGAGCTCGCCGCGATAGAGCTTGTTGTCCTGGTAGAAGTCCCGCACCCAGTGGCGGAAGAACTCGCCCGGGAAGGCCACGTACTCGTTCGCCCACTTGTTCAGCGCCTGGAATCCTTCGACGTACTTGTCGTTCCACAGGTTCCACCAGAGGTTCAGGTTGGTCGAGAGGTCCATCGTGGGCTTGAGGAGCTTGAAGCCGGCCTTCACCAGGTCCGCCGGGACCGAGCCGAGCGTGTCCACAAAACGGTCGACGTTGAAGTTCTGTTTACTGAGCCAGAGCCCGAAGAGTCCGACCTTCGCGAAGTCGATGGGACCGGCCATGTTGACGAAGTTCTTCACCGGCACCTCGGGATGCGTGGCGACGAACGCCGCCGAGATGGGCGCCCCCATGCAGTAGCCGAGCACGGAGAGCTCCTCCGTCCCCGAGGCCTCGAGCACGCGCCTGGCCATGCGCGGCAGGATCCGCGTCACACACTCCTCGACCGTCAAGTCGTTGTCCTCGGGACCGAACACGCCCCAGTCGAGCATGTAGAAGTCGAACCCCTGGCGCGTCATGTGCTCGACGAAGCTGCCTCCCGGCAGGAGATCGAAGATATAGGGCCGGCTGATGCCGAGGTTCGGGACGAAGAGCAGCGGAACCCTGTGAGTTCGCGCCGACTCGTACCGGTAGAGTCGCGACTTGTTCCGCTTGTAGATCTCCACGCGCGGCGTCTGGCCCGTCTTCGGCTCGACCGGGTTCGTCACCAACCCGTGGAGGTTCGCGAGCCGGCGAAAGCCCCGCTCGAGCTCCTCCTGCCATCGCTTGATCGTCTCGGCCGGCGGGGCGCCGGCGCCACCGGCAAACCCGCTGGTGAACCGCTCGACGACGTCGGCAAAACGCTCCTGTCCCATGGTCAAAGAACTCCTTCATCTGATTACATCTGGAACATCGAGCCGAGCTTCATGGCGAGGCCCATGTCGCCCTTGACCTTCAGCTTGCCCGACATGAACAGCATCTGGCCCGACTGTTTGCCGGAGAGCATGTCGAGCCAGTCCTGCGACGCGATCTGGAGCGTCAGGTTCGGGCTCGTGCCCGCGCCTGCCTGCACGAGGCACGTCCCGTCCTTGATGACGGCGTGCCACGTCCCACCGCCGTCGCCGCTCACGTCGTACTGGATCACCGCGTTCGTCCCCGCGGACTTGTCGGCCCGGAACCGGCCCGTCATCGCCTCGAACGTCTCTTTCACTGTCGGCATCGCGTCCTCCTTGTTTCAGTCACTCAAAACGTGAAGAGGTCCATTCCGCCGGTCACGGTCAGGACGGCGCCGGTGATGTAACGCGCGCGCTCCGAGCAGAGGAAGGCGACGGCGCTCGCCACGTCCTCGGGTTCTCCCTCCCGCTGCATCGCGACCCGCTTGACCATCCGCTCGTAGAGGGGGCTGAGCTTCGCGTTGGGCGCGATGATCCCGGGCGCGATCGCGTTGCAGGTGACGTTGTAACGGGCGCCCTCGAGGGCGACCGACTTGGCGAACCCGATCAGCCCGATCTTGCTCGTCGCGTACGCGGTCTGGCCGAAGCCGCCCATGAGGCCGGCGATCGACGCCATGCAGACGATCCGCCCCCAGTGCCGCTCGCGCATGCCCGGAAACACCGCCTTCGTCACCTTGTACGTCCCGGTCACGTTCACGGCGAGATTGAGCTCCCAGTCCTCGTCCTTCATATCCTTGAGCTGGGCCACCGTGTAGATCAGCCCCGCGTTGTTAACGCAGATGTCCACGGGACCGAGATCGCGCTCGATGCGGGCCACGACGTCCTGCACCTGAGGCGACTCGCGGATGTCGCACGCGTAGCCGCGGGCTCGGCCGCCCGACGCCTCGATCTCCTCGGCGGCTTGGCCAGCGCCGTCGCCGTCGAGGTCGACGATCGCGATTGCGCACCCCTCCGCGGCCAGCGTCGTCGCGTCGGCTCGGCCGAGACTCCGCGCGCCGCCGGTGACGAGCGCGACCCGGCCCCGGATGCCCAGGTCCATGCTACTTCCCTTTGAAGGTCGGCTCGCGCTTGGCGAAGAACGCCTGGATGCCCTCCGCGGCGTCCTCGGTCTTGAGCGATTTGAGGAAAGCGCGTATCTCGATGTCGATCGCCTTGTCGATCGGCGCCTCGAGGCCCTCGTCGACGGCCTCGATGATGAGCCGTGTGGCGATCGGTGGCCGCTTCGCGATCTCGCGCGCGAGCGCCCTGGCGTCGTTGAGTGTCTCGCCTTCCTTCGTGAGCCGGTTAGCGAGGCCGAGCGCCAGGCACTCCTGGGCGGGCACCTGTGTGCCCAGGATCAGGTACTCGAGGGCCTTGGTCCGGCCGATGAGGCGGGGTAGCCGCTGCGAGCCGCCAAAGCCCGGGGTGATGCCGAGGTTCGACTCGGTCTGTCCCATCCGGGCCGTCTCCTTCACCAGGCGGAAATGGCACGCCATCGCGATTTCACAGCCTCCGCCCAGCGCGTGCCCGTTGATTGCGGCGATGACCGGCTTCGCGAACCGCTCGATCTTCCGTACCACGCTGTTCCCGAAGCGGATGAACGTGTCGACGTCACCCCCGGCGAACGCCGAGCCCAGGTCGGCGCCGGCGCAGAAGATGCGGTCGCCCGCCCCGGTGATGATGACGGCGCGGACCGAGTCGTCGTTCTCCACCGAGTTGAGCGCCGCGTTCAGCTCCCGCATGAGCAGCTCGCTGATCGCGTTGGCCGGCGGACGGTTGAGCGTGATGATCGCGAAGCTCTCCTCGCGCGCGAACAGCAGGGTCTCATACGCCATGGGCACAGACTCCCTGGAGGAAGATTGTCGCCACCGGTTCGGCCGCCTCGGTGAGGCAATACCCGCGCTTGCCAAGAACCCAGGAGGTCGCCAGCTGGTCCATCGCGCCGAACAGCATCTTCGTGGCGACCTTCACGGGCAGGTCTCGCCGGATCAGCCCGGCGCCGACGCCCTCCTCGAGTACGTCGTTGATCACGTCGAAATAGGCGGAGACTTCGTGCGCGGAGGCGCCGCGGAAGAACTTCTGGCCCTGCCGCAGCTCGACCTGGACGACCTCGGCGAGATCGGGATTCTCCTCGAGCACCTTGAAATGGAGGGCCACGATCTTCCGGATCTTCGCCAGCGGGTTGCGCTCGGCGGCGAGCTCCCGCCGTACCAACGCTACCCACTCCGCCATCTTCTCGCGGAACAGGGTGACGAGGATCTCGTCCTTGGTCTTGAAGTAGAGGTAGATCGTGCCGCTCGCGATGCCCGCCTCGCGGGCGATGTCCGAGACGCGCGAGTTGTAGTAGCCGCTGCGCGCGAAGACGCGGATCGCGGCGGCAATGATCTGTTGGGGCTTGTCGGGATCGCGCATCAGTTTCTGACTGAATCGCCGTTCATTCTACGGGCGCGCGAAGGGAGAATCAACCCCGACGTCGTGCGGCGTCGGGCTCCGCGCGGCTTACGCGTCGCCCTGAAACACCTCTCGCCGGCGAACGCTCCGCTGGAACTCGACGTAGCCCTGCCGTGTCATCCCGGGGAGGGCCTTTGCGATCACCTCGCGCGCCCCACCGGCCCCATCCCAGAGGAGATCGACGACCATGGCGGTCATGGCCCGCGCCGGCATCACATAGGCGAGATGGGGATCGACGATCTCGTAGTCGGCGCCGTGGCCCGTGCCGCGTGCGCCGCCCATGTACGGATGGAGCACCGGGATCACCTGGCTCAGGTCGCCCATATCGGTGGAGCCGGCGCGGTGCCCAGCCTCGCGGCAGGCCCCCGGGCCGAATAGGATGTCGGCATTCTGCCTGAACACGCGTGTCATCGTCGGGTCCGAGCGCAGCGGGAGGTACCCTGGCAGCGTCTCGATCTCGACGCTGGCGCCGAGAGCCAGCGCGCCGGCTTTGAGGGCACGGTCGACCTTCGCGTTGGCGTCGCGGATGCCTTCAAGGGTCCGGCCGCGGACGTACGTCTCCAGCCGCGCCTCGCCCGGGATGACGTTCACCTGCGAGCCGCCGTGGGTCAGGATGGGGTGAACGCGGATCGTGTCCTCGTCGCGGAAGGTCTCCCGCAGCGCGTTGATCGCGGCGAGCGCAAGGTGCGCGGCGTAGAGCGCGTTGACGCCCATGTGAGGTGCGCCGCCCGCGTGCGCCGCGCGCCCGACGAAGCGCGCCGTCTTGCCGAACCGTCCGTTGTTGGACCCGGGAACACACGCGAGGCCGTCCTCGGGGCGCGGCGTGGTGTGGATCATCATCGCCAGGTCGACGTCGTCCAGGTGGCCGAGGCGCAGCAACTCGCACTTTCCGCCCAGGAACTCGAGGCGCCCCGCGCGAACCTCGTTGAGGCGCCATTCGAGGTCGCCGCCCTCTTCGGCGGGGACGGCCATGAACACCACGCGGCCCGCGAGGCGGTCCATGGCTCTGGCCCGCACGAGGCCGATCGCCGCGCCGACAAGCCCCGCGATCTGGGCGTTGTGGCCGCACGCGTGGACCGCGCCGGTGGACCGATCCGCCTCCGGATGTCCAGCAACCACGAGCGCATCGAGCTCGCCCACGAGCGCAAACGTGGGGCCGGGCCCCGCGCCACCGACGGCATCGGCCCGCACACCCGTGATCGCGAGCCCGGTCCGCGGGGCGAGGCCGAGCTGGCGAAACTTTGTCTCCACCGGCGCCGACGTCCTCAGCTCCTTGAAGCCGAGCTCTGGGTGGCGCCGGATCGCCTCCCCGACGGCGACGATCTCGTCGGCATGGCGCTCGATCGCT
>JAHFDK010000301.1 GCA_023249095.1 Candidatus Rokuibacteriota bacterium | reverse complement strand
GATTTCAAGAAGTCCCGCCTCGACCTGGCGGCCGGCCGTGCCATCAGTCTGCTGGTCTCGGTGGTCGGGATAATCGTGCTCTCCCCTCTGCTCGGCGTCGTCGCGCTGCTGATCAAGCTGGATTCTCTCGGTCCAGTGTTCTTCGTGCAGGAGCGGGTGGGCATGGCGGCGAAGCGTTTCAAATTGATCAAATTCCGCACCATGCATCTGATCGACGCACCGCGGTCGGAGTGGGTCTGTGACAACACCGAGCGGATCACCCGGGTCGGAAAGTGGCTGAGGAAGTTCCGGCTCGACGAGCTTCCTCAGTTCTTCAATGTGATCCACGGCGACATGAATCTGGTCGGACCTCGACCTCACCCGATCTCGAACTGCGAGCTCTTCATCGAGAACATCCCGTACTACTCGCTCCGGACCGTGGTCCGCCCGGGCATCACCGGCTGGGCGCAGGTTCGGTACGGATACGCGAACAACCTCGACGAAGAGACCGAGAAGATGAGATATGACCTGTATTACATCAAGCACCTTTCGGTCTCCTTCGATCTCCGCATTCTCTTCGACACGGTCAAAACCGTCCTCTTCGGGACACACTCGGCGGAGGCCACTCGGCGCCCGGTCGCCGTGATTGCGACGGGGCAATCGCCACCTCAAGTCACAACCAGACGCCCTCTGGAGGCCTCCAAGTGAACCACTCACGTCTCACGGCGAGTATTGGAGATCGCACCGCTCGTATCGCCATCATCGGACAGGGATACGTGGGGCTGCCCCTGGCGGTCGAGTTCGCCCGCACCGGGTTCAGCGTCATCGGCGTCGACACCGACCTGGACCGAGTGGGCGCCCTCCAGGCCGGCCAGTCCTACACCCCCGATCTCGAAAGCGAAGATCTCATCTCCCTGCTCCGTCAAGGACGATACGCGGCGACGGCGGATTTCTCGGTTCTCGAGCGGACCGACGTCGTGATCATCTGCGTGCCCACGCCGCTGCGGAAGTCCAAGGACCCTGACATCTCCTTCGTCGTCGCCGCCGGATCGGAGGTCGCCGCCCGCTTCCACCCGGGACAACTCGTGATCCTTGAGAGCACGACCTATCCGGAGACCACGGAGGAGCTCCTGCTTCCGATCTTCCGGGCCAAGGGCGCGAAGGTGGGCGAGGACTTCTTCCTGGCATTCTCGCCGGAGCGGATCGATCCCGCCAACCCGACCTACAGGGTCAAGGACATCCCCAAGGTCGTGGGCGGCGTAACCCCGGCGTGCACGCGCCTGGCGGCCGCGCTGTACGGCCAGATCGTCCCGCGCGTCTACGAGGTCTCGAGCCCAAAGGTCGCCGAGCTGGCCAAGCTCTACGAGAACGTCTTCCGGAACGTCAACATCGCGCTCGCCAACGAGTTCGCGTTGATGTGCCGGCGCCTCGGAGTGAGCACCAAGGAAGTCATCGACGCGGCGGCCACCAAACCCTTCGGCTTCATGCCGTTCTATCCCGGGCCCGGCATCGGAGGTCACTGCATCCCGGTGGATCCGCTCTATCTCTCGTGGAAGCTCCGGCTCGACGGCTACGAGTCACGCTTCATCGCGCTCGCCGACGAGATCAATCGGGGGATGCCCTCCTATGTGGTCGAGTTGACCGCCGAGGCCCTGAACGGACAGCGCCGCTGTCTGAACGGCGCGAAGATCCTCGCGCTCGGGGTCGCGTACAAGCGGGGGGTCGGAGACATCCGAGAGTCGCCGGCGCTCGAGATCCTCAAGAGGCTCCGGGAAAAGGGCGCCGATGTCTCGTACGCGGATCCGCGCGTTCCCTCGGTCGTCCTGGACGGATCGCTCTTGAAAGCGATCGAGCCCACGCCCGAAGCGGTGGCGGCTGCCGACTGCGTCTTGATCCTGACCGATCATCCGGAATTCAACTACCGTCAGATCGTCGAGTTGGCCTCCCTGGTGATCGACACCCGTAACGCCACGTGGGGCATTCCCGCCCCGCAGGGCAAGGTCGTCGCGCTGTAGGCCCACGGGTGGAAACGAAGCCCGCCATCGTGAATGCCCTCAGCGTGGACGTCGAGGAGTACTTCCACGCCAAAGTTTTCAAGGAAGGCACGGGCGGCGCGATCGGAGGTCTCGAGAGTCGCGTCGAGGCGAGCACCGAGCGGGTCCTCACCCTGCTGGCCTCCGGCACCGCCCGCGCGACCTTTTTCGTCCTGGGACAGGTAGCGGCCGCCCACCCTGCTCTCGTTCGGAAGATCGCCGGGGAGAAGCACGAGATCGCCTGCCATGGCGACAGCCACGAGCTCGTCTCTCGCCAGACACCGAAAGAGTTTCGCGCCGACGTTCGCCGCGCCAAGACCATCCTCGAGGACATCGCGGGAGAGCCCGTGGTCGGCTACCGGGCCCCCAATTTCTCGATCGGCCGCGCCCAGGTCTGGGCGTACGACGTCCTGCTGACCGAGGGATTCCGCTACGACTCCAGTACTTATCCGATCCTGCACGACAGCTACGGTGACCACGACGCCCCGCGGTTCCCCCACGAGATATGGCGAACGGGAAGCCAGCGGCTGATCGAGTTCCCGATCGGGACAACGCGCGTGCTGGGGGTGAATCTTCCAATCGGGGGAGGGGGCTACTTCCGGCTCCTTCCGATGGCGTTGACTCGAGCCGGGATCCGGCGGGTGAACGCTCAGGAGCACCGGCCGACCCTCTTCTATTTTCACCCCTGGGAACTGGATCCGCGCCAGCCACGCCCGGCGATGCCCTGGCGCCACCGGATTCGGCACTACATCGGTATGGCCCGGGAAGAGGGAAAGCTCTTCCGTCTCTTTCGCGACGTCAAATTCGACACCATTCGACATGTCCTCGCAATCTGAGTCTCCGGTCAGGCCCTGAGCCCGATGCGCATCGTCAATGTCGTGGGCGCTCGGCCCAACTTCGTGAAAATCGCTCCTCTGATTCGAGCGATGACGCGCCGGCCCGCGTTCGTCCCGACGCTCGTCCATACTGGTCAACATTACGACGCCTCGATGTCCGAGCAGTTCTTCACGGACCTGGAGATCCGCCGACCGGATTTCAACCTGGAGGTCGGCTCGGGGTCGCACGCGGTCCAGACGGCCCAGGTGATGCACCGCCTTGATCCGATCCTGGAAGCCACACGCCCCGATCTGGTGCTGGTGGTCGGCGACGTCAACTCCACCCTGGCGGCGACCATCACCGCCGTGAAGCGGAGCATTCCCGTCGCTCACGTGGAAGCCGGCCTTCGGAGTTTCGACCGTTCCATGCCCGAGGAGATCAACCGGATTCTGACCGACGCCGTCGCCGATTTTCTCTTCGTGACGGAAGAGAGCGGCCGGGAGAATCTCTTGAGGGAAGGGGTCGACCCGGCCAAGATCCACTTCGTCGGCAATGTGATGATCGACGCGCTCGAAAGCTCTCGGCGCCGCTGGGAGCGCTCGCCAATCTTCGAGAAACTGGGCGTGGAGACCAACTCGCCCTATGCGCTGCTCACGCTGCACCGGCCATCCAACGTGGACGACCCCCACAAGCTCGCGAAGTTCGTCGAGGCGCTCGAGACATTGGCTCGCCACATCCCGATCGTGTTTCCGGTTCACCCGCGGGTCAAGCAGCAGCTCCTCCGGTCCGGGCATGGCCTCGCTCCACGGACCGATTCAGTGGACCTCCGGCGAAAGGCGATCGCCTACGTCGACCCGCTCGGCTACCTCGACTTCGTCGCGCTGGTGAGCCGGGCCCGCCTGGTGTTGACCGACTCGGGCGGAATCCAGGAAGAAGCCACCGTCCTCGGGGTTCCGTGCCTCACGCTGCGGGACACGACCGAACGGCCCGTGACCGTCACCCACGGGACCAACCGACTCATCGGTAGCGCCCCCGACCGGATCCTGAACGAGGCGCTTCAAACACTCGCTCAGCCGCCGCGCCGCAATGGGGCTCCGCCTCTCTGGGATGGCCACGCGGCCGAGCGCATCGTCGAGATCCTCAATCGCACCGCCACGCGAAAGGACTGACCTCAGCATGACGACCGGATGCCTGTTCTGCGGGACCCCCCTGCGGCACACCCTCGTCGATCTCGGGATGTCCCCGCTCTGTGAAAGCTATCTGGCGGCGGACCAGCTCAACCAGATGGAGCCGTTCTATCCCTTGCACGCGTGGGTCTGCGAGACTTGCTTCCTGGTCCAGGTCCAGGAGTACGTGCGGCCGGAGCTCATCTTCAGCGACTACGCATACTTCTCGTCGTACTCCGACAGCTGGCTGCGGCACGTTAAGACCTACACCGAGCTGATGGTGAAGCGCTTCGGCCTCACCGCTCGGAGCCAGGTCATCGAAGTCGGCAGCAACGACGGCTACCTTCTGCAGTATTTCGTCGCCCAGGGGATCCCCGTGCTCGGCATCGAGCCCGCAGCCAACGTGGCGCGGGTGGCGGCCGAGCGGGGCGTGCCGACGCTGACGACCATGTTCCGCACCGAGGTCGCGCACGAGTTGGCGGCCGCCGGCACTCGGGCCGATCTTGTGTGCGGCGCCAACGTCCTCGCCCAGGTGAGCAACCTCAACGACTTCGTCAGCGCCCTCAAGATTGTCCTCAAGCCGCGTGGCATCATCACCATCGAGTTCCCCCACCTCATGCGCTTGATGGAGGAGAACCAGTTCGACACGATCTACCACGAGCACTTCACCTACTTTTCGTTCATCACCGCCGAGCGGATTTTCGCCGCCCACGGGCTCACCCTCTTCGACGTGGAGCAGCTGCCCACGCACGGGGGCTCGCTGCGCATCTACGCGCGGCACGCCGAGGATGACGGCCAGCCCGTCGGCCCGCGTGTCCTCGAGCTGCGCGCGCGCGAGGAGATGGCCGGCTTCACGCGGCTCGACCGCTACGCGTCGTTCGGCGAGCAGGTGAAGGAGACCAAGCGCAAGCTCCTGGACTTTCTGATCACCGCCAAGCGCCAAGGCAAGTCTGTCGCCGGTTACGGCGCGCCGGGCAAAGGCAACACCCTCCTGAACTACTGCGGCATCCGGACGGACTTCCTGGACTACACGGTGGATCGGAGCCCGCACAAGCAGGGGAAATTCCTGCCGGGCACCCATGTCCTGATCTTCCATCCCGACCGGATTCGCGAGACCCGGCCGGACTACGTTCTGATCCTGCCCTGGAACCTCCGGGACGAGATTATCGAGCAGATGGCGCACATCCGGGAATGGGGCGGACAGTTCGTCGTACCCATTCCCGAGGTCAAGGTGTACCCCTGATCATTCGCCACCGCCCAGCCGAGGGAAGGAGTTCTCCATGAAGGTCGTGCTCTTCTGCGGCGGCCTTGGGATGCGCATTCGAGACTACTCGGATCACATCCCCAAGCCGATGGTCCCGATCGGGTACCGTCCGATCCTCTGGCACCTGATGAAGTACTACGCCCATTACGGGCACACCGACTTCATCCTGTGTCTCGGATTCGGCGCCGACGTGATCAAGAATTACTTCCTCAGCTACAACGAGTGCCTGTCGAACGATTTCGTGCTCTCCGGCGGCGGCAAGGAGTTGCGGCTGCTCAACAGCGACATCCACGACTGGCGCATCACCTTCGCCGACACCGGGACCACCTCCAATATCGGCCAGCGCCTCAAGGCGGCCGAGAAGTACCTGGCCGGTGACGACGTGTTCTTGGCCAATTACGCCGACGGGCTCACCGACCTTCCGCTCGACATCCAGCTGGCCCACTTCCATCGGGCGGGTAAGGTCGCCAGCTTTGCGTGCGTGCGGCCGAACCTCAGTCTCCATTTCGTCGCGCTCGGCCGCGACGGCCTCGTGCAATCGATCGCCGACGTTCGGCAGTCGAACCTGCGGGTCAACGGCGGCTACTTCATCTTCCGGCGCGACATCTTCGATCACATTAACGAGGGCGAGGAGCTCGTGCACGAGCCGTTCCAGCGTCTGATCCGGGCCCAGCAGCTCGTCGCGTACGAGTACGACGGCTTCTGGGCGGGCATGGACACCTTCAAGGACAAGCAGTTCCTCGACGAGACGTACGCGCGCGGTAACGCCCCGTGGGAAGTCTGGAAGACAGCGTCACCCGGCACCACGCCCGGCGAGACTCTGGAGCCGCGGCCGCACGTCGCTCGGCAAGTCTCGCCGGTGGCGTCCGCCCGACGGTGAGCGAGACCCCCATGCTGGCTCTTGTCCCGAACGTCGCGTCCGAGCGCCCCGTGCGACTCCTGTGCCTCGGCGCCCACTGCGACGACATCGAGATCGGCTGCGGCGGAACCGTGTTGGCGCTCACCGAGCAGCTGCCGAATGTTGCGGTGGAGTGGGTGGTGTTCAGCGCCACTCCTGAGCGAGAGCGCGAGGCCCGGGCCAGCGCCGATGCCTTCCTCGCCGCCGCCAAGGAGAAGACCGTCGTCGTGAAGTCGTTCCGGGACGGCTTCTTCCCCTACATCGGCGGCGAGATCAAGGACGAGTTCGAGCGGCTGAAGCAGGCGAGCGCACCCGATCTGATCCTGACTCATTACCGGCACGACCTGCACCAGGACCACCGGCTGATCTCGGAGCTGACCTGGAACACCTTCCGCCGGCACCTGATCCTGGAATACGAGATCCCGAAATACGACGGCGATCTCGGCTCGCCGAACCTGTTCGTCCCGCTGGACGAATCCACCGGTCAGCGAAAGATCGACTACATTCTCGACCACTTCCGGAGCCAGGGCGACCGGTCGTGGTTCTCCCGCGAAGTGTTCACCGCGATCCTCCGCCTCCGTGGTCTGGAGGCGAACGCGCCGACCGTTTTGGCCGAGGGCTTCTACAGTCGCAAGATCGTGCTGGGAATGGAGGCTCGATGAAAGTTCTGGTCACCGGCCACACCGGCTACATCGGCGCAGTGCTCGTGCCGATTCTGAGAAACGCCGGACACGAGGTCGTCGGCCTCGACACCGACTTCTTCGCAGGCTGCGACTTCAGCGCGGACCTCGATGACGTGCCCACGCTCCGGACGGACCTCCGCGAAGTCCAGGAGGATGCTCTGGCCGGTTTCCACGCGGTCCTTCACCTGGCCGCTCTGTCCAACGATCCTTTGGGAGACCTCAACCCCGAGTGCACCTACGACATCAACCATCGGGCGTCGGTGCGGCTCGCCCGGCTGGCGAAGGCGGCAGGCGTCCCGCGC
>JAHFDK010000300.1 GCA_023249095.1 Candidatus Rokuibacteriota bacterium | reverse complement strand
ACGCCGGATCCCTGTAGCCATCTGGCACCTCCCGAGACTATGGGACGTTCGTCGGGACGGAACCGAACAGGGACGGAACGGGACGTCGAGCTCGTTGCGGGGAGCCGTACACTCCACCGGATCCGGCTCGACGCGGCGGACGCTATCAGGCGCGTCGCGCCCTGTCAACCGATGGCTGCGGTCAGGGGGCGGCGAGCACCATCTGGGTCTGGATGACGAGGCCAGCAGCCGGCCCGACGCCAAGGCGGTGGCCTGGGGCGAATATCTCGCCGCGCACGCTCGGCGGCTCTATGCGACCGTGACCGACCCGGCGCGCGTGGCGGCCGCGCTGCTGGCGACCAAGCTCACCCGCGGGCGGCTGGTCAGCCCGTTCACCGCCCGCGAGGTCTATACATTAAGGCTTTCCCTGTTGCGACCGATGCGGAAGTCGTGGACTTCATACTTCTCGACCATGGACTGGCGAGGAGCTGCTAAGAGAGGAAGCGGCGCGAACCAGACACTTCTCTCGCCACCCTGACGAATGCCTGGACCAAGGGCAGCTCGCTTTCTCGTAGCCAGGCGATGACAGTTTCTAGCGCCGGACCGGTGGGCCACAATCGCCGATAGGCGATTCCTGGCCTCTTGAGCATCTGCAACGAGGCTGGGACCAGCGAAATGCCGAGGCCGGCCTCGACGATCGCCAGGATCGTATGCGGATGTTCCACCTCGTATTTGACTTTCAGCGTCACCCCCGCTTCGTGGCACGCCCTGTCAACCACGGCGTCGTAGGCCGGCGCTCTTCGGCGCGAGAAGAGAACGTAGGGCTGATCGACGAGAGCCTTCCAGGGGACGCGTTCGTAGTTCTTGAATCGATGCCCTCGTGGGAAGGCGACGACCAAGCTCTCCGACAGCAGGCGCGCGCTCATCAGAGCTTTGCTCTGCACCGGTGGCCGAAGAATCCCGACATTGATGCGTCCGGCCTCGAGGGCGGATATCTGCTCTGTGGCCGAGAGATCGCGCAGCTCGATTTCGACATCCGGATGCCGCCGGGCGAAGAGCCGGATGATTCTCGCCCCGTTGAGGAAGTCAGCCCACAGAGCGCAACCCACAAGCAGTTGGCCAATCTCACCGCGGGCCGCCCGCCGCGCGGTCCCGGCGACATGCTCGGCCTGCGCGACGAGCGCTCGCGCCTCTCCGAAGAGCAGTCGGCCGGCGTTCGTCAGCTCCACGTGACGCTTCGTTCGATAAAAGAGGGGCGCTTGCAGCTCCTTCTCGAGGCGCCGAATCTGCTGGCTCAGGGGCGGTTGAGAGATATGGAGTCTCGCAGCCGCCCGTCCAAAATGGAGTTCTTCAGCTACCGCAAGGAAGTAGCGCAGGTGGCGCAACTCCATGCGGGACTCATATCACCAACGTCTCACCATTGCTGGAAAAATATATTGGACACCGGACTCCTCCCGATCGCATCGTCGCTCCGACACCGCATCGCCGGAGCTCGAGGATCAGGCGGGGAGGACATGCCCCTGTTTCGCGTGCCCGCGACAACCCTTCGGCCCCCTCATCGACCGCGTGGCCACCGCCTGCGCCACACTGACGGCACGACAGGGTCCTTCGGGGCACGGGCGGTCGTTCTTTCATCCTTGATCGGATCGAGTTGTCGAGCGGCGCCCAGGTCGGGCTCTCGCAGTCCGTGGTGTCGAAGGAGGACTCTATGCGGATCGCTTCCGGCCTTGCCACGACCGTCGCGTTCCTGATGGGATCGACCGTTGGAAGCTGGGCCCAGGGCCCTGGCTCAGAGGGCTCGACCAGTCCGCCACTTGCGGCCTCCGGGAGTACCGCGAGCACGATACTCACCCTGGGCTTCCTGGCCGTGATCGTGATCGCCATCATCGTCGGGGTCAGATACGTGGCCACCCGGCGGAAGCGGATCGAGGAGGCGGTGATCCTCCAGTCGCAGCTTTCCGACAGGCTCGCCCGCGAGGCTCAGCTGCGGGGTTTGCTGATCACACCGAAGGCTCGCGTCTCCGGCTGGTGGGGATCGCAGGTGACGATCGAGGTGGCGGGGGAGGTGCCGACGCCGGATCTTCGCGAGACGGTTATGCGGACCGTCGGCGCTGAGGCCTGGAGACTCCGGCCGGACGTCATCACCGTGGATCACCTCTTCCTCAATCCGCCGGTGCAGCGGGCCTCGGACTCACTCGCTCCTCGTAGGTGAGGCGCAGGTCGAGCAGCCACGACGCTGAGCTGATTTCAGGGCTCCTGGGATCGCCGCACGTCCGATGGACGATGGTGTGCTCGTGCCTCCGCGCACGCCATCGGCCTGCCTCAATCCCCGAAGCACGCAACAAGCCTTCGGGTCGTGAATGACGAAGGTCGGCGCCCCGGGGACAGGCGACAGAATCCCCAGAAAGCCGCACAGAACTGGTATTCGGGGACGCCGCCGACTTCACCGAACTCGGGATCAGCACTTTGGGCTGGACTCGTGACCGCGGACGCCGCCCCATGCGTCAGTCACCTCAGACACCACGAGCGCCGAGTTCCTCTCGGCGCTCGTGGGTGCCTGCGGGCTATGATCGCACGTCGGGCTACTTCTTGTCCTTGATCGCCGCCTTGACCTTAGCTGCGATGTCAGGGGGGATCGCTGTCATCTTGTGCACCGTCTTGGCGTGCTCCGCGCCTTTCGCCATCACTTCGGCCTCGTCCTTGCCCTCGATGACCGCATTGCAGCCCGGCATCAAGTCACCGCACCGAAGCACCTTCGCCATGGCGAGACCTCCTCTTTGCTGTGCCATCTGATCGCTGCTCAGCCCATCGGCTCTCGTCGCCGCGATCCGTTCGCCCGGTTGGCCACCGCGCACGAGAGAATTGTCGGCTGGCCACATCAGGCTGTCAAGAAAGGACTCTTACCCCCCTTTCTTGTCGGGCCCCATCCGGGCATCGCCGTTTCGTTGGCCGAGCTGGATCCATGAGGAACAGTGTGATTGCCGTCGCTGACTGCCTAGAGTTCGGGTACTTCGGGCGGCGATCACAAGAGTCTTATAGTCTGTAACTCTTGGCGTTGGCGGCCCTCGGCTCCATAGCGAGCGCGCAGGAGTATAAGGCGCAGCAGCCGCCCGGGAAGGCCGTGGAACGCCGCGATGACGACGAGGGCGAGGATCACGCGGAGCGGGAAGTTCAAAGATCCGGTTTCCCGGTCTCCGGCTGGAGCGCCATGGCGACAACCCGCGTGAGGTAGGAGAAATCGAACGGTTTGTCGACGTAGGCGAGAGCGCCGAGCTCGAAGGCCTCGCGAGCAAGCGCGGGGTCTGGATTCCCGGTGACCATGATCACCCGGCTGGTCGGGTTGATTGAACGGCCTCGTCATCGGCGCCACGCCTCCGAGCACATGGGGCTCTGCGACCGTCTCCTGCACAACGCCCACCGACTCGTGCTAAAAGGGCCCTCACGGAGAAAGGAGGCGAAGCTCGAAGACTGACCGACGACCCCGCGTCGCTTCGCTCCGATCACGATCCGCCGATCTCGCTGATCACGATCGAGCGATCTGAGTGATCACGATGACCGAAATGCGCAACTACGGTCTGCCGAGCAACTGGCCGCGGAGTTTTCACCAGGCGATCACGCGCCGCTTGATGTCACCCTCGACGAAGTCGTGCACGACGCGTTGGATGCGTCCACGTTCGGGGTGCTGCCGGACTGGATGCTGCGACGACGCGAATCCCTGGCGCTCGTCCATGAGGGGGCAAGCCGCACGATGAGAGTGCGCATCCTTCGCGGCGCCCACGAAGTCGGCGGCAACTGCGTCGAGGTCGAGCACGACGGAGCGCGCGTCATCCTGGATCTCGGCTGGCCTCTGACCGTAGAGCACGATGTCGATCTGCCGCTACCCTCGGTTACTGGGCTCGCGAACGACGATGACCCTTCCCTACTGGGGATCGTCCTCACCCACCCACATTTCGATCACTATGGTCTGCTCGCCAAAATGCCGCGCAGCGTGCGGGTCTACATGGGCGAGGCTGCCTCGCGCATCCTGCGGGAGGGGGCCTTCTTCACCCCGACGGGCATCGATATCACGCCCGCAGGCTTTCTGCGGCACCGGCACAGCCTGTCCCTGGGACCGTTCGAGATCACGGCGTACCTCAACGACCACTCCGCCTTCGACGCCTACTCCCTGCTGGTCGAGGCTGGCGGCCGGAAGTTGTTCTACACCGGCGACCTCCGTGCCCACGGCCGCAAGGCGAGCCTATTCGAGGAGCTGGTCCGGCGTCCTCCCGCTGGCGTGAACGTGCTGCTCATGGAGGGCACCCATATTCGGCAAGACGCCGATGGTACCGAGCGCGGACCGACCGAGCAGGGGGTGGAGGAAGCCTGCATCGAGACGTGTCGCACCGCGCCTGGCATGGTCCTGGCGATGTACTCGCCGCAGAACATCGACCGCCTCGTGACCCTGTACCGCGCCACCATCCGCGCCGAGCGCATGTCGCCGGACTTCGGAAAACGCAGAATTTTGGACCAGCCGTCGCTCTTCCCCTACGAGGCCTGCTGGTCTTGGTCGCCACGACGCGAACTTCGCCTGCACCCCTGGCTGAGCCTTTCAAGCTCGATCTCAGGACCGTAGGGCAAGCCGGGCGACCACCCCAAGATGCGGGGCCAGGAAATGAACGCGATCGTCGACGTCAACTTTTTGCTCAGGACTCCGCCCCCAGATCTTGGTTGCCGACTGAGACACTCCCTGCCCAGTCCCGGTCCAGAATTCTGCGCTTTCCGGTGATCTTCGACAAGCGCATCTTCGTCATGGACCTCTACGCGGTGACGATCACGGCGGCCACCGGGCGGCAGACGATCCCTCAGTCGAACTGGGACCGCGTGCGCGTCTACCTGGCCAAGTCGCAGAAGCGCCGAGTCATCGAGGCACAGGCGTTCGAGCGCACTGGCGCCCTGAAGCCAAAGCGCATCTTCCCGGAGGAATTGTGCGAGCGGAAAGGCCAGCTCGTGATGCCGCTCCGATTCTCGATGGCGAGGGAGCTAGAGGCGGCCGGGTGCCTGGAAGGCGCACATGCCATCTGGTCGATGTGGCCAGGGTATCTGCGGGAGCCGTCGGGCCAGCGGCTCCGGACATGGCTCGACGAGCACGCCATACCGCTGGTCATCCACCATGCGAGTGGCCACGCGTGCATCCCAGACCTCCAGCGACTGGTCGAGGCCATTCATCCCGGGCGCGTTGTTCCCATCCGCAGCGAGGCCAGCGATAGATTCGCAGAGTTCTTCCCGCGCGTGGACCGCCAACGCGACGGGATCTGGTGGGAGGTCTGAGCGATGCGCTCGGCCGACCGGAGCGTAACGGCGGACGATCGAGTTGACCGGGTCGCTTCCCTCCTCCGCAGCACGCGAGGACGAGAGGAGTTGAAGCGATTCAACACACTCGTGGTCGAAGTCGTGGAGAGTCTTCCGACGCTTCGTGTACTGCGTGCGCGTCTGCACCAACGTGCATCCATGCAGCTCTACGTCAACGCATCGAACGCGAAGGGGTTGGCGAGCTGCCGAACCGTCTCGTTGTCGGTTCGAGTCCATGGCGTCGAGTGCGGAATCGTGACGGTGGCGGAGTCCAACGCACCGCCGTTCGCGCCGAGCAATCGCCGCCTGTTCGGGCACTGCGGGTTCGACGACCTCGCCGGGCGCGAGTGGGCCCATCCGACGGTCGCGAGGTACATCAAGGCCGCCGCCTCACAGATCAAGGGACGGCCGGAGGCGAAGATCGAGTCGGCACTGATCCGGGAAATGAAGCGACCTGGAGGGACATGGCGAGAGCAGCAGCCCGTCTGCCTCGCGGGATTGCCACTACAGGTCCCCTTGCCGGTCAGGGCATCCGGGCCCGACCCTGAACTCGGTGATGGCCACATCGACGTGCTTGCTCGAGTGGGGCGCGGCGGAAAGCGACTGCGAGTCTACGAGCTGAAGGCGCCCAAGGCCGATGCGAGCGGTGCGCTGGACCAGGCGGTCGCCTACGTTGCGGCGCTGAAGTTCGTCCTCGTCCAGCAAGTGCCCACGATGGCAGAGGCGTGGTGGAGACTGATCGGATTCCGGGCCCGACCAAGACGGATGCCGGCCTTCGAGGCGTTCGCGTGTGTCGCCGACACGCCGAAGAACAGGAAGCTCATGGTCGCTGCCATCGAGCGGCTCTCCTCCGCGAACACGCACGGCGTCGTGCTAGGTGCCACGTACTATCCAGTGGACCCGGAGTGGCCGGGAGCGCGGGCCAGTCAGGGCCCTCCGCCGGTCTGGGGCGACCCGCCAAGCGCCGACGGCGCGCCCCGAAGCACCGCAGCCGGCGGCCCCGGAAAGAGGCCCTGCCCGCCTGCCGGCGGTCATCCTCGTCCACGGATCCGGTGGAGTCGGAAGCAACGTGGATTTCTGGTCGCAAGAGCTGAACAGGATCGGAATCGCAACCCTCATCCTCGACAGCTTTACGGCGCGAAAGATCACCAGACGAACCCGGAGTGACCCGGCAAGGCCCGGAACGCCTGTAGTAAACAGGCGTTGCGCCACCCCGTCTGGCGCTCCCTGGCGCGCCACAGCCGCGCCTAGCGCTTGCCAACCTAGCGCCCAGGCTCGCCAGTGGCTGGTGCCTGAGGGCGAACACCGGGCCGGGCTCAGGCCGTCGAGCAGGAGGACCGGCGAGGCAAAAAAGAGAAAAAGGGGCTGTCGTGAGCGCGGGTATAGCCGAGGTGGGCCGGTAACCGACGAGACTCGCCGAGGGGGTTTTGGCGGTTTTGTCGGGTGGTCCCTGCCGCGTCCTTCTTCTCGCGCCTCTAGGCGGCGCGCGGGTCATGCGCCGGGTGGCCTTGCTCGGTTGCACGGCGATGCGGGCGCCAAGGATCTCTGAGCCCGTTCCGTTGCCCGCCCGTTCCGTTGAGCCTTCCGTTCCCGTTCCGTTGCCCGATCCGTTGCCCGTTCGGCAACAGCAACGACGGCAATGCTTTGGATTTTGCTAGCTTTGCGCCACCACATGCGGGTGCCGGTCATGGTCTGGGTCACACCGGGCGCCACGGGGGTCGACTATCACATCGAGCTGGACGGGCATTACTACTCCGTCCCGTATCCCCTCGTCCACGAGCTCGTCGACGCCCGGCTGACCGCGACGACGGTCGAGATCTTCCATCGCGGCCAACGCG
>JAHFDK010000061.1:5398-25660 GCA_023249095.1 Candidatus Rokuibacteriota bacterium | reverse complement strand
GACGGCGATGACGGACGCGGAGGTCGGCGAGCTCGGTGCGCGGCTCGACATCGCCGCCGCCCGCGCCTATCGCGATGCGGTCGGGCGGCGGACTCAGGAAGTGGCCGCGAGCCTTCGGCCTGAGCGCTGGGACGAGATCCTCTCGGTCGTCGATACCGACCGGGCGGTGGCGGCCGGAGCGTTCGGCCCCGGCGCCGAGTGGGTGCCGAAGGCCTATCAGGGGCGGAGCCGCGGCGGCATGCTCGGCGCCAACGCGATTGCCCACAACGCGATGCATCTGGGCGAAGCGATCTCGGTGAGGGGCCTCGCGGGGCTGGGCCTGGGCCTCTGAGTCCGCGTAGTATCATCGGACGGCCATGAGCTGGCGGTTCGTCTCGTTCGCTGCGCTGTTCGTCACTTGCCTCCTGACGGCCAACACGATGGCCGCCAAGCTCGTCACCGTCGGGGGCGTCGTCCTGTCGGCCGCAATTGTCATCTTCCCGGTGTCGTACATCGTCGGCGACGTGCTGACCGAGGTGTGGGGCTACGGGACGGCGCGGCGCGTGATCTGGCTCGGCTTCGGGTGCAACGCGCTCATGGTCGCGGCGATCTGGCTGGGCGGCGAGATCCCCGCCGCGCCGTTCTGGAAGGGAGGAGCCGCGTACAGTGAGATCCTCGGGCAGACACCGCGAATCCTGGCCGCCTCCTTCGTCGCGTACCTCGCCGGAGAGTTCGCCAACTCCTTCGTCCTGGCGAAGATGAAGATCCTGACCCGGGGGCGCTGGCTTTGGACGCGCACGATCGGCTCCACGGTGATCGGGCAGGCGCTCGACAGCGCGGTGTTCGTCGCGCTCGCCTTCGCCGGCTGGGTGCCATTGGGCGTACTGATCGGGATCATGGTCGGGCAGTGGATCGTCAAGGTTCTCTACGAGGCGGCCGCGACGCCGCTCACGTACGCCGCGGTCGCCTGGCTGAAGGCGAGCGAGGGAACCGACGCGTACGATTACGACACCGACTTCAACCCGATCCGGCTCTGACATGACTGACCGCCTGTACTGGCCGAGCTGGTTTCTCGCGGCCCTCCTGACCGGGATCGTCGCGGGCTTCATGCTCGGCCACGCGCTGATCCTCGCCCGGTTCCTGGACTGGCTGGTCCTTTCGGCGACGCCGGCCCTGAACCAGGCGTACCCGGCGTTTCGACGATCGACCGGGCGGTCGGGGCTCGACGCCTACTACGTGCTCGCCGGACTCCAGGTGGCTGGCACGAGCGCGTTCCTGCTGGTCTCACTCGTCGCGCGCCGGCATCGGGTCGCGGCGCTGGTGGCGGGCGTGGCGGGCGCGCTCTGGATCGTCGTGCACTACGCGTCGGGATTCGGGGCCCTCCAGGCGAGCGTCCTGCGGAGCGCGAGCAAGATCCCTCGTGAGGTCGTCGGCGGGTTCGTCGGCTGGAACGTGCCGATTCATTTCTTTCACGCCGTGACACTGACAGTGGCGCTGGGCGCGCTCCTGTCGGTGCCCCTGGCGGCGCTGCGTCGGAGAGGCTAGTTCATGGAGAAGTTCCGGGGCGTCGACTACTACGGGATCGAGGGCCTCCTGTCCGAGGAAGAGCGGATGATCCGCGACGCGGTCCGGGACTGGGTCGAGGCGGAATTCCTGCCCGTCGTCACCGAGCACCATCGCGCCGGCACCTTCCCGGTCTCGCTCATCCCCAGGCTCGGCGAGCTCGGCGTCTTCGGCGCGACGCTCAAAGGGTACGGCTGCGCGGGGCTCAACAACGTCGCCTACGGACTCATCATGCAGGAGCTCGAGCGGGGCGACTCCGGCCTGCGCTCGGCGGCCTCCGTGCAGAGCGGGCTCGTGATGTACCCGATCTACACCTACGGCTCGGAGGCGCAGAAGGAGGAATGGCTCCCCGCGATGGCGCGGGGTGAGAGGGTCGGCTGCTTCGGCCTCACCGAGCCCGATCACGGCTCCGACCCCGGCGGTATGAAAACGCGGGCCCGCCGCCAGGGCGACGTGTACGTCCTGAACGGTACGAAGCTGTGGATCACGAACGGCTCGATCGCCGACGTCGCCGTGGTGTGGGCGAAAGAGGATGATGGAGAAATTTACGGCTACCTGGTGGAGCGAGGTACACCGGGATTCTCGACCCTCGATATTCACGGCAAGTTCTCGATGCGGGCTTCGATCACCTCGGAGCTGTCGTTCCAGGACTGCGGAATCCCGCTCGCGAACAAGTTCCCGAACGTGAAAGGGCTCCGGGGCCCGCTCGGCTGCCTCAATCAGGCGCGCTACGGGATCGCCTGGGGCGCCGTGGGCGCAGCGATGGCGTGTTACGACTGGACGCTCCAGTACGCGCAGCAGCGGATCCAGTTCGGCAAGCCGATCGCGTCGTTCCAGCTCGTCCAGCAGAAGCTCGTCTGGATGATCACGGAGATCACCAAGGCGCAGCTCCTGTGTCTGCAGCTCGGCCGGCTCAAGGACGAGGGCCACGTCCGGGCGCAGCAGGTCTCGCTGGCGAAGATGAACAACGTCCAGATGGCGCTTGACAGCGCGCGGCTGGCGCGCGATGTCCTGGGCGCCGCCGGAATCGTGGACGAGCACCCGGTGATCCGCCACATGATGAACCTCGAGACCGTCAACACCTACGAGGGCACGCACGATATCCACACGCTCATCATCGGCCGCGACATCACGGGCCTCGACGCGTTCGGGATGTGAGCATGAGCACCGGACGGGATCGACGGCCCCGGAGGGGTTCTTCATGCGAGTGCTGATTGCGGATGACGACCAGGACGTCCGGGAAGTACTCGTCGAGACCTTCCGGGTGGCCGGCTTCGACGTGCTCGAAGCGGCGAACGGGCTCGAGGCCCTGTTGTACGTCAAACGGGACCGCCCCGACGCCGTGGTGCTCGACCTCATGATGCCGCGGCTCGGCGGGGTCGAGGCGCTCAAGCGGATCCACGCCTTCAACCCGGGCATCAGGGTGCTCGTGGTAACCGGCGCCATCGATCCCGAGCTCCACCGGCAAGCGACCGCGGCCGGCGCGGCCGGCGTGTTCACCAAGCCTGTGCCTGCGGCGACGCTGGTGGCGGCGCTGACCGGCCCCCCGCCGCCAGCTCCCCCGCCGGCGCCGACCTCCAAGGCGCCCGTCCCGGCCGTCGGCGCGCCGACGGGACGCGTCCTCGTGGTCGACGACAACCCCGAGGTGCGCGCGATGCTCGAGGACGTGCTGACCTCGCTGGGTTACGGGACGAGCACAGCGGCCGACGGCGCCGCGGCGGTGCGTGCGGTCCTCGCCGAGGCGCCTGACGTCGTGCTGCTCGATGTCTACATGCCCGGGCTCAGCGGGGTCGGCGCGCTACCGACGATCGTGGCGCTCGTCCCGCACGCCAAGGTCATCATGATCAGCGGCGTCGCGAACGAGGACGTCCTGAAGCGAGCGCTCGCCTTCGGCGCTCACGACTACGTCACCAAGCCGTTCGAGATCTCGAACCTCTCGCGGGCCATCGAGACAGCCCTGGCGATGCGGCGGCTCGAGACGGGGCCGGAACGCGCCACCTGATCCGCTGAACCCTGCCGGCTCACGCCACGCCAGGCTCAGCCTGGCCATTGCGGCGGTGACGCTCGCGGCCCAGAACGGTGTCCTCATGTCCTTCGCCGTTCTCTACCTCCCGCTGGTCGCCGAGTTCGGCGGCTCGCGCGGTGAGGTCGCGGCCGCGCAGTCGGTGTCGCTTTTGCTCGGCGGCTTCACGGGTCCGCTCGTCGGAGCGGCGTTCGACCGGTTCGGGCCGCGGCGACTCTTCCAGGGGAGCGCCGTGCTGGCCGCGGCCGCGCTCGTCGTGGCGAGCCGTGTCACGTCGCTGCCGCTGCTGGTCCTGACCTATGGGCTGTGGGGCGGGCTCGCGCTCGCGCCGCTCGGCAGCCAGACGAACATGACCGTCGCGGCGTTCTGGTATCCGTCGGCGCGAGGACGCGCGATCGCCGTCGTCGACCTGGGAACCGCCGTCGGTGCCGTCTGCTTCCTCCTGATCGGGCAGGCGCTCGTGACGGCGCTCGGCTGGCGGGCGACGCTCCTCGTGTGGGCAGCGCTCCTCGTGCTCGTCGTCGTGCCGCTCAACGCGTTTCAGCGGCTGCCCGAGGTGCGAACCCACGGTTCGCCCGAGGGCACGGCCGTCGAACGCGACGGCTCCACGGGCCCGCGGCCGGGAACGACGCTCGCCGACGCGCTCGGATCGCCCTCGTTCTGGTGGCTCGCGGCGACCCGCTTCTTCGGCGCGTGCGCCTTCCCGGTCATGAACGTCCACATGGTCGCGTACGCGATCGGGCAGGGGATCGCGCCGGCCACATCCGCCGCGGCGCTCGGTGCGGTGAGTCTGGTGAGCCTCGCGGGGCGTCTCACGACCGGCGTGCTGTGCGACCGGCTCGGGCGGGCTCAGGCGCTGACGCTCGCTTACGCCAGCGCCGCGCTCGGCGTCGGCTGCCTCGCGGCGCTCGCCCTCACGGGTGCTTCGTGGTGGCTCGTCCTCTACGTCGTGCTCTACGGTATGGCCCAGGGCTCGTCAGGCATCGTCGCGTCCGCCCGCGCCGCGGACCTCTTCGCGGGGGCGTCGTTCGGCGCGATCTGGGGTTGGCTCACGCTCGCCGTGGGGCCGGGGGAGGCGCTCGGAGCGTGGCTCGGCGGGAAAGTCTTCGACGTGTGGGGGAGCTATTTCCCGGCGTTCGGCTTCGTCTGGCTGACGCTGGCGGCGGGCGTCGTCTCGATGTGGCGCGTGCGCCCGGCGCCGCGGGATCCCGGATCAGCCCGCGTTCGCTGATCGGGCGGCCGAGGCGACGTACAGCTCGACCTCGTGGCCGTCAGGATCGCGCACGGAGAACGAGGTCGGCGTCTCACCGAACGGCTCGAGGCCGTGCGTCTCCGTCCACCGGCGCGCCACCGCGAGGTCGTCGAGGGCGGCGCCGACGTCGAACGCGATGTGGTAGAGCCCCGGAACGCCCTTGGGTTGCGGCCCCGGCCCCTCGGCGCGCGCCAGCTCGCACGACAGATCGTGGTGATGAACGCCGGCGGAGAAGAAGACGATGCGCCCGCCCTTGCCGGTCCCGGTCTCCGCGAGCCCGAGGATGTCGCGGTAGAAGCGACGGGTCGCGTCGAGGTCGCGCACGAAGAGCGCGACGTGACCCAGCTCGCGGATCGTCACCCGCTCCGATCGTGCGTCCATCACGGAGTAGTGTAACATTGGGAGGTCATGGCTGATTCCAAGCCGGCGGCCTACATCGCCCCCGCCGTGCAGGCTCTCGTCGCGTCGACCACGGATCGCGTCCGACCCAACGCGAAGCTGATCGCGCTCTTGTCGCTCGGACATTTCGTCGTCGATCTCAACCAGGGATCGCTGCCGGCGGTGCTGCCGTTTCTAAAATCGGCGCATCAGCTGTCGTACGCCTCGGCGGCGACGATCGTGCTCGCGGCGAACGTCGCCTCGTCGCTCGTGCAGCCCCTCTTCGGCTACTTCGCCGACCAGACCGCCCGGCGCTGGATGTTGCCGGCCTCGGTGCTCCTGACCGGCGTCGGGTTTGCGCTGATGGGGTTGGCACCCGGGTACGCGGCCCTGCTCGCGCTCGTGATCGTGATGGGACTCGGCGTCGCCGCCTACCATCCGGAGGCCTACAAGACGGCGACGAGCGTTGCCGGTGAGCGCAAGGCGACGGCGCTCTCGTGGTTCTCGCTCGGAGGCAACGTCGGCGTGGCGCTGGGCCCGCCCGTGATCACCGCGCTCGTCGCCGCTCTCGGCCTCGCGGGCAGCCTCGGCATGCTGGCGCCGACCCTCGTGGTCACCGCGCTACTGCTCGCCGCGCTGCCCGCGCTCTCGCCGACCATCGCGCCCCGGGCCACCGCCGCGGCCGCGATGCGCGGCGTCAACATGCCCGGCGCGATGGCGCTGCTGATCCTCGTCGTCACGATCCGCTCGTGGGCGAGCCTCGGCTTCACGACGTTCGTGCCGTTCTACTACATCGATGAGCTCGGCGCCGATCCGCGGCTGGTCGGCCCGTTGCTCTTCGTCTTCCTCGGTGCCGGCGCGGTCGGCACCGTCGTGGCCGGGCCGCTCGCCGACCGCTGGGGGCATCGCGACTTCATGAAGTGGGTGCTCCTCGCGGCGCTGCCGTTCGGCATGCTCTTCCTGACGACGAGAGGCGTTCTCGCGTTCGTCATGCTCGGCCTGTTCGGCGCGATCCTGACGTCGAGCTTCTCCGTGTCCATCGTCCTCGGGCAGGCGTACCTGCCGCGCAACTCGGGCATGGCCTCGGGCCTGATCGTCGGCTTCGCAATCGGCGCCGGCGGCCTCGGCGTGACGGCGCTCGGCTGGGTCGCGGACCGGCACGGATTGCCCGCGGCGCTCTGGATCAGCGCCCTGATGCCGCTCGCGGCGTTCGTGGCGACCCGTTTCCTGCCGGCCCCGAGCGTCCACGACGCCAGGTGAACGACGGCCTTCCCTTCCAGGACGGTGAGCAGGTCCTGCTCACCGATCAGCGCGGCAAGCGCCATCTGATCTTTCTCCGCAAGTCGGAGACCTTCCACTCCGACCGCGGCTGGGTGCCGCACGACGCGGTGATCGGCCAGCCCGAGGGCACCTGGGTGCGGAGCTCGATGGGGCTTCGCTATCTGGCGCTGCGCCCGACGCTGGCGGAGTACGTGCTAGAAATGCCGCGCGGCGCCCAGGTCATTTACCCGAAAGACCTGGCCATGATCCTCTTCTGGGCCGACATCTACCCGGGGTGCCGAGTCCTGGAAGCTGGTACCGGCTCCGGTGCCTTGACGCTCGCCCTTCTGCGGGCGGTGGGGCCCGAGGGCCGGGTCATCACCTACGAGCAGCGGGACGAGTTCGCGCGCCGTGCGCTGGCCAACATTCACATGCGGCTCGGTGAGGTGGCGAACCTGGCGGTCCGGCTCCGGCCCGTCGAAGACGGCCTCGGGGAGGAGGAGCCGGTCGACCGGGTGCTGCTCGACCTGCCCGAGCCCTGGAAGCTCACGAGCCTCGTTGCGGCGACGTTGCGACCGGGCGGGATCTTTCTGTGCTACGTGCCGACCATCGTGCAGTCGCACCAGATCGCCGAGGCGCTCCAGCGCGAGCGCCACTGGGCGCTCGTCGAGACATTCGAAACGCTCTACCGGCCGTGGAACATCGAAGGCCAGTCGGTGCGGCCCTTCCACCGCATGGTCGCGCACACGGGATTCATCACCGTCGCACGACGGGTCGTACCGGAGGAGAGCGGCGCGGCGGATGCGCGTCTGCGCCGCCTCGCGCCCGAGGACTGAGAGCGATGATCACGCTGATGCGGCGGTACCGGAAATCGCTTCAAGTCGGCCTTCTGGTCGTGATCGCGGCGTTCGTGGCCTCGCTGTTCGTGTTCGGTGCAACCGGGTCGCGCGATGGCGCCGAGCCCCGCGACCGGGTCGCGACGGTCAACGGCGAGACCATCCCGCTCGAGCGCTTTCAGCGGCGCTACCAGGCGTACCTGGAGGCGTACGCGCAGACTTACCGCGACCGCTTCTCGACGGAGATGGCCGAGCGTCTCGGGCTGCCGCAGCAGGTCGTCGGCGACCTCGTCCAGGAGGCCCTGATCGTGCAGCGCGCCCGCGCCGAGGGACTGGCCGTCACGGACGAGGAGTTGAACGCTCGGATCCATGCGATCCCGACGTTCCAGGAGAATGGGCGCTTCGTGCTCAAGCGCTACCAGGAGGCTCTCAAACGGCGTGGGTTCACCGCCGCCGGGTTCGAGGGCGAGATCCGCCGCGAGCTTACGCGCGCGAAGGTGGAGTCCGCGGTCCGGAGCGGCGTCAAGGTGTCAGAGGCCGAGCTCGAGCAGCAATTCCGTCTCCGGCGCGAAGAAGTGCGTGCAGCGTGGGCCTTGGTCGAGCTGGCGCCGATCGCCGCCACCACCAGCGCCACCGATGAGGAGCTCTCCGCGTATCTTGCTCAGCACCCCGACGAGTTCCGCCAGCCCGACCGACGGCGCGTGCAGTACGTGACGCTGAGCCGGAAGGATTTCGAGACGGCGACGACGGACGCGGAGGTCGAGAAGTTCTACCACGCGCACATCAAGGAGTTCGAGAGCCCGCATCAGGTCCGCGCGGCGCACGTGCTCGTCCGCGTCCCCGAAACGGGGGGGAGCGAGGCGGAGGATAAGGCGCGGGCCAAGGTCGCCGACGTCATCCGCCGGGCGAAGGCGGGCGGCGACTTCGGCAAGCTCGCGCAGGAGGTCTCGGAGGATCCCGGGACGGCGCCGCGCGGCGGCGATCTCGGGCTCGTGAGCCGTGGCGAGGTGGTGCCGCAGTTCGAGCAGGCGCTGTTCGCGTTGAAGAAGGGTGAAGTGTCGCCCGAACCGATCCGGACGCCGTTCGGCTTCCATGCGATCAAGGTGTTCGAGATTCAGGAGAGCGGGCGCAAGCCCCTGAAGGACGTCGCGTCCCAGATCCGGAGCCGGCTCTCGGCCGAAGCTGCGGACCGGGCGGCGAAAGCGAGGGCCGACCAGATCCGGCCGGAGCTGCAGGGCGCCAAGGATTTCATGGCGGAGGCGAAGAAGCTCGGACTCCAGGCGATCGAGACGACCATGGCCCGCCTCGACCGAGTGGTGGGGCTCACCGCTCCCGATTCACTCGAGGAGGCGGCGTTCGCGCTCGCCCTGGGCGGCGTCTCGACTCCGGTGCAGACGCCGGCGGGGCTCGTCGTCCTCAAGTTCGTGGAGGCCATCGGCGCTGGTGTACCCCCGCTCACCGAGATCAAAGACAAGGTGGCCACGTCGGTCAAGCGCCAGAAGGCGGAGACAGCCGCCCTGGAGCGGGCGAAACGGCTCGCCGCCGACGCCCAGACGGGCGACCTGGCCGGCGCCGCGAAGAAGGTGGGCGCGGTCACGGGCGAGACGGCGCGCTTCTCGCGCGCCAAGCCGGCCGAGCGACTGCCGGGTGACGCGATGGTGGCGGCGCTGCAGACCCCCGCCGGCCAGCTGAGCGCACCGGTCAAGGCCCAGCAGGGCTACTACCTGGTGAAAGTGCTCGAGCGCGTGCCGCCCGACATGGGCGGGCTCGCGGCGGAGCGCGACAATATCCTGAAAGAGGTGCTCGCGCAGAAGCAGAGCCTCGCGTGGGAGTCCTGGCTCACCGGAGCCCGAGCGAACGCGAAGATCGAGACACACCTGCCCGCGTCGCGCCGGGGGTGAGTCCTTCAGATCCTTTGGGTGTGTCGGTCCGGAGCCGTGTACACTATGTGCCGCCTGGTGAATCGTCGGTTCGACTGAACTCGGCCTTCACTGGTAGGCCGCGACCCGAGCTTCTTCCGAGTTCTGGTCGTGCACGGGGCGGAAGTCGGTAAAGGACAATCCCCATGACTGTCAAGCTCTTCGTCGGTGGCCTCTCGTTCTCGACTTCCAGTGAGCGCCTGCGCGAAGCCTTCGCCGGCTTCGGCGAGGTCCAATCGGCGACCGTCGTGATGGATCGCGACACCGGGCGGTCGCGCGGCTTCGGGTTCGTCGAGATGGCGACCGGCGAAGACGCGAACACCGCCGTCTCCCGCCTCAACGGCACCGAGCTCGATGGTCGTCAGATCAAGGTCGAGATCGCGAAGCCGGCCGGCTCGGGCGGCGGCGGTGGCCAGCGCCGCGGCGGCGGCGGCTTCGGCGGTGGGCGCGGCGGCGGCGGGGGGTGGCGCGGCGACCGGTGAGACCATCGTGCACGTGATGGCGCTCTCGACGCCGAGCCGGCCCGGCTGGCGGTGGCGTATCGTCAATTACGCGGGCGAGCTCGTCGAGGAGTCACGCGATGTCTTCGGCACGATCGCAATCGCCGTCGCCGAAGGAACGCGACGGCTCGAGCAAATGAACACGGTGGATCGGTCCGAGCCCCCGCGGCCGTACCGCTCCACCTCGCACTTGCGTGGCCGATGGCGAGTCTGACCCGGGCGAAGGTCGAGGTTTCGGACAACCAGATCGAAGCCGCCCTGAAGACCCTCAAGAAGGTGATGCTCAAGGGGGGACTCTTCCAGGAGATGAAGCGGCGAGCGTACTACGAGAAGCCTTCGGTCAAGCGCAAGCGGAAGCAGGCGCAAGCTCGCAAGAAGCGGCGGCGAGCCCTCAAGCGGTCGCGAGTCGAGGACGAGGATTAGTTTCCCCCAATGGATTCCCTCGCCGTCATGTAGTTCGATCGTGGCGCCGGCATAGCCGGCGCTCGAACAGCCCACCAGGAGACCCGCGAGGCGGCGGCGTCGCGGCTGCACGAGCTCGTGCTAAGTTAAGGGGCCATGGCCGTCCAGCGCACGCCGATGACCCGTCCCGGCTACGACCGGCTCCGCGGCGAGCTCGACCGGCTCAAGCGCGTCGACCGCCACGCCATCACCAAGGCGATCGCCGAAGCGCGGGCGCACGGGGACCTCTCCGAGAACGCCGAGTACCACGCCGCGCGCGAGAAGCAGAGCTTCATCGAGGGACGGATCGCGGAGCTCGAGACGAAGGTCGGCAACGCCGAGGTCATCGATCCCCCGACCTCGGGTGATCGCATCACGTTCGCCTCGACGGTGCTGCTCGAGGACGAGAGCGGGAAGGAGATCCGCTATCAGATCGTGGGCTCCGACGAGACCGATCCCGCCCGGGGCCGCATCTCGATCCTGTCGCCGCTGGCGCGCACGCTCATCGGCAAGAGCGTGGGCGACCGGGTGACGGCGCAGCTGCCCGGCGGCACGAAGACGTTCGACATCGTCAAGGCGAATTTCCCCTGGGCGGACTGAGGCGTTAGCATGCCGACCGTGCGCGTCGACGACGGGGTCAACCTCCACTACGAGGAGTCGGGTCAGGGACTGCCCCTGGTCTTCGTCCACGAGTTCGCGGGCGATCACCGGAGCTGGCACCTGCAGATGCGCTGTTTCTCACGCCGCTACCGGGCGATCGCGTTCAACGCTCGCGGCTATCCGCCGTCCGATGTTCCCGACGACGCGAAAGCGTACTCGCAGGATCGCGCCGCCGAGGACATCCGGAGCATGCTCGACGGTCTGAAGATTCCAAAGGCGCACATCTGCGGCCTCTCGATGGGCGGTTACGCGACGCTGCACTTCGGTCTCCGGCACCCGGACCGCGCCCTCTCACTGGTCGTCGCCGGCGCCGGCTACGGCAGCGTGCCGGGCGATCGCGAGAAGTTCCGCCGGGATACCGAGGTGGTCGCCCGGCGCTTCGAGGAGGACGGGATGGTGCGGACGGCCGAGATGTACGCGAAGGGCCCGACGCGCGTCCAGTTCATGGAGAAGGACCCGTTCGGCTGGCGGGAGTTCCACGCGCAGCTCGCGGACGGATCGGCCCGCGGTCACGCCCTCACGCAGCGGGGCGTGCAGATGATGCGGCCATCGATCCTCGACCTCGGGCGCGAGCTCGAGCGGCTCGAGGTGCCGACGCTGATCATGACCGGCGACGAGGACGACCCGTGTCTCGAGCCGGCGATCTTCATGAAGCGCAAGATCCCGACGGCGGGGCTCGTCGTCCTTCCCAAGTCGGGCCACACGATCAACCTGGAGGAGCCCGAGGTGTTCAACCGGGCCGTGCTCGACTTCCTCACGGCGGTGGACGCGGGCAAGTGGACGCGACGCAATCCCGCCTCCCAGACGGGCTCGGCCATCCTGCCCACGGAGACACGCTGATGTCGCTACCGCTCGAAGGCTACACGGTCCTGGATCTCACCCGCGCGCGCTCCGGCCCGACCGCGGTGCGCCAGCTCGCCGACATGGGGGCGAACGTCATCAAGGTGGAGGCGCGCGAGGAGATGGAGGGCGACTCCACCGCGCTCGGCTTCGACTTCCTGAACCTCCACCGGAACAAGCGCGCGATGACGCTCGACCTCAAGCACCCGCGCGGGGTCGAGATCATCAAGAAGATCGCCGCGCGCGCCGACGTCGTCGTCGAGAACTTCCGGCCGGACGTCAAGAAGCGGCTCGGCATCGACTACGAGGCGCTGTCGAAGATCAATCCGCGCCTCGTCTACGGCTCGATCTCGGGCTTCGGCCAGACAGGCCCGTACGCCGACCGGCCGGGCTACGACCAGATCGCCCAGGGCATGGGCGGGCTCATGTCCATCACCGGGCTGCCCGGTCAGGGGCCCGTGCGCGTGGGCATCCCGGTGGCGGATCTCACCTCCGGGCTCTATCTCGCGCAAGGCATTCTGGTCGCGCTGCTCGAGCGCGAGCGCTCCGGGAAGGGCCAGTGGGTGCACACATCGCTCCTGCAGGCGATGGTGACGATGCTCGACTTCCAGGCGGCGCGCTGGCTCATCGACCGCGAGATCCCGCCCCAGGCGGGCAACGATCACCCGACCGGCATCCCGACGGGTGTGTTCACCACCGCCGACGGCCACATCAACATCGCCGCGTCCGGACAGACGATGTACCTCCGGCTCTGCACGGCGATCGGCGCCACCGAGCTGATCGACGACCCGCGCTTCAAGACGCTGGCCGGCCGGTCGAAGAACCGCAAGGCGATGAACGCCGAGCTGGACCAGGTGCTCGTGAAGAAGTCGAGCGCCGAGTGGATCGAGGCGCTCAACCGTGCGGGGGTGCCCTCGGGCCCGATCCTCAACGTGAAAGAGGTCTTCGAGAACGAGCAGATCCGGTACCTGGGCATGGCCCAGCCCGTGCGTCATCCCGAGCGCGGCGAGATGCTGGTCCAGGGGCTCCCGGCGACGCTCTCGCGTACGCCCGGCGCGATTCGCCGCGCCGCACCCACCCACGGCGAGCACACCGACGAGATCCTGCGCGAGCTCGGGTACACGGCCGAGGAGATCGCGACCCTGCACAAGGACGCCGTGGTCTAGTCGTGAGAACGGCGCGACAGATCCCTGACGAAGGAGAGAGCATGGACAGCCCACGAAGCCTCGCCCGCGGGTTCCTGCGGGCCCTCGCGGTCATAGTGCTGTGCCTTCTGCTCGCCGGCGGCCTCGTCGGGCGAGCCGACGCCCAGGCGAAGCCCGAGGGCGAGATGCGCTGGGCGCTCTACGTGACGGTCGCCCCGGCCTGGCTCGATCCGGGAGAGGTGCAGGGGTTCATCACCCCGTTCTGGATCCAGTATGCGCTCCACGATGCGCTCGTGAAGCCCATGCCCGGCAACATCATGACGCCGAGCGTAGCCGAGTCGTGGACGCTCAGCCCCGATCAGCGGACCTACGAGTTCAAGCTGCGCCAGGGTCTCAAGTTCCACAACGGCGACCCCTTCACCGCCGAGGACGTGAAGTTCAGCTTCTATCGCGCCAAGAGCTCCCGGGTTCTCAAGGAGAAGGTCCGCGACGTGGAGATCGTGGATCCCTACCGCGTGCGGTTCCATCTCCACGAACCTTTCCCCGACTTCATGGCGTTCTATGGGACCCTGGCGACCGCGTCGAGCTGGATCGTGCCCAAGAAGTATGTCGAGAAGGTCGGCGACGACGGGTTCAAGAAGCAACCCGTCGGCCTCGGGCCGTACAAGTTCGTGAGCAACACCCCCGGCATTGAAATAGTCATGGAAGCCAACGAGAGCTACTGGCGCAAGATGCCCTCGGTGAAGCGTCTCGTCTTCAAGAGCGTGCCGGAGCCGACCACGCGGGCGGCGATGCTGAAGAAGGGCGAAGTGGATATCGCCTACCTCCTGGATGCGCCGGCGGCGATGGAGCTGAAGCGGGATCCCAACATCAAGGTGGTGTTTTCCGGTGCGATCGGGATCCACTTCCTCGACTTCTTCGACCAGTGGGACCCGAAATCTCCGTGGCACGACCGGCGGGTGCGGCTGGCCGCCAACTATGCGATCGACCGTCGATCGCTGAACGAAGCCGAGAACCTCGGCGCCTCCCGTCTCACGGGCGGCATGGTCCCCCGCAAGTTCGAGTTCGCGCTCGCGCTGGAGCCCTATCCCTACGATCCTGCGAAGGCGAAGCAGCTGCTGGCCGAGGCGGGCTACCCGAACGGCTTCGATGCCGGGGACCTCTATCCCTATCCCCCCTATTTCTCGATGGGGGAGGCGGTCGCCACCAATCTCGCGACGGTGGGCATCAAGACGAAGATCCTCACGATGGAGCGCGGGGCGTTCCAGAAGGCGTGGCTGTCGAAGAAGCTGAAGGGGATCTGTTTCTGCGTCCACGCGCCGTACGGCAACGCGGCCTCGCGGATGGCCGAGTTCGTGCCGATCGAAGGATCGTTCGCGCGCGGTGCCGATCCCGACGTCGAGGCGCTCTACCGGCAGCAGGCGCGGGAGACGGACCGGAAGAAGCGCGAGGCGATGCTCCACCAGATCCAGCAGCTCCTCCACGAGCGGGTGCGGTTCGGCCCGATCTGGGAATATATCTGGCCGAGCGGGATCGGGCCGCGCGTGGGGGACCCGGCCTTGATGAAGATCGACCCGTACCCCTGGTCGGCGCCTTACGAGGACGTGACGCTCAAGAAGTAGCGATCGGGCCGACGGCCGCGCCGCCGCTTCGAGCGGCGGCGCCGCCGCTCAGCGGAGCGCGTCGCGCAGCTCGCGCGTGAGGACCTCGACGGTCCCGCGCGTGCCGCCGGCGAGCTTCAGCTTCCACTCGCCCTCGGTCTCGAAGCGCCGGTCGCGCAGCCGCTCGCCCCAGGGCTTGATCGCCTCACGGATCGCGTTGAGGTCGAATGGGTCGCGGCGCAGCTCGCGGGCGCGGGCCATCACGTCGGGCGCCGCCCGGATGAACGCGCGGAGCGCGGCGCCCGTCTTGATCGAGTACTTGCGGCCCGCCCACGCGGCGGGGAAGGTGGTCGAGAGGGCCTTGATGTAGTTCAGGAAGAAGCGCTTGGCGCCGCCCCGCAGCTCCTGGAGCTTGCCGCTGCTGCCGACCTTCTCGACGGTCTCGAGGAAGTCCACGATCTCCTCGGCCAGCGGTGCCTGGCTCACGCGCCCGCGTCCGGTGCCGAGCATCTTGATCTCGCCGTGGAGCGGCGAGGTGTCGTCCTCGTTGAGCGAGCGGATCACGTCGTGGGCGAGCGCCTGGTTCGCGTCGGGGTAGAGCTTGCGGCCGGCCAGGCTGATGATGTGCGATGGGTTCAGCCGTGTGTGTTTCGCGTTGATCGTGACGAAGAGCTCGACGATCTGGCGGGCGTCGAGCGAGTCGAACAGCACCGCCGGCACTTCGATGTTCATGTTCTCGCCCGCCTGGGAGAGGGCGTGGAGGGCGAGGAGGCGGTGCTGGCCGTCCAGCACGCGCAACACCCCGTGCTCCTCGGGAATCTGGAGCAGGCCGAGGTCGTGCTGGCCGGAGACGGGCGTGAAGGTGAAGCGCTTCTCCGAGGTGATGATGACGGCGCCGGGAATGGCGGGGAGCGTCGCCGCGTCCTTGCACTCGCGATAGTAGGCGACCAGCTCGTCGATCTTGCGGCGGATCACCGGCCGCTGGTAGGCCGCCTCGCTCTCGCCAATCCGCTTCTCGAGACTGTCCCAGTTGACGCGCGACCGGTTCATCCGGCTCTTCTTCGCCGGCTCGTTCTGCGGGCCGCCTGAATAGCCGAGGACCTCGAACTTCACTAACCTGTCGATATCCTTGGCGGAGAGGCCGGCCTGGTAGAACTCCACCCCAAACTGCTTCACGCGGCGGGTCGGGACGGTAATCATGGGCTTTGGAGTTTAACTGATCGGCCAAACCCCTGTCAACAGAGGGGTTTTCACCCGTTTAGACACCTGAAGTTCGGTAAGATCACCCCGTGAGCGGCCCGGCCATCGCCCTCGTCGTCTGCGCCGCGGTGCTGCACGCCATCTGGAACGCTCTGGCCAAGCGCGCGGACAACCAGTTCGTCTTCCTCTGGTCCTCCGTGTCGCTGGCGACTCTGCTCTTGCTGCCGTTCGGCCTCGTGCGATTCCCCTTCGAGGCCACAGCCGCGGCCGGCCTACCGTTCGTCGCGGCGAGCGTCGCCATCCACGCCCTGTACTTCTACGCACTCGGCCGCTCGTACCGGCACGGTGACTTCTCGCGCGTCTACCCGATGGCGCGGGGGCTCGGCGTCGCGCTGGTGCCGCTCATCGCGCTGCCCGTGTTCGGCGAGCGGCTGTCGTGGCTCGGCGCGCTCGGGGTGGGCCTCGTCGTCCTCGGGATCGCCGCGTTGAGCCTCACTCCCTCGGCGATGCCCGCGTCGGCGGCCGCAGGGATGGGCACGGGGACCGTGTGGGCGCTCGTGACGGGCCTGACCATCGCGGCCTACTCGCTCGTCGACAAGGCCGGCGTCGCCCGCCTCCATCCGATGCCCTACATCGCGCTCATGGGGCTTGGCCTGAGCGCGCTGCTCGCGCCCGTCGTCCTCGCGGATCGCCCCGCGCTCGCCCACGAGTGGCGCCGCCACTGGCGAGCGATCCTCGTCGCCTCCGCGATGAACCTGACGAGCTATTTGCTCGTGCTCTTTGCCTTCCGCCTCTCGAAAGTCGGCTACGTGGTGGCGTCGCGCGAGCTGTCGATCCTGTTCTCCGCGTTCATCGGGAGTCTCTGGCTCCGCGAGGGGCGGCTCGCGCCCCGGCTCGCCGGCGCGTCAGTCGTACTCGCCGGCGTGGTCTGCATCGCGGTGGCGCGTGACTAGAGCGAGGGGGCGTCTGACCGACGGGGGCCTTACTTGAGGTCGAATGTCTCGACGGCCAGGCCGGCGATGTGGCGGCCGATCGCGAGCGAGGCGGTGGCCCCGGGAGACGGCGCGTTCAACACGTGGATCGCGTCCGCCTCGGCGACGATACGGAAATCGTCGACCAGCGAGCCGTCCGGGCTCACGGCCTGCGCGCGGACGCCGGCACCGCCGCGTGTGACGTCCTCGGGGCGCAGCGCGGGCACGAGCCGCTGGAGCGCCTGCACGAAGGCGCCCTTGCTGAGCGAGCGGTACATCTCGTAGCTGCCCATGCGCCAGTAGCGGCGGGCCATCCGCCAGAAGCCGCGGTAGGCGAGCGTCCCGGCCAGCTCGCTCGGGCTCACGCGGCCGAAGCGGTAGCCCTCGCGCGCGAACGCGAGCACGGCGTTCGGGCCGGCCTCGACCTCGCCGTGCACGGTCCGCGTCAGGTGAACGCCGAGGAATGGAAATTCGGGATCGGGGACCGGATAGATGAGCCCGCGGACGATGTCCTGGCGTTCCGGCCGGATCATGTAGTACTCGCCGCGGAACGGGATGATCCGCACGTCGACCCGGGCGCCCGCCATCCGCGCGATGACGTCCGAGTAGAGGCCCGCGCAGTTCACGAGTCGTCGCGCCCGCACGGCGGTGCGCGGTGTGGCGATGTCGATCGCGCCGGCGGTGCGCGCGATCGACGTCACGCGGGCGCTCGTCTCGATCACGACGCCGCGCGCGGTCAGCTCGCGCGTCATCGCCGCGGCCACCTCTTTGTAGTCGACGATCGCGGTCGAGGGGGACCGGATCGCGCGGAGCGCGCTGGCGTGCGGCTCGATCTCCCTGAGCTGTGCCGGCTCCATCATCTCGACCGGCACCCCGTTGGCGACGCCGCGATCGTAGAGGGTCTGCAGACGCGGCAGCTCGGCCTGGCTGGTCGCGACGATCACCTTGCCGACGTGATCGACGCGGATCCCGTGCTTGGCGCAGAAGTCGAGCATCAGCCCCTTGCCCTCGCCGCAGAGCTTCGCCTTGTAGGAGCCCGGCTTGTAGTAGATGCCGGAGTGAATGACGCCCGAGTTGTTGCCGGTCTGGTGCGTGGCGAGCTTGGCTTCCTTCTCGAGGATGACGAGCCGCGCCCGCGGCGCCCGCTCGCCGAGCGCGCGCGCGGTGGCGAGGCCGACGATGCCGCCCCCGATGATCGCGATGTCGTAGGAGTCGTCCATGGCCCATCATTGATAGAATCTGCCACGACCGCTGTCAAGCCTGGACGCCGACAACCACCGGGAGGTGCTTCGTGGCCGGGAAATACTTCGAGGAGCTCGAGATCGGACAGACTTTCCGGCACCAGCCCGGACGCACCGTCACCGAGGCGGACAACGTCTGGTTCTCCTGCCTCACGATGAACCCGCAGTCCCTCCACGTGGACTTCCACGCAGCGTCGAAGGCCGAGTTCGGCAAGCCGCTGGTGAACAGTCTCTTCACGCTCGGCGTCGCCGTCGGTCTTTCGGTCGGCGAGACGACACTCGGAACGACCGTCGGGAATCTTGGGTTCGAGAAGGTCGAGTTTCCGAAGCCGGTGTTCCACGGCGACACGATCTACTCGGAGACCGAGGTGGTGGACAAGCGTGAGTCTCGCTCGCGGCCGCAATGGGGCATCGTGACGTTCGTGCACCGCGCCCGGAACCAGCACGACGAGGTCGTGATGGTGGCGCGGCGCAACGCGATGATGCGCAAGAGGAGCGCCTGACCGTGGCCCGCCGGCGCCGGTCGCTCCACTTCGTGCCGGGCGGCAACGACCGGATGCTCGCCAAGGCCCTCACGCTGCCGGCGGACGGTCTCATCCTCGACCTCGAGGACGCGGTGGCACCCGACCGCAAGGCGGTGACCCGCGGGGCGGTCCGCGAGTGGCTCGATCGGAAGGATTTCGGCGGCCGCGAGCGCTGGGTGCGGATGAATCCGATCGCGACGGGGCTCGGGCAGGCCGACCTCGAAGAGACGATCGCGGCGCGACCCGACGGCTACGTGGTGCCGAAGCCCGGGTGCGCCGCCGACATCCGCGAGATCGTCCGGATTCTGGATCGGCTCGAGCAGCGTCACGGAATCCCGAACGGGACGACGCGGCTCACGCTGATCGCGACGGAGACGCCGGATGGTTTGCTGAACATCCGCGAGATTGCGACGGCCACGCCGCGGACCGTGGCGATCTCCTGGGGCGTCGAGGACCTCGGCGCCGCAATGGGGCTCGGCCGGGTGCGTGACGCCGGAGGGCGCTACCTCGACATCCCGCGGTACGCGCGCGTCATGTGCGCGGTGGTCGCCGCCGCCGCGAACGTCGAGGCGATCGACACGGTCTACACGGACATCGCGGACCTCGACGGCCTCCGGCGGGAGTGCGAGGACGGCGTGACGATGGGTTTCACCGGCAAGATCTCCATCCATCCAGGCCAGATCCCCGTGATCAACGAGGTGTTCACGCCGCCGAAGGAGACCATCGCGGAAGCTCGCGAGCTGATCGCGGCGTTCGAGGAACACGCGCGGCGCGGCGTCTACGCGTTCACCTTCAAGGGCCAGATGGTGGATGCCCCGCATCTCACGCGCGCGCGGAAATTACTGGCCCGCGCCGGCGAGTAGCCCGTGAGGGCGGTCGTTCTCTCGGTCCCGGCCCCGGTCGAGCGCGCGCCGCTCCGCTGTGAGACCCGCCCGGTCCCCTCGCCCGCGACCGACGAGATCCTCGTGCGCGTGAGCGCGTGCGGCGTGTGCCGGACCGACCTGCACATCGTCGAGGGCGAGCTGCCGCTCGTCAGCGCGCCGATCGTTCCGGGCCACCAGGTCGTCGGCCGCGTGGAGCGCGTCGGTTCGGACGCCCGGCGCTTCCGGCCCGGCGAGCGCGTGGGCATCGCATGGCTCCGCCGGACGTGCGGGGCCTGCGACCTGTGCCGGACCGGGCGCGAAAACCTCTGCGCGCGCGCCGCGTTCACGGGCTATCACGCCGACGGAGGCTTCGCCGACTACGCGGTGGCGCCCGAGCGGTTCGCCTACGCGATTCCGCCCGTATTCGGCGACGCCGAGGCGGCGCCGCTCCTCTGCGCCGGCATCATCGGGTACAGGGCGCTGAAGCGCGCTGCGGTGCCGGTGGGCGGCCGGCTCGGGATCTATGGATTTGGCTCTTCCGCGCACGTGACGCTCCAGGTCGCACGCGCCCGGGGCCTGGAAGTGTTCGTGTGCTCGCGCGGGCCTTCGCACCGGGAATTGGCCGTCCGGCTCGGCGCGACGTGGGTCGGCGACGTCGGCGACGCGATGCCGGCGAAGATGGACGGCTCGATCCTCTTCGTTCCCGTCGGCGACCTGGTGCCTCTTGCGCTCCGGAACCTCGCGCGCGGGGGCACGCTGGCCCTCGCCGGCATCTACATGACGCCGGTGCCGTCGCTCGAATACGAGCGTGATCTCTTTTATGAGCGCAGCATTACGAGCGTCACCGCGAGCACCCGTGCCGACGGCGAGGAGCTCCTGGCGGAAGCGGCGAGGATTCCGATCCGGCCCGAGACAACGGCGTTCCCGCTCGAGGACGCCAACCGGGCGCTCGCATTGCTCAAGCGCGGCGGGTTCGCGGGCTCGGGAGTGCTCTTGACCGGCTCGGGTTCTCGAGTATGATCACCGCGTTGTTGTAACGGGCTGTTGTCGCGGGTACCGAGCGGCC
>JAHFDK010000061.1:0-5298 GCA_023249095.1 Candidatus Rokuibacteriota bacterium | reverse complement strand
CGTGAGGATACGATGAGCGATCAAGACGATCTCCTGCGACGAGCCGAAGACGTGTTGCCGGGCGGCGTGCTCGGCAGTCACCGCAGCGGTCCTGGACTCGAGTTCGTCGTCCGGGAAGGCCGAGGCGCGTACCTCTGGGACATGAGCGGTCGGCGGTATCTCGACTACCTCCTCGGCTCCGGCCCGATGCTCCTCGGCCACGCCCATCCCGCCGTCGTCGAGGCGGTCGAGCGGCAGCTGGCCCGCGGCACCTCGTACTTTCTCCTGAACGAGCCCGCGATCCAGCTCGCCGAGGAGATCGTGCGGGCCGTCCCGTGCGCCGAGCAGGTGCGCTACACGTCGAGCGGCTCGGAGGCGACGTTCTTCGCCCTCCGCGTCGCGCGGGCTTTCCGCAAACGGGACAAGATCATGAAGTTCGAGGGCGGCTTCCACGGTACGCACGACTATGCGCTCATGAGCGTTGCACCTCGTTCGCCCAAGGCGTTCCCGGCGCCCATGACCGATTCGGCCGGCGTGCCGCACGCGATCGAGGGCGAAGTGCTGGTCGCCCCGTACAACGACCTGGCGACGGCGGAGGCGCTGATCGCCGCGCACCACGACGAGCTGGCCGCGGTGCTCATCGAGCCGTACCAGCGGACGATCGTGCCGGCGCCGGGCTTTCTCCAGGGGTTGCGTGCCGCGACGCGCCGCTACGAGGTGCCGCTCGTCTTCGACGAGATCGTCACGGGCTTCCGCTTTGCCTACGGCGGGGCGCAGGAGTACTACGGGGTCGTGCCGGACCTCGCGGCCTATGGCAAGGTGGTCGCCGGCGGGTTCCCGCTGGCGTGTATCGCCGGGCCGAAGGCCATCATGCGCCACTTCGACGCCGCGCTCGAGGGCACACCGGAGTACGTCTGGCAGGCCGGGACCTTCAACGGCAACGCCATCGCGTGCGCCGCGGGTCTCGCGACCCTCGCCGAGCTCCGGAAGCCGGATGCGTATCCGCGACTTTTCCGGACCGGCACGCGGCTGCGCGACGGCCTGGCGGCCGCCGTGCGCAAGCACGACCTCGCCGCGCGGGTGACCGGAGAGCCACCGGTCTTCGACATCTTCTTCACCGACCGCGAGATCGTCGACTATCGCGCGACGCTCACGGCGGACCGTGAACGCATCAAGCGATTCAACCAGGAGCTCGTGCGGCGCCGCGTCGTCAAGGCCGCGAACAAGATCTACGTGTCGCTCGCCCACACCGACGCGGACGTCGAGGAAACCCTCGAAATTTTCGACCAGACGCTGGCGGCCATCGCCGCGCAGGCCTGAGGGCGAGGAGGATTCGATGCAGCTCAGCCGTCGACACCTGCTCACGCTGGGGGGCGCCGCGCTCGCCGGCGCCTCGGTGGCGCCCGCCGTCGCGCGCGCCCAGACGCCCAAGCGCGGCGGCACGCTGGCGATCCGGACCTGGGACCCACCCCACTTCGACCCGTTCCAGACGATCTCCTACAAGACGCACATCGCGCTGAGCTTCACCCACAGCCGGCTGCTCAAGCACAAGGCCGGGCCGAGCGTCGTCCCCTGCACGTTCCCGATCGAGGGTGACCTGGCCGAGTCGTGGACCCAACCCAACGAGACGACCCACGTCTTCAAGCTTCGCTAAGGCGTTCGCTGGCACGCGAAGCCTCCGGTGAGCGGGCGCGAGCTGACGGCTGACGACGTCGTGTTCAGCGTGAACCACTTCCTGACCGTGAAGGGCAACGCCAACGCCTACATGCTCAGGTCGGTCGAGAAGGTGGAGGCGATCGACAAGTACACGGTGAAGTTCACGCTGAAGGAACCCTTCGTCTGGTTCCTGGACATGCTGGCCAACCCGCACGCGGTGGCCATCGTCGCCAGGGAAGTCGTCGAGAAGCACGGCGACCTCAAGAAGTGGGAATCGGTCATCGGCTCCGGCCCCTGGATGCTCGACGCGTACCGTCCGAACGTCGGGCTCACCTACGTACGCAACCCGAACTATTTCCTGCCGGGCCTCCCGTACATCGACCGGGTCGAGGCGACGGTGGACGAGGACAACGCGTCTCGAATGGCGTCGTTCCTCAGCGGCAAGTACGACCTCGGCTGGGAGTTCCCGGGCACGATCGCCCGGGTCGACTGGGTGCAGATCAAGGATACGCTGGCGCAGAGGCGGCCGAACCTCAAGACGGTCGAGTTCCCGTCGCCCGTCATGAACCACATCTCGATGCGCACCGATCAGAAGCCGTTCAGCGACGTGCGAGTCCGCCACGCCATGTCGCTGGCCATCGACCGCCAAGCCATCATCGACTCCGCGTACGAGGGCGTCGGCGCGGTGAACCCACCGGTGCCGGCCGCGCTCAAGGAGTGGTCGATCCCGCTCGACAAGCTCGGCGAGGGCGCGAAGCTCTACAAGCACGACCCGGCCGGGGCCAAGCGGTTGCTGGCCGCTGCCGGCTATCCGAACGGGTTCCCCGGCACGATATGCTTCACCACCTACGGCTCGCCGGTGCTGGTCGACATCATGCAGCTCGTGCAGAAGGATCTCAAGACGGTCGGCATCGACGTCAAGATCGACCAGAAGGAGTACGGCGCCTACATCGCGACCTGCTTCTACGGCAAGTTCGACTCGATGACCTTCGGCCCGCAGACGGGATTCCTCGAACCTGACAACTTCCTGTTTGGTCAGTACTATCCTGAGGAGCTGAAAAACCAGAGCCACATCAACGATCCGGTCGTGGCCGACATGCTCGTCCGCCAGCGGCGGACGCTCGACCCTGTCAAGCGCCGCGAGATCATCTACGACATCCAGCGCCACCTGGCCACGCAGCAGTACTACGTGCAGATGCCGTCGGCCGTCTACGTCGCGGTCTGGGAGGGCGCGGTCAAGAATTACGGGCCGAACATGGGCTACGACTACGGCGGGCGGCTCATGGCCGCGTGGCTCGAGCGGTAGGCTGGACCGCCGCCGCCCGTGCTGAGGCGGTACCTGGCCAAGCGGCTCCTGGTCGCGACTCCGTCCCTCCTGATCGCGTCGCTGATCGTCTTCACGCTGCCGCGGCTCATTCCGGGGGACGTCGTCGTGCTCATGCTGGCCGAGAAGGCGTACGCCAAGGACCTCGAGGAGTTGCGCGCCAAGCTCGGCCTCGACCGGCCGTTGCCGGTGCAGTACCTGGAGTGGCTGGGCCGGGTCGCGCGCGGCGACCTCGGCGATTCGCTCTGGACGAAGCGGCCCGTGCTGGAAGAGATCGGCCAGCGACTCCCCGTGACCTTCGAGCTCGCCACGTTCGGCCTCGCCTTCGCCCTCATGATCGCGGTGCCCGTCGGCGTGATCTCGGCCGTGCGCCAGGACACCGTCAGGGACTACGTCGCGCGGAGTCTCGCGATTCTCGGGCTGTCGGTGCCCGCGTTCTGGCTCGCGACGTTGCTCATCGTGCTGCCGGCGATCTGGTGGGGCTGGCGTCCTGTGACCGGCTTCGTCGAGTTCTCGCGGGACCCGGTCGGCCACCTGACGCAGCTGCTCCTCCCGGCATTGATCCTCGGCATCGCCACGGGTGCCGCGCTGATGCGCCTCACCCGCGGCATGCTGCTGGAGGTGCTCCGGCAGGACTACACCGCCTGGGCGAAGGGACTCGCCGAACCGATCATTCCCGTCGTGACGCTGCTGGGCACCCAGCTCCCGCAGATCATCGGCGGGACCGTCATCATCGAGACGGTGTTCGGGCTGCCCGGTATGAGCCGCTTCCTCTTCGACGCGATCAACCAGCGCGACTACCCGGTGATCCAGGGGGTGAACCTCGTCGTCGTTTCGCTCATCGTGCTCGTCAACCTCGGCGTCGACGCCCTCTATGCCGTTCTCGACCCCCGAATTCGGTATTAGTTAGTCGGGGGGAGCGCCGCCGCTCCCGGGCGACCTGCTCCGCCCAGCGCCGGAGCGCCCTCTTCCGCCGAGACGCGTCCTCGCTGCCAGGTTTGTAGGCTTCCTGAAACGCCCTGATCGTCAATCCTCCTCGCCGTCGGCGGCGAGCTCGTCGTCGCCCGACGCCCAGCTGTCGCAGACGTCCACGCTCCGCGCGCCGCGCCCCGCTCGCCGACGCCCTCGTCATCATGAATGTGGCCGCCTCGCGACGTCGCGCCGGACCTGGGCGAGCGTCCCGTCCGCGTGCGCTCGCGGAGCGAGCACGTCGCCGGAGACCGGGTCCTCGACGCCCGCGACCTGCCGCGCCAGCCACTGGTCGATCGCCGCCGCGCAGATCAGCTGCGCGGTGACGCCCCGGATCTCGGCCAGCTCGCGGACGGGCCTGGGTGGTCTCGGGCCTGAACTTGATCAGGAACGCCTCGCGCGGCCCCAGCGAGGGCCTGCCGCGCTTCCGCTGGCGCGTCGTCTTCATGGCCTCATCATCAAGTGGCGGCGGGACCTGGGAGAGGGGCCGTCAGGCTACTGGATCCGCCGACGGCTCGGCCGGCGGGCGTCTGTCGCTTGCCCAGGGCGTGCCGGACTGCGCCCCGCTCGCCTAATTTTCCGGCCAGCAAGAAGACGCGCTCATCGCGCAACCTATCAGAATCCCTAGGTTCGAGGGCCGGGCATGCTGTTTGCCTATCACCAGGTGGGAGACCTTTCGAACCGGGAGAGCGGCATGAAGACAATCATGACGATCGTGTTGGTCTTGATCGCGGTCCTACCGTCGCCAGGCCGCGCAGAACAGTCGGCCGAAGACATCGCTTTCGCCGCTGCCTTGGAGGCACGACTCAAGACGCTTGAGCTTGAAAGGCAGAATTGCGGCCGACGGCTCAGCGCAGCGGCCAGACAGCAATTTGAAACGATCGACAGTGTCCAGCGACGCTACAACGACAGCCGTCGCGGCGGCTATACGATACGCGAAGAAGCGCGGCTTGATCAGGCACAGAGCAATGTAGAGTCTGCGGTAGATGACACTTACAACTGTGTGAGGAGGATCGAAAGTGAACGCGCCAGCGTCAAAGCCATTCTTTCGAACCCGGCACGCCTCAGACCAGAGAGCGAAAGACTGCGGAATGAGCTTCGACGAGAGCTACTCGCTCTGCTCACGGATGTCCGCTCCGCATCCGCGAAGCTTGGCGCTCAATCAAACTACGACGAATTCGTGGTCAAGCTGGGCGTGATCGGGAACCGCCTTCAGTCGATCCGTTCCAACTACGCAATCCCTCTGAGCCGAGGGGACCACAAGGCGCTCGGGGCACCACTCTCTGACGCCTGCAACGCCTTGTACGCGACGGGAGGCGAATGGAAGCGTGCGCGTCAAGCGGCCGAGGAGGTGGCCGGGACACAAGCAG
>JAHFDK010000060.1 GCA_023249095.1 Candidatus Rokuibacteriota bacterium | reverse complement strand
CGCCGCTCACCGACGGTGAGCGACGTGGCCACGTGACGAGCCACCTCCGCCTGGCGGACGAGCGCGTGAGCTTCGTCGATCACCACACCTGCCACGCGGCCGCCGCCTACTTCGGATCACCGTTCACGGGCCGACCTGCGCTCGTGCTCACCAACGACAATTCTGGCGACGGCCTCTGCGGCACGGTGTCGAGCGCGAGCGGCGTTGGTCTGACTCGGCACGAAGCGACGCCGAGCGGTCCGGGCTCGCTGGGCTCGTTCTACACCCTCGTGACCCTGCTGCTCGGCATGAAGCCCGGCGAGCACGAATACAAGGTGATGGGCCTGGCGCCCTACGCGCCAGCGCGGGAGACCGAGCGGGCCGTCGCCGCGCTCGGCACGACGTTCGTCATGACGGAGGGGACGCCGTGCCGCTTCGAGTGGCGGCGCCGCGGGCCCCTCTACCGCGCGATGCTCGAAGCCACGCTCGGCCTCCGCTTCGACGGCATCGCCGGTGGCGCCCAGCACATTCTCGAGGAAGCCCTGGTGCGCTGGGCGCGCCTCGCGCGCCAGCGCTACGGCGGCGAACGGCTGGCGCTCGGGGGCGGCGTCTTCATGAACGTGAAGGCGAACATGTTGATCGCCGAGGAGAGCTGGCTCGGCGATCTTTTCGTCTTTCCGTCCTGCGGCGACGAGTCGAATGCCGTCGGCGCAGCCTACCTCGGCTACCTCGATCTCTGCGCGCGAACGGGGGTCGCGCCGGCGCCCAAGCCCTTCGGACCTGCCTATCTCGGACCGGACGTCCACGAATCCGAGATCGAGGCCGTGATCAAAGGGCGCGACCTGGCGAGCCGTTACCGCGTGAGCGAGCACGACGCGATCGAGGAGAAGATCGCCGACCTGCTCGTGTCGGACGGTGTCGTCGCGCGCTGCGCCGGCCGCATGGAGTTCGGGGCGCGGGCGCTCGGCAACCGCTCGATCCTCGCGAACCCCTCCGACCACCGCGTGGTCGGCGTGATCAACCGGATGATCAAGAGCCGGGACTTCTGGATGCCGTTCGCCCCGACGGTGCTTCGCGAGCGTGAGGCCGACTATCTCGTGAATCCCAAGGGGCTCGCCTCGCCGTACATGATGCTGGCGTTCGCGACCAATCCTAAGCGGCGTGACGAGCTGGTCGCGGCCCTCCATCCGCAAGACGGTACCGCGCGCGCTCACATCCTCGACGAGGCGTGGAACCCCCCCTACTATCGCGTCATCCGCGAGTTCGAGCGCCGGACGGGGATCGGCGCCGTGCTCAATACCTCGTTCAACCTCCACGGCGAGCCGCTTGTCTGCTCGCCCGAGGACGCGGTGGACACCTTCGAGCGCTCGGGACTTCCGCATCTCGCGCTCGGACACTGGCTGATCTCGAAGAAGTAGGCGGGGGGGCGAATCCGATGAGCTCATCCGAGCTCTGCTTCACACCGGCGACCGAGCTGGCCCGTCTGATCCGTGCACGGCAGATTTCGCCCGTGGAGCTGACGCGCGCGGTCCTCGAACGCGTCGAGCGTCTCAACCCGATCGTCAACGCGTTCTGCACGGTCACCACCGACACGGCGCTCGCCGCGGCGCGCGAGGCCGAGCAGGCCGCGATGAAGAGCGAGCTGCGCGGTCCGCTTCACGGCATACCCTTTTCGATCAAGGACCTGCACCTGACGAAGGGTGTCCGGACGATGTCCGGATCGTTCATCTTCGAGCGCCGCGTGCCGGACGTGGACCCGCCGGTCGTTCGGCGCCTCAAGCAGGCCGGCGGCGTCATGTTGGGGAAGACCACGACGCCGGAGTTCGGCTGGAAGGGACTCGGCGACAGCCCGCTGACGGGCATCACGCGCAACCCCTGGAACACCGGGACGACGACCGGTGGATCCAGCGCGGGCGCCGGCGCGGCGACGGCGGCCGGGCTCGGGCCCATCCATCAGGGCTCGGACGGCGCCGGGTCGATCCGGATTCCCAGCGGCTTCTGTGGCATCTACGGGCTGAAGCCTTCCTTCGGCCGGGTTCCGATGTGGCCCGTCTCCAACAACGACTATGCCTCGCATATGGGCCCGATGACGCGGACGGTGGCCGACGCTGCGCTGATGCTTTCCGTCATGGCCGGCCCGGACGAGTGGGACCGCACGTCGCTCGAGACCGCGCCCGACGACTACGTTGGAAAGCTGACCGCAGGCATCAAAGGGCTCAAGGTCGCGTTCAGCCCCGACCTGGGCGGATTCCCCGTCGACGCCGAGGTCGCGTCCGTCGTGAAGCAGGCGGCCCGGGCGTTCGAGGATCTGGGCTGCGTCGTCGATGAAGTCAAGCCGGGCTTCGCCGATGCGCACGACCTGATCCGCTGTCTCTGGAGCGCTCACGAGGCCGGCAATTACGCTCAGTATCTTCCCCAGTGGCGTGACCGCATGGACCCGGGACTCGTCGCATGCATCGAAGACGGGCTACGGTACAGCATGGTTGACTACGTCGAGGCGCGGGGCCAGAAACTCGCGTACTGGGACACCGTGCGGCCACTTTTCGAGAAGTTCGACCTGCTCCTGACGCCGACGCTCTCGGTCGCCGCCTTTCCCGTGGGCCGCCTGAACCCCGAGCACTGGCGGCAGCACGCGTGGGACTGGATCGGCTGGGCCTCGTTCAGCTATCCCTTCAACTTCACGGGCCAGCCCGCCGCGTCCGCTCCCGCCGGCTTCACGTCCGATGGATTGCCGGTGGGGCTGCAGATCGTCGGGCGCCGCTTCGCCGACCTGACCGTGCTGCAGGCTTCGGCCGCGTTCGAGGCGGCGCGCCCATGGGCCGAGCGCCGTCCGCCCCTTGACTGACGCTCGTGCTCGGGTCGCGCGCAAGGAGCCGCCCGTCTGGCTCGACATGGATCAGGCCGAGCTCGACACCGCCTACGACCAGAGTGCCTGGGCGCCAAACCGCGAGCAGCTCATCAAGCGCTACGCGACCGAGAGCGAAGCCGTCCGCGCGCGACTTGGCGCGCCCCGGCGCTACGCGTACGGCGCTACACCGATCGAGGGTCTGGACGTCTATGCCACCGCGCGCGCCCACGCGCCGATCAACGTCTTCATCCACGGTGGCGCGTGGCGGGCCGGTCTCGCCGGAAACTACGCATTCCCGGCCGAGCTGTTCGTGCGGGCTGGTGCGCATTTCGTCGTGCCGGACTTCGCCGCGGTCCAGGACGCCGGCGGCAGCCTCATGCCGATGGCCGCGCAGGTACGCGACGCCGTCGCGTGGGTGAAGCGCAACGCCCACCGCTTCGGCGGCGATCCCGACCGCATCTACGTCTCAGGCCACTCCTCGGGCGCCCATCTCGCCGGCGTGATCCTCACCACCGATTGGCGTCGGGACTTCGATCTTCCGGCGGACACGGTGAAGGGTGGGCTGTGCTCCAGCGGCATGTACGACCTGAAGCCTGTGCGCCTGTCGGCGCGCAACGCGTACGTCAAATTCACCGACGAGATGGAGCAGGCGCTGAGCTCGCAGCGTCATCTCGACACGCTCAACGCTCCGGTCATCCTCTCTCACGGCACGCTCGAGTCGCCGGAGTTCCAGCGCCAGGCGCGTGACTTCGCCGCCGCGCTGACGGCGGCCGGCAAGCCGGTCCAGCTCCTGGTCGGCGAAGGCTACAACCACTTCGAGATGATCGAAACGCTCGGGACTCCCGACGGCCTCCTGGGCCGCGCGGTGCTCGAGCAGATGAGCCTCTCTCAAGGAGACGCGCGATGAAAGCCGCGATCCTGTACAAGGCCAACACGCCGCTCGAGGTCGTCGACGTGCAGCAGCAGGGTCCCCAGGCCGGCGAAGCCCGCGTCAGGGTCATGGCGGCGGGGGTCTGCCACAGCGACTGGCACATCATGAACGGCGACTGGACGTTGCCGCTGCCGATGGTGCTCGGCCACGAGGCCGCGGGCATCGTCGACGAGGTGGGCGCCGGCGTGGGCAACGTGCGGCCGGGCGATCACGTCATCTTCTCGTTCCGCCCGCAGTGCGGCCGGTGCCTCTATTGCTCGATCGGCCGCTCGATCCTCTGCGACGGGCATCCGTCGGCGCGGTGGATGATGCTCGACGGCTCCTGCCGCCTCAAGCGTGACGGGCAGGACATCTTCCAGATGGCGCGCATCGGGACGTTCGCGGAGTCCGTCGTCTGCCCGGCGGAGATGCTCGTGCCGATCAGGAAAGAGATGCCGTGGCCGCAGGCGGCGCTCATGGGCTGCTGCGTGCCGACGGGTGTCGGCGCCGTCACCCGCTGCGCCGAGGTGGAAGCCGGCGCCTCGGTCGTCGTGATCGGCTGCGGCGGCGTGGGGCTCAATGTCGTCCAGGGCGCACGGTTGGCCGGCGCGCGCCTGATCGTCGCCTGCGACCTGCTCGACAACAAGCTCGAATACGCGCGCGAGTTCGGCGCCACGCACACGATCAACGCCAAGAACCAGAACGTGGTCGAGCAGGTGCGTGCGCTGACCGGCGGGCGGGGCGCCGATTACGCCTTCGACGCGATCGGCGGCGAGGCGACCACGCTGCAGATCCTCGACGCCATCCGACCGGGTGGGACCGCGGTCATCGTGGGCATGGCGGCCATGAACGTGCGGGCGCCGATCACGCCGTACATGATGGCGCTCCAGGAGAAGACGCTCCGGGGCACGATGTACGGCTCGGTGCGCCCGAACATCGACTTTCCGCTGCTGGTCGATCTCGACCTGGACGGGCGGTTGAAGATCGATCAGCTCGTCAGCCGGACGTACAGGCTCGCGGAGATCAACGACGGGTTCGCGGCGCTGCGGAGCGGCCAGGTGGCGCGCGGGGTCGTCGTCTTCTAGGCGTCGACGCCGGACGGATTCGGTCGCACCGTGCCGCGCTTGCTCGGGCTGCTCTCGTTCTGCTTGTCAGCGCGTGCGCCACGATTCATCCCTCCTATCGCGATGAGAGGTTTGTCATCCTCAGTTCGGGAGACTTCACGTCCCGGGACGTCCAGAGGTGCGCGATCAGCTCGAAGTCGGAACCAAGGCCCTCGAGCGATACATCGGCTCGATACCCTCCACGAAGTTTCCGATCGTCGTGAATCTGTGGTCGGGGAGCGGGATCTCTCACAGCCATCACGGCCGAGGCCCGATCGAGCTTTATTGGGTCCGGGAAGTTCGCTCGCCGATCATCCACGAGCTGACGCATGTCCTGGCGGGCTATACCGCGTCGAACGGACACTGGACTCAGGAAGGGTTCGCCTCCTACATGCAGGATCAGTACGGCGAGGACCACGCCTTTCCGACGCGGAAGATGGCCCACGCGCTGGTCAAGGTCATCGTCGAGGAGGGGAGTCTCCTGCCGATGCCGGACGTGATGAGAGACCACGATCGCAAGACGTATTTTGGAGTCCGGACCCCATGGGAGCGCTGGTTGGCGTACACGCAGTCGACGTCCTTTTGTCTCTACCTGATCGAAAGATACGGGAAGGTCAGCTTCTTGAAGCTCTACGACGTGCCCGTTGACCTGATCGATTGTGAAGGGCTGTATGGGCGAAAGGCGAACGTTCTCGTTGACGAGTGGCTCGGTGAGGTCACGGCGCGGCCGATCGATACGGCCAAGGCCCGCGCCTTTTACTCTCAGATCAAATCGTTGCGCCGCTAGACCTTCAGCATCTCCTCCGCGATGCGCTTGACCTCGGCGGCGTCGACCTGGCCCTTGTGGGTCTTCACGACGTCGCCGACCAACCGGCCCACCTGCTTGGCGTCGGCGATCTTGAGCGTATCGAGGCGCTCGCGGACGAGCGTGCGTAGCGCCGCCTCGTCCATGCCCTTCGGGAGGTAGCGCTCGCAGAACTCGAGCTCGAAGCGGAGCTGGGCCGCATGGGCGGCGCCGCGCTCGCCCACCTTCTCGAACTCGACCAGGGCCTTCTGGAGCTGCTTGCGGTAGGCCGCGATCACGTCGAGGACCAGGGCATCGTCCACCGTGCCCGAGAAGCCCTTGGCCGTGCGCCGCTCGCCGAGGCGCGACTTGATCATGCGCACCACGTCGGCGGTCCGTGTGTCCTTGGCCTTGATCGCCTGCGTCAGCGTGTCGTTGAGCTGCTGCTCGAGTGCCATGACGCCTCCCCTGTCCCTACTGTACGCGCAACCGGGGGTCCAGCACGTCACGAAGACCGTCGCCCAGCAGGTTCAGGCTCAGCCCCGAGAGCGTCAGCGCGAGGCCGGGGAAGAGGCTCACCCAGAACGCCTCGCGGATGACATTCTTGCCGCTGGCGATCACGTTCCCCCACGACGGCACGTAGGGCGGCACGCCGACGCCGAGAAAGCCCAGGATGGCTTCGGCGAGCACGGCGTAGGCGAAGATGAACGTGCCCTGGACGAGGAGCGGGCCGATGCAGTTCGGCAGGATGTGGCGGAAGGCGATGGCGAGGCCGCCGCGGCCGAGGGCCTGCGCCGCCAGGACGTAGTCGAGCTCGCGCACGCTGAGCGCGGTGCTGCGGATCAGCATGGCCGTCCGCGGCAGGTACACGACCGAGAGCGAGAGGATCACGTTCCACACGCCCGGGCCGCGGGCGGCCATCAGCGCGATGGCCAGGAGAATCGCCGGGAACGCCATCAGGCCGTCCATGACCCGCATGATCACGATGTCGAGACGGCGGTAGTAGCCGGCGATCAACCCGATCACCACGCCGCCGAGCGAGGTCAACACCATCGTCACGCACCCGACCAGCAGCGAGACGCGGCTCCCGTGCAGCACCAGGCTCGCGATGTCGCGGCCGAACTCGTCGGTGCCGAGGAGGTTCTGCAGGCCGGGCGGCTTCAGGCGCTGGCCCGGGTAGAGCCGCGTGGGGTTGTATGGTGAGAGGGCGTTGGCGAAGAGCGCGACGAGGACGAGCAGGAGGAACACGCTACCGCCGATGACGACGTTGCGGTTGCGCAGCAGGCGGCGCGTCCACTTCGTGCGCTCGCCAACGGCCGCCGTCGGCACCTCCGCCAGCGCCGGCGTGCGGTCAGCCACCGCCATCAGACACCGCCGCCTGGCACGCCGTCACACATAACGGATGCGCGGATCGATGAACGCGTACACCACGTCCACCACTAGGTTGATCAGCATGTAGGCCGCTGCCGTGACCAGCACGACGCCCTGCACGACCGGATAATCTCGGCGGAGGATCGCCGAGATGATGAGCCGCCCTAACCCGGGGATGTTGAACACGATCTCGGTGACCACGGCGCCGCCGATCAGGATGGCCATGGTGATGCCGATCACCGTCACGACCGGCACCAGGGCGTTCCGGAAGGCGTGCAGATAAATGACGCTGCGCTCGGCGAGGCCCTTGGCGCGCGCGGTGCGGATATAGTCCTGGCGCAGGACCTCGATCATGCACGACCGCGCGATGCGGGCGATGAGGGCCGACTGGCTGAAGCCGAGCGAAACGGCCGGCAGCAGCATGTGCCGGAAGGCCGCGACCGGATCCTGGAAGACCGATGCGTAGCCGGCCACCGGCAGCCAGCCGAGCCGCACCGAGAAGAGATAGATGAAGTTGAGACTGAGCCAGAAGCCGGGGACGCACACGCCGAGGAGGGCCAGCGTCATGAGCCCCCGGTCCCACCACGATCCCTGGTACGCCCCCGCCACGATCCCCGAGGGCACGCCGATCAGCACGGCCACGAACAGCCCGCCGGCCATCAGGACCAGCGTGGGCTCGGTGCGCTCCCACAAGGCCTGCGTCACCGGCCGGTCGAGGAAGTACGAGCGCCCGAGGTCACCGCGAAGCAGGCGCGCGTAGAAGCGCACGAGCTGCTCGTGGAGCGGCCGGTCGAGGCCGAGCTCACGCCGCGCGTCCTCGATCTGCTGCGCGTTCGCCTCCGGCCCCAGGATGACGGCCACCGGGTCGCCGGGGATCAGGTGGATGAGGAAGAAGACGATGGTCACGACGACCAGCATCACGGGCAGGAGCGCCAGCAGGCGCCGGAGCAGGTAGGTGGTCACGGCGTTCGCGCGGGGGTCGTCCGCGCGGACGACCTCCGCCGGGTGCGGCTACTTCTCCAGCCAGACGTTGTGGAAGCGCGGCCGCATGAGCGTGGTGTCGAAGCCCTTAACGTGGCTGCGCCTGGCCCGCAGCCCGAAGAGATCGCCGTAGCGGGCGACGGGCACCCGATCGTAGAAGATGCGCGTCACCTGCTCCCAGAGGGCGAACCGCTTCTTGTAGTCGGTTTCGCCCGCCAGCTCGCTGAGCAGACGGTTGAGGTCTTCGTCGTTGGTCCAGCCGGGCCAGTTCGGGCCGAGATAGATGTGATGGGTAGGGTCGTAGAAGTTCCCCATGCCGGTCGTGAAGACGTCGTACTCCTTGGAGTTGTTACGCCGCTTCACCAGCGTCGCCCAGTCGACCACTTGCAGGTCGATGGTGAACCCCGCGTCCTCGAGCTGCTGCTTGCTCAGCAGCGCGAAGTCGTACATCCACTTGTATTCCTGCGTCGTCATGAAGCGGATCGGCTCACCCTTGTAGCCGGCCTCGCGCAGCAGCCGCTTCGTCTTTTCCTTGTTGCGCTCGTTCCACGGCAGCCCCTGGAGCTTGGTGTGCCAGGGCGCATTCTCGACGAAGGCCAGGCTCGAGTCCATGCGGTAGAGATCCGCGTGGCCGCCGGCGACGTTCTTCATGATGGGCTCGATGTCCAGCGCCGCCTGCCAGGCCTGGCGGAGCTTCTGGCTGGTCATGAGCCCTTCCTTCTTGTTGAAGACGCCGACGAGCCAGTAGTACGGCTTGGCCACGATGGGCTGCACGCCGGCGGTCTTCTTGAGACGCTCGTAGGCGTTCAGGTCGAGGTCGTCGGCGAAGTCCAGCTCACCCGTCTCGATCTGGGCCACGCGGGTGGCGGCGTCGGGCACAGGCATCCACAGGAGCTCGTTGACGTGGACGATCTTGCGCCCGCCGTAGCCACTCGCCGCCTCCTTGCGGGGCTGGTAGTCGTCGAAGCGCACCATCTTGATGTGGCGGTCCGGCTTCCACTCGACGAGCTTGAAGGGGCCCGTGCCGATCCACTCGGTCGCCTTCTCGGCCGGCTTGAACTTCTCGGCGATCTCCTGGGGATAGATGGCCGCGGAGTTGTTGGGGATCGCCAGCGAGATGACGACGATGGCCGTCTTCTCCTTGACCTTCATCTCCACCGTGTACTTGTCGACCGCCCGCACCTCGGCCACCCGCGCGTAGAGCGTCTTGCCGTAGGTCGACTGGGCGCCCCAGCGATTCAGCGAGGCCACCACGTCGGCGGAGGTCATCTCCTTACCGTTGTGGAACTTGATGCCCTGGCGCAGCTTGAACGTGTAGGTGAGCCCGTCCTTAGACACCGCCGGCATGCTCTCGGCGAGCATAGGAATCGGCTGCGACTTGGCGTCGAGCGAGTAGAGGCCCTCGTAGAGGTGGTTGGCCAGCACCTCGGTGATAGTCGCCGTCGTCCAGTGCACGTCTAGGGTGGGCGGCTCGCCCAGGTTGCCGACCTTGAGGACTCCGCCCCTCTTCTGGGCGACGGCCTCGAGCGCGCTCCCCGCGACCAGCGCGATCGACACGAGCGCGAACAGTACGGGGCGGACGATCGGGCTCAACGGCATGCTCCACCTCCCTGTCGTGGGTGAGCCCGAATCTATCACACAGGGCTCCGGGCGACCGTCGGCCGCGCGCGGCTCGTCGGGGACGTCGCGGTGGGCTTTACGCGGCGGTGGCGCGGCGCGTCCGGAGCGCGAAGCGCTCGCGGAGGCCGCTGAGCGCTTTCTGCGCGCCCGACATGTAGATGTAGAGCACGGGCGTGATGTAGAGCGTCAGGAGCTGAGACACCAGGAGGCCGCCCACGACCGCCAGGCCGAGCGCGCGCCGCGCGTCCGCGCCCGCTCCGATGCCGAGCGCGATCGGAAGCGTGCCGAAGAGCGCGGCCATCGTCGTCATCATGATGGGCCGGAACCGGAGCAGGCACCCCTTGTAGATGGCGTCCGCCGGGGTGGCGCCCGCGCGCTCGGCTTCGAGCGCGAAGTCGATCATCATGATCGCGTTCTTCTTGACGATCCCGACCAGCATGATGATGCCGACGAAGCCGTAGATGTTGAGCTCCATCCCGAACAGCAGGAGGGTGAGGAGCGCGCCGACGCCGGCCGACGGCAGGCCGGAGAGGATCGTCAGCGGGTGGATGAAGCTCTCGTACAGAATGCCCAGCACGAGGTAGATCACGAGGATCGTCACCAGGAGGAGCATCCCCTGGCCCTTGAGCGAGGCCTGGAAGGCCTGCGCCGTGCCCTGGAAGTTCCCGGTGACCGTGGCCGGGAGCCCGAGCTCGCGCTGGGCGCGATTGACCTGCTCGACGGCCTGACTGAGCGAGACGCCGGACACGAGGTTGAACGAGATCGTCACCGACGGCAGCTGGCCGAGATGCGTGATGGTGAGGGGGCCGATGGTCGGCGTGAGCCTTGCCACCGAGTTGAGGGGCACCAGCTTGCCCGACTGCGCGCGCACGTGCAGCAGGGAGAGCTCGTTGGGGTCGCGCTGGTACGCGGGGTCGAGCTCCAGGATGACCCAGTACTGGTTCGTCGGCGTGTAGATCGTGGACACCTGCCGCGAGCCGTAGGCGCTGTAGAGCGCACTCTCGATTTGCTCGGCGCTCACGCCAAAGGCCGAGGCCTTGTCGCGGTCGATGTCGACGGTGACCTGTGGGCTCATGATCTGTAAATCGGTGTTGACGTCCTGGAACCCCGGAAGCGCGCGCATCTTGTCGAAGACGATCGGTCCCCAGCGGTAGAGCTCCCGGAGATCGGTGGCCTGGAGCGTGTACTGGTAAACCGCTTTCGTGAGGTTGCCGCCGATCCTGATGATCGGCAGGTTCTGCGGGTAGACCCGGAACCCGGGGATCGCGGCGAGCTTGGGACGGAGGTCGTCGATGATCTTGTCGGCCGACGGCCGCTCGTTGCGCGGCTTGAGCCGCATGAAGATGCGTCCGGTGTTCGGGACGACGTTGATCGTGGAGGCGCCGATCGACGACATGAGCTGGTCGATGTAGGGCTGCTGGCGCACGATCGCGGCGGCGGCCCGCTGCTTGTCCTTCATCGCGTCGAACGAGATGTCCTGCGCCGCCTCCGTGAACGCGAAGATCTGGCCGGTGTCCTCGGTCGGGATAAAGCCCTTGGGAATCAGCACGAAGAGCCACGCGGTCAGCACGAAGGTCAGGAGCATGACCGCCATCGTGAGCCGCCGGTGCGCGAGCGTCCACCGGAGCGAGTGGTCGTACGTCCGGAGCATGCCGCCGAAGAAGCGCTCGGAGGCCATGTAGAGGCGCCCGTGCGACGCGCTCGGTGGACGGAGGAACCGGCTGCACAGCATCGGCGTGAGGGTCAGCGAGACGAAGCCCGACACCAGCACCGCGACGGTGATCACGACCGCGAACTCGTGGAGGAGCCGGCCGACAACGCCGCCCATGAACAGCACCGGGATGAAGACCGCCGCCAGCGAGAGTGTCATCGACAGGATCGTGAACCCGATCTCCTTGGCCCCGATCAGCGCGGCCTCGAGGCGGCCCTTGCCCTCCTCCATGTGGCGGATGATGTTCTCGAGCATCACGACCGCGTCGTCGACGACGAAGCCGACGCACAGGGTCAGCGCCATCAGCGAGATGATGTCGATCGTGTACCCGAGCAGGTACATGACCGCGAAGGTGCCGACGATCGACAGGGGGACCGCGAGGCTCGGGATGATCGTGGCCGACAGGTTGCGCAAGAACAGGAAGATGACCATCACGACCAGGGCGATGGCCAGCCCGAGCGTGAACTCGACGTCGTGGACTGACTCGCGGATCGCCACCGATCGGTCATAGAGGACGTTGAGGTTCACCGAGGCCGGCAGCTCCTGGCGGAAGCGCGGCAGGAGCGCCCGGATGGCGTCGACGACCTCGACGCTGTTCGTGCCCGGCTGGCGCTGGATCGCCAGGATCACGGCGCGCTCGTCGTTGTACCAGCTGGCGACCTTGTCGGTCTGCACGCCGTCGACCACCCGCCCCAGCTCCTCGAGCCGGACCGGCGAGCCGTTCCGGTACGCGACGATGAGCGGGCGGAAGGCGGCAGCGTTCTGGAGCTGGCCCGTCGCCATGACGTTGAACATCTGGTGGGTGCCGTAGAGCGTGCCGGTCGGCAGGTTGACGTTGCTGCGCGCGAGCGCCTGCTCGACTTCGTCGATGCCGATCCCTCGGGTGGTCAGCGCCCGGGGGTCGAGCTGGACGCGGACCGCGTACTTCTGCGAGCCGAAGACCTGGACCTGGGCGACGCCGGTGATCGTCGAGATGCGCTGGGCGAGGCTCGTCTGCGCGTACTCGTCGACCATGTAGAGCGGCAGCGTCGGCGAGCTGAGCGCCAGGTAGATGACCGGCTGATCCGCCGGGTTCACCTTCTGGTAGGTCGGCGGCGTCGGCATGCTCGGCGGCAGAAGAGGCGCCGCCTTGGTGATCATTGCCTGCACGTCCTGGGCGGCCGCGTCGATGTTGCGCTCGAGGCTGAACTGGATGGTGATCTGCGTGAGCCCGAGCGCGCTCGACGAGGTCATCGAATCGATGCCGGCGATCGTGGTGAACTGCTTCTCGAGCGGCGTCGCCACCGCCGACGCCATGGTCTCGGGGCTGGCCCCCGGAAGCGCGGCGGCCACCTGGATCGTTGGAAAGTCGATGTTCGGGAGATCGCTGACGGGTAGAAGCCGGAAGCCCATGATCCCGAAGAGCAGGATGGCGGCCATCAGGAGGGTGGTGAGCACCGGCCGCCGGATGAACAGGTCGGTGCTCATGACGGCTTGGTCGACCGGATCTCGACCTTGGCGCCGGGCACCAGGCGCAGCTGGCCGTCGGTCACGACCCGCTCAGCCGCTCGCAGGCCCTGCTCGATGATGGTCTCCGCCCCCAGCCGGGTGCCCACGACGATCGGGCGTGACTCGACCGTCTGGTCGGGCTTGACGACGAACACATAGGGGCCCTGCTGACCGGGCTGGATCGCCTGCGAGGGCACGACGATCGCCGCTCGACTCGTGAGCACCAGATTCACGTCGAGATACTGTCCGGGCCACAGCGCGTTGTCGGTGTTCGCGAACGTTGCCTTGAGCTGGATGGTCCCCGTCGTCTGGTCCACCGTGTTGTTCACGAACGTGAGATCGCCGGTCGCGAGCGTCTCCTGCTGGCGGGGCAGCCGCGCCACGACGCGGAGCGCGCCGGCGGCGCGATAGTACTTCTTGAGGTCGGGCAGGTTCTGTTCGGGGACCGCGAAGGAGACGTAGATCGGACGGACCTGGTTGATGACGACGATCGGGTTGTCGTCGTTGGCCTTCACGATGTTGCCGTTCTGGACGAGCAGGTTCCCGGTCCGGCCCTCGATGGGCGCCCGGATGGCCGTGTACGCGACCTGCAGCCTGGCGCTGTCCACGTTGGCCTGCGCCGCCCGGGTCGCGGCCTTCGCGTTCTCGACGGCGGCGCGGTCGGCCTGCACCGTCGCCTCCAGCGCCGCCCAGTTCGTGCGGAGCTGGTCGTACTGCTCGCGGGCGATCAATTCCCGGTCGACGAGATCGCGGTACCGGCGCTCCTGTACCTTCGCGTTCTCGAGCTGGGCGAGGTCGCGCTCGAGATTGGCCTGCGCCTGCTGCACCTCGGCCTGGCGCTGGCCCAGCGCCGCCTCCGCCTGACGCAGCGCCGCCTCGAAGGGCCGGGGGTCGATGACGAAGAGAAGATCGTCCTTGCGGACGTCCTGACCCTCCTTGAAGCGCACCTCCATGATCTGCCCGTTCACCTGCGACTTGATGCCGACCGACGTGTAGGGCTGCGCGTTGCCGACCGCCGTGAGCTGGAGCGGCACGGTCCTCTCGAGGACATCGCTCACCGTCACGGGCACGGGCGGCACCTGCACACGAGCCTTGCCCGCGGCGTTCTCCGAGCACCCGGCGAGGAGCAGGACGCCGGCCAGCGCCCAGGCGCCGGCGGCGGTCAGGCGGCGGCCGATCACTTTTTGGCCTTCCGGGCACGGCCGGTGTGCGCGTCATTCTCGGGAACGCTCGCCGCCGCGTCGACGAGCGCCTCCAGCCCGGTCAGCACCTGCCGTCTGTCCGCGGCGGACATCCGGGCGAGGACGCGCTCCATACCCCGGAGACGGATCGCCTCGAGCTCATCGACGAGGGTCTTGCCCGCGCGCGTGAGGTCCAGCACGTACACGCGCCGGTCGGCGGGGTAATCGCCGCGTGTCACCAGCCCCTTCTCCTCCAGGCGATCGACGATGTGCGTGACGGCCGGCAGGGTCACGCCGAAGGCCTTGGCGACGTCGCCCATGTGCGAGCCGGGGTGCTCGGCGAGGCGGAACAGGACCTGCGACTGGGCGTAGGTGAGATCGATGTCCGAGGCCTTCTGCCACAGGAGCTGTCGGAAGATCGTGCCGCCGAGCGAGTTGAGCAGCTCCAGCATCTGATGGGCCTCGGTCGTCCAGCGGGCCGACCGTCGCGCGCGCGCGCCCATATTGACCATGTGAATAGTTTAGTCGATAAAGGGATCGACGACGCAACAGGGATCGAGAGCGCCGGGAGCCCCTCAGGCCGTGGCGCCCAGCTTCCGATGGTCCCAGGAGACGATGCGCGTCGGCGTGAAGCGGAGCACCACGCGCTTCGGCGCCTGCTTGCGGACGCTCGCACGCGCCTCGGGGGGCGGCTCGGCGCCGGTATAGCGAGCCATCAGCCTGAGCCCGAGATCGCCCACGCGCGCTGGATCGCGCTCGATCGCCACGTCGCACTCGAGCATCGCGCCGCGCAGCTCGCCGTACACGTCGCGGCCGGCCTCGAGCTGCACGGTCGCGCGCGGGTCGCGCTCGAGGTTCCGGATCTTCTGGGACTTGCCGTACGTCCAGGCGAGGAGGGTGGACCCCTCGCGCACGTACCAGAGCGGCATCAGGTGGGGGCGGCCGTTCGGCCCGAGGGTCGCGCAGGTCAGCACGCGCTCCTCGTCGAGGAAGCGCATCAGCTCCGCGTCGGACATGGTGATGTCGTGACGTCGGGACGGCATCGTCAGTATCCTTGGCGGCGGTCGACGACGTGGCGGAGGGCGCGGCCGGCGAGATAGCGCGCGAGGTTGTCGTTGAAGACGGGCGCGATCGCGTCGGGCGTGCTCGGGCCCGAAATGTGCGGGGTCACCACCACATTGTCCATTCGCCACAGCGGGTGGCTCGGCGGGAGCGGCTCGCGGTCGAAGACGTCGAGGACGGCGCCCGCGATGCGCTTCTGCTCCAGCGCCTCGAGCAGCGCCGGCTCGTTCACGACGGCGCCGCGGGCGATGTTGATGAGCCACGCGGTCGATTTCATGACCGCGAGCGCATCGGAGCCGATGATTCCCCGGGTCTCCGCGGTGAGGGGCAGGAGGAGGACGACGAAGTCAGCCTCCCGCAGCACGCGCGCCATCGCGGCGACGGGGTAGACGCGCGCCGCCTCGCGCACCGGCCGGCCCCGGCGAGAGACGCCGAGCACGCGCATCCCGAGCGCCCGCGCCATGCGTGCGATGTCGCGACCGATATCCCCGAGGCCGACGATCGCCATGGTCTTGCCGCCCAGCCGGTCGGGCAGCACGTGGTCGTCCCAGCGGCGCTGGCGCTGGGCGTCCCGGTACACCTTCATCCGCTGCGTCACCCAGGAGCACCAGCCAAGGACGTACTCGGCCATCCACGGCCCAAAGACGCCCGGCGCGCGGGTCACCTGCACGCTCCGCGGCAGCTCCGGCACCAACGCCCAGTCCACGCCTGCGCCCATCACCTGCAACCATTTGAGCCGGCCGGCCTTCGCGTAGAGGTGCGGAGGAAACTTCCACGCGTAGAGGATCTCGGCGTCCGCGATGGCCCCGGCAGCCTCGCTCGGCGTGGCGGCGATACGCACGTTCACCCCGCGCTTCGGGACGCGGACGAGCTCCGCATAGCGGCGGTCGGCGTGGTAGACGAGGACGGTCGGACGGGTCACCGGAGCCGCGCGTCAGCCGATCGCCACCGCGAGACACGTCGTCGTTCGGGTCACCCCGTCGATCGAGCCGATCTCGTCGGTGACCAGCCGGCCCACGGCGTCGAGGGTCGGACCCTCGACCACGGCGATGAAGTCGAAGGGGCCCGTGACCGCGTCGAGGTTGACGACCGTGGAATCGCTGCCCTCGATCGCCGCCAGCTCCTTCTTCACCGCCTTCGTCTTGCCCGGCGCCGTCTCGATGAGAACGTACGCGCGCATCTTTTTCTGTCCGCCCTTGGCCATGTGGTCCTCCTGCCGCGCCCGTCAGCGTTGCGTGGTGCCGACCGCGTCGACCAGCGTCGAGCGGAACTGCGCGCTCCGCTCGACGAACTTCACCCCCTCGAGATCGACCCGCGTGCCACGGTCGTCACGGTGGTTCGCGGGATCGAAGGATGCTCTGAGCCTGGTGACCGCCGAACCGACCTTCAGGGTCAGGGCCTCGCCGGCGCTCTCGTCGCCCAGACGCGCGATGATCAGGAAGAAGCCCTGCTCGTCGGTCGCCGCGAGATACGAGAAGCCGGTCTTGTCGCGGATGAGCTCGAGCTCGCGGCCGCTGAGCGCGTGGCCCCTGGCGTCCTTCACGAAGCCGAGGACCACGTACCGGTAATACACCTCGTGCTCCGCAGCCACCGGCGTGCCGGCCAGCGTCAGCACCACGAGCAGAACGAGCGCCGCGGCCCGCGTCACGCGGCTCAGTCTAGCAGATACGCACGGAGCAGCGACCGGTGGCACCGGGCCTCGTCAGGGCAGCCGCAGAGCAGCGTGACGCGGCCCGCCTTCGCGTAGGCGCGGACCGCCGCCACATGCGCCTGGGCTTCCGGCCGCGCGAGCCCTCTGCGGTAGCGCCGCCGGTACTCGGCCCAGCCGATCTCGCCGGCGCGGAACGCGCGCAGCAGTGGAAGGACGGGGCCGAGCTCTTTCAGCCAGATGTCCACGCGGCTCTTGCGGATGCCGCGCGGCCAGAGCCGCATGATGAGAACGCGGGTGCCGTCCGACGCCGCGGGCGGGTCATAGACGCGTTTGACCGCGATCACTTTCCGATCGTCTCCAGCGGCTTCTTGAACTTCTCGCACGGATCGACGTCGTCGATCTTCGGCGTGAACCACACGTAGTCGAACGGAAGCGCATCGCTCGCGAACCTGGACGCATAGTCGCCGGCTCTGGCCGCGGCCGGGTCCACCTCGAGAAACGCGACGCTCGCGACCACGGCGCCCGGTGCCTGGCGCGCCAGGTGGGCCGGCACTCCGTGGTCTCGGCGCGCGTGCCCGGCGCCCGCGATGAGCACGGCGCCGTCGCGCTGACCACCGCGCGCCAGGCTCGCGGCCATGCGGGCATCGCGCGCCCACTGGATGTCCACCATCCGATCGAGCATGCTCTCCGGTGCCTGGCCGCAGTGGGATGCCCGAATCTCGAGCGCCATCGCGCTCCGGGTCTCCGGGGCAGGCTCGGCGAGCCGGAGCTGCGTCGCGAGCGCCGGGCCGAGTCCCGGCAGGCCATTGCGGCGAACGGCCTCGGTCGCGGGGCGCGACAGATTGGTGGCGACGATTAGCAAATTCCCGTCGAGGGCCGCCTGGGCGATCGGCTGGTAGAAGCGCCATTCGGGCCAGCCCGAGCGCGTCCAGTTCACGGCGTCGCCGAGCCCGGCGGCGTCCTTCGGACTTCGCGCCAGATAGCGCGCGAGCGCGGGGGCGTCGTCGGTCGAGAGCATCTCGAATCCCACGGCCGGGCGTCGCCCCGCGCCGATCAGCGCCCGCACCAGCTTCGCCTGGAGCGCGTGATGATCGGGGTTGTCATGCCGCTCCCCCAGGATCACGAACCGGCTCCCGCCCAGCCGCGAGAGCAAGGTTTCCTCGCTGATGACCGTGCCGGCCTTCACGTCCCAGATGCGTCCCACCAGCGGATGCGCGCGCGCCACTGGGCTCTCCCACTCGATCTGCGACACCCGCCCGCACCCGCCTACGAGAAGAAGGAGAAGCACGGAGAAAAGCGAATAGGCGACGCCGCGCCCCCTCTTGATCATAGGCAGATGCTACCAGTCGTGAACGACCCGGTGAGGGCCTGGGGAGTGGTCCGGCGGCAGGGGTCGACCGGACCCGTTCCTGCAGCGCGGCGGCGGGCACGGCGCGTCCGGATGGAGCCCAGCCGCCCGGGGGCAGCGAACGCGTGCCGCGTGGTCCGGTGACCCCTGCCGCCGGACCACTCCCCAGGCCCTCATCGGGTCGCGCCCAGCGAGCCCTCAGGCGTAGTCAGAGTGAGACCGGCGTCGATGACGAGCGTCTGGCCCGTGACCCAGCGCGCCTCATCGCTCGCGAGGTAGACCGCGCCCCAGCCGACGTCCCAGCCGGTCCCCTCGGTCGCGAGTGGGCTCGCGCGCCGCCGGCGCGCGCGCGCGTCGGGGCCGAGGTCCTCGACCATCGGCGTCCACACGGGCCCCGGCGCGATCGCGTTGACGCGGATCCCCTTGGGGCCAAGCTGGACCGCGACCGAGCGGACGAACCCGATCACGCCGGCCTTGGCCGTCGCGTACGCGGTACGGCCGTAACCACGCAGTGCCGCGATCGACGAGACGCAGACGACGGCGCCCCCGCCGCGGTGGACCATCGCGGGCACAGCCGCCTGCGTGGCGAGGAACATCGACTTGAGGTCGACACCGATGACGCGATCCCACTCTTCCTCGGACGTGTCGAGCAAGTCCTTGCGCGACTCGATCCCGACGTTGTTGTGGAGGATGTCGAGGCCGCCCCACTGCTCGACCGCCGTCCTGACCATCGCGGCGCACTCGGCGGCGCGCGTCACGTCGGCGGCGTGGGCCATCGCCTCGCCGCCCTCGGCACGGATCAGCCCGGCGCTCTCCTCGGCGCGTTCCTTCACCTGGTCCACGCAAAGGACCCGGGCCCCTTCGCGGGCGAAGAGGATCGCGGCGGCCTTGCCGTTTCCCAGGCCAGGGCCTCGCGAGCCTGCGCCCGTCACGATCGCGATCCTGCCGCTGAGCCGTCCGCTCATGGGGCGATCACCTCACCGAGCGTGGACCTGGGTAGCCGTCCCAGGAGAGACGTGTGCCGTCGGCGGCGCTGAAGCCGGCCCCAACGAGGGGCTCGAACACCGGGCTGCCGCGCACCGGGCGTCCATCCCAGGTCACGATCTCGAGCCGGCGCACCGGCCGCAAGGTGAGAGGACGCTCCATCATCGACTGGAGCGCGGCGATCACCCCGGGAAGGTCGACATCTTCCCAGCCGGCGAGGGGGGTGAGGTCCCGGCCGGAGCCTTCTGCGAGGAGGCGAGGACGGCCCTGCCGAAAAACGAGCCAGTTCTGGGGCAGGCGCGGTGCTGGAACGCGCGTGCCGTCGCGTCGCGAGAGGGCGAAGATGCGACCCCAGAGATTGGCGGGATCGATCATGTTGACCAGCACGTGCGGCTCGGCGCGCCGCGCCGGCGTGTCGAGGTCGCGGAGCGCCTCGGCCAGCGCGTACTGTTCGCCCGAGAGTCCCTGGACGAAGTAGCCGCGGACCACCTCGCCGCCGTACTCCATGCGGAGCAGTGTGTGGCGGAGCGTGGCCCAGTCGCCCCGGGCGAGCTCGCGCGTGACGATGCCGTAGCGCGCGAGCAGGAGGTGAGCGCGCGCTTCGTCCCGCTCCTCGGGTGGAAGCCGCTCTTCGTCGCCGAACGCGCTCCAGCGGCCGATCACGGGCAGCCGCGCGAGCACGCCGCGGGCCTGACCTCGACGCCGGCGGCGGGGACTCGCGGCCTCGCGCGGCCGGCGCGTCGACGTCATGCCGGCGGCGATCGCGCTGAAGGTGTCGGGCGTGACCAGCCCGGCCCAGAAGAGCTCCCAGAGCGCCGAGAGCACGTCCGGAGTACCGAGGCCCGTCGCCCGGGTGAGGTCCTGGGCAAACGAGGCGCCGCGGAGCTGGAGGTGCAGCAGGACGTTCTTGACGCGCGCGTCTATCTCGGCCGGCGGCGCCGATCCCTCGCGGAGCCAGCCGATGTTCTCGCGGAGGGCGGCACCCACTCGCGTCGAGCGACCCGGCTCGCCCGGGGCGCGGTCGAACACCGTCCAGACCATCTCGCCCGCCAGCCCCAGACGATCGAGCCACTCCCGCTCGTAGTTCTCCACGCGGGCGGGCAGGAGGTCTTGCTCCCAGACGCGCACGGGAAGGTCTTCGCCCTGAAGCAGCTCGAGCGCCGCGAGGACCCCGGGCGGCCCGACCAGTCGTCGATCAGGATGGAGATGGTGGCGACGAAGGAGGCACGCCGAGAATTGCTCGGCCGAGGCCACGGGCCGTGGGACGCGGCGCGCGTGGACCTGGCGGCGCTGGATTTCGTCGAGCACCGCGATGTGCACGAACTGCGGAGGTGGCGCGTCGGCGAGGAAGGCGCCCTGGCGCACGAGCCCCCGCGCCGTCAAACGCTCGAGCGCGCCGGTCGCGCCGTCGAGCGCGATGCCGTAACGCTCCGCGAGCCAGGCCGCGGTCACGGGCCCACGCGTTCTCAGGAGCCGCAACGTGACCCGCTCGAGCCCCTCACCCGTGTCAAGAGACCGATAGAGCGCGGCGTCGGTGGACGGCACCCACGCTCTCCGCCCGCTCGCGAAGTCGAGGGCGCCGACGCGCCGCTCCTCGGCGAGGGCACCGATCAGCGCTCCGGCGTCGGTGGCGACGCGCGCAGCGATCTCCGCGTCGGTCAGGTCGCCCAGATCGTCGAGGATTCCCGCCAGCTCGTTCGCATCCCGGGCTCGCCGCTCCGGCGACGTCTTCTGGAGCTCCGCCTCGACCGCCGCCACGATCTCCGGCTTCAGCGGGCCGGGTGCGACCGACCAGGCCTTCCGCATGGTGACCGCGTCGCTCCGCCGCTCCTCGGCGTGGCCGGCGCCAAGGTACGCCCAGTCCCAGGCGAGAAGCAACGGGTACACGAAGGGCGAGGGAAGCGGCGTGTCCACGTGCCGCCGCCACATCTCGCCGTCGTGCAGGCGCTCGAGCAGACGTTTGAGCCGCGTGACGTCGAGGGCGTCATGGAAACACTCCCGAAGGGTCTCCGCGACGATCGGGAACTCGGCTTGCCCGCCCACCGCCTCGAGCAGCGCGTCGGCCTTGAGCCGTTGCAGATACGCGGGCGTCCGCTGGCCGCGGGACATGCGCGGAATGAAGAGCGCGCGGATCGCGCACTGACGGAAGCGCGTGGCGAAGAGCGGGGTTCCAATGAGCGCTCGACCGAGCAAGGCGTCGACTTCCTCGGGCGCGACGAGCGTGACGAGCCGCTCCGGGGCGGGCGGCACCTGGCCGGGCGCGAACGACAATAGAATGCCGTCGTCCACGTGGCTCGCCTCGGCGACCAGGCCCATCGTGCGCCGGAGCTTTTCTTTCAAGACCATGCCCCAGGCGCCGTTGATCCGCATGCCGAAGACGGCGTGGATCATCGCGTGGCGGCCGCCCATCTCGTCCGAGAACGACTCGACCACGATGCCCTGGTCGTCCGGAACGCCGTCGAGGACCTCGCCGGCCTTCACGAGCCAGGCCCGCATCGCTGCGGCGGCGCGCGCGTCGAGCCCGCACGCCGTCGCTGCCCACGACTCGAAATCCGGCGAATCGACCTTCTCGGCGGCGTCGCGACGGAGCCGCCCGACCGCCAGCCCGAGCTCCCACGAGCGGGACGGATGCTCGCCCTTCCAGAACGGGATCGTCGGCGACATCCCCTGCGCGTCCTCGACCAGGACCCGATCCGCACGCACCTTGACGATCTTCCACGCGTGGGAGCCGAGCAGGAACACGTCGCCCGGCAGACTCTCGCTCACGAACTCCTCGTCGAGCGTGCCGACCTTGAGGTCGGTCTCGGCCACGAAGACGTCGAAGAGGCCGTTGTCGGGGATCGTCCCGCCTGACGTGAGCGCCAGGAACCGGCTGCCGCGCCGCGCGTGCAGCCGGTCGTTCACACGGTCCCACAGGATCCGGGGCGCCGCGCCCTTGACCTCGGCCGGGAGCGGCTCGGCCAGCGAGCGGACGACCGCCAGAAGGTCGTCGCGCGAGAGGCTGCGGTACGGCGCCGCGTTCCGGAAGCGCGCGTGGAGCGCGTCCACGGTCAAGGACTCGGCGGCGACGGCGGCGACGATCTGCTGGGCGAGCACGTCGAGCGGCGCCTCGGGCATCACGACCCGGTCGAGCTGGCGCTCCCGAATAGACCGGACGACCGCCGCAGCCTCGAGCAGCTCTTCGCCCTTGGTCACGACGATCCGCCCCCGGGAGGTGCGGCTCAGCAGGTGCCCGGCGCGGCCGACGCGCTGGAGCGCGGCGGCGATGTTGCGCGGCGACTGGAGCTGGACGACCAGGTCGATCGCGCCGACGTCGATCCCCAGCTCGAGCGAGGAGGTGGCGACGAGCGCGCGCAGCTCGCCCTGCTTCAAGCGATTCTCGGCCTCGAGCCGTGCACGGCGGGAGAGTGAGCCGTGGTGCGCCGCGACGCGCCCGTCGGCGATCCGGTCGTTCAGGTCGCGCGCGAGCCGCTCGGCGGCCCGTCGGCTCTGCGCGAACACGAGCGTGGTCCGGTGGGCCTGCACCAGCTCGGCGATTTGCTGGAGCGCCGCTTCCCAGATGGTGTCGCTCGGCGCCGTCAGGAAGTCGTCAACCGGCGCGATGACTTGAAGGTCGAGGTCGCGCGTAAAGCCCGCGTCGATGGTCACCGCGTCCGCGCCCGTGGCGCCCGTCAGGAAGGCCAGGGCGGACTCGATCGGGCTTACCGTCGCCGAGCAACCGATGCGCTGGGGCCGGCTCCCGGCGCCGCGCGCGTCGGCGAGCGCCTGGAGGCGCTCGAGCGAGAGCGCCAGGTGGGCGCCGCGCTTCGATCCCATCACGGCGTGGATCTCGTCGACGATCAGGAATCGGGTGTGGGCGAGCGCCGGCCGGAACCGCTCGCTCGTCAACAAGATATAGAGCGACTCGGGGGTCGTGATCAGGACATGTGGAGGCCGCCGGGTCATCGCCTGTCGCTGGGCCGCCAGCGTGTCGCCGGTGCGCACGGCCACGCGGACCTCGGGGAGCGTGAGCCCATCGGCGGCGGCTGCGGCGCGGATGCCCGCCAGCGGCGCGCGCAGATTCTTCTCGATGTCGTTGTTGAGCGCGCGGAGTGGGGAAACGTAGACGACGTAGACGCGATCTTCCAGCTGCCGAGCGAGCGCGAGGCGATGGAGGTGGTCGAGCGCCCACAGGAACGCTGCCAGGGTCTTGCCCGAACCCGTCGGGGCCACGATGAGCGTGTCGCGGCCCGAGGCGATCGCCTCCCAACCTTCGCGTTGTGGGCGGGTGGCCTCGGCGAACGTCTCGTCGAACCAGCGACGAATGAACGGAAGAAAGTCGGCCATTCAGATCAAATGGTACGCGTCAGCGGAAGCCCATCTGGCGCAGCAGCAGCCGGCTCAGCATGCTCCCGGGATCCTCGAGCTCCGCGAGGATCGAGAAGTGATGGTGCTTGGGCAGGTCGAGGGCCTGGCAGGGGAGGGCGCGGCTCCGCCACACGGCCGCCAGCTCCTCGGTCTGACGGTGATACTCGGGTCCCTCGAGCCCGCCGACGGTGAGCAGGAGCGGCCCCGAGCGCGGCGGTGGGCAGTGCACCGGGCCGTTGCGGCGCGCCGCCTCCGGCGTGAGCTTCAGGACCTCGTTGAGATACGAGAGGCGGATCGGCTCGAGATCATAGAGGCCGCTGATGCCGCATCCCGCCTTGATGACGTCGGCGGCCAGGTTGCCGAACGCGTTCCAGTCGGTCGACATCAGCATCGCGACGAGGTGGCCTCCGGCCGAGTGGCCCGACACGAAGATCCGGTTCGGGTCGCCGCCGAACGATGCGGCGTTGCGGTGGACCCACACGATCGACGCGCGACACTGACGGACGAGCTCGTCCATGTCGACCGTCGGAATCAACGCATAGTTGATCACCACGACCGCCGCGCCCGCCGGCTGGAGCGCGCGCGCGACAAAGCTCGAATCGGCCTTGTCGAGCCGATGCCAGTAGCCCCCGTGCACGAAGACGTGCACGGGCGCGGGAGCGCTACGGGCCGGGAAGACGTCGAGCGTCTCGCCCGGGTGCGTCCCGTAGGCGAGATCGAGCCGGCACTCGAGCGTGGCGCGCGTCTCGGCGCTCGCGATCGCGTACCGCGAGATCCAGTCGGCGCTGTCCTTGACCTTTTCGCGGTTGTTGTACTCGGCGTCCAGCGCCCGCTGGTCGTACTCGAGGTAAACGCTCCTGGCCATCACGCGCCGAAGATCACGCGGGTGCCGGTGGAGGGCATCACGAGCTTCCTGGGCATGGCGCCGTGCACCGCGATGATCGTATTGAGTCCGGTGCAGTGCATCGGGATGATGTAGTCGGGGTTGATGGTCTTGAACGCCTCGACGGTCTTCGCCACGATCTCGTCGGGCGCGGGCGCCAGGTGAAAGCCGCCGACCACCGCGTGGACCCTGTCGATGCCCGTGGCCTTCTGGACCTGACGGACCGAGTTGATGACGCCGGCGTGGCCGCAGGAGGTGATGACCACCAGACCTCGGTCCCGCACGTGATAGGCGGTGGCGTGCTCACCCTGGAAGCTGTCGGCCACCAGCTCGCCCGGTTTGACCTCGACCTTGGTGGCGCCGAAGTGTGTCACCGAGCACGCCGAGTCCATCAGCCCCGCCACGAGGCGCGCCGCCGCCGGCGGCTTTTCGAAGTCGGTGAGCCGCGGGATCTGTCCCGACGTGATGGCATGACCCGCGACGACAGCCGGCTGCTTGGCCAGCATGACCGCCAGACCGCGCGCCTCGAGCCCCGCGCGATCGAGCTGACCCTGGTCGATGCTTCCGCTCGGGGTGGCGACGACGCGGTGGCAGAAGGTGTCCTCGCCGCCGGCGTAGAGTGTGAGCCCGGGCTTTGTCCGTCCCTGGACGAACCGCGCGTAGTCCGCGAGCGCGCCGTAGTGGTCGGCGTGACCATGACTGATGATGAGCGCGTCGGCGGCGGCGGGGTCGACCTTCAGAACCTGGTAGTTGTTGAACAGATTCCGCTCGGTGAGGCTGAAGTCGAGCAGGATCTGCCGGCGTTCCGAGCCCCGGACCGAATCGAGGTGGTACGCGAGACCGTGCTCGGCCAGCAGCGAGTCGGCGCCGAACCGGAGGCCCGCACGCTCGACCGTGATGGAGTCGAGCTTGCCACCCTTCGCGAAGATGTCGTAGACGTTGTCCACGACGTTCGTCATGACGAGGCGGTCCACCGTCGGGACGGCCTGCGCCTGCGCCGTCGCGCGGCCGGCGACGCGCGTGAGACCGCCCGTGGCGAAGATCCCCGTTCCGACCGCGCCCAGCCGCAGGACGTCCCGTCGCGTCATGGTTGCCCTCCGTGTGTAGGTCCGCGGCGACTATGCCCACCCCAAACAGTTCCTGTCAATCGCGCGCCGGCGTCGGCCAGGGGTCCGGCTGACCGCCGGGGTCGCTCGACCACACGGCGCGCGTTCGCATGATCCATCGCGGCTGGGCTCCATCCGGGCGCGTTGCGCGCGCCTGCTACATGGAGGGAACGGGTCTCGTCGACCCCGGCAGTCAGCCGGACCCCTGGCCGACGCCGGCGCCGACTCAGCGCACCATCGCGGTGCCTCCCTGGTGCGCGATCCCGTATGTGTAGAGCAGCGTTCCGCGCTGCACGAGGCTCGCGACGATCTCGCCGTAGAACTGCGTCATCGAGTTGCTCCGGACGCGGGCCAGTCGGTCCG
>JAHFDK010000299.1 GCA_023249095.1 Candidatus Rokuibacteriota bacterium | reverse complement strand
GATACCGCCGTTTCCGGCGGCCCGCGGCCACGGCGTCTTCTCCGCCCCGACGGGCACGCCACTCTGGACCGCCGCGGTGGCGAGCTTCTTCCGTTCGCAGGGCGTGACGCTGCCCTTCTAGCGCAGCGTCCAACGCACCGAGGCGCCCTTGGACTAGGAGGGGTTGGGCGGCTCGACGAGCTGGATCGTCTCTTCCTGGGGCGATTGCGGCTGGCCGGCGTCGCGGCTGGCGCGGAAGCGAATCTGCGGCAGACGCGCCACCGCCTGGCGGAGCGCTTGCTCCCAGCGGACGCCGATCTTCACCAGGTCGGGGTCGCCCGCCGGAAAGCGGCGCCGCCGCGTGATCTCGAGCTCGTCCACCTCGTAGGCGAGCAGATCGATCGGCGGTCCCACGGTGACGTTCGAGCGCATCGTCGAGTCCAGGGAGAGCAGCGCGTACTTGGCAGCCTCCTCGAGCGTCGTCTTGTCGAAGCGGATGCCGCGGTCGAGGATCGGGCGTCCGTACTTCGTCTCGCCGATCTGGAGATAAGGCGAGTCCTCGCTGGCCTGCAACGGGTTGCCCTGTGGGTAGATGATGAACAGCCCCGGGCTCTCCCCGCGCACCTGGCCACCGAGGATCAGGTTGACGTTGAACTTGAACTCGTCGCGCTCCAGCGCGGCCCGATCCAGGTCCGACACGCGCCGAATTTCCTCGCCGATGATCCGCGCGGCTTCGTAAAGCGACGGCGCCTGGGCCAGGCCCGTGCCCTGATCGAAGTCGCGCCGGAGCTGGGTGACGATCGACTGGGTGCAGGAGAGGCTTCCGCTGCTCAACAGGACGAAGACCCGCTCGCCGGGCTGCTCGAAGAGGTGCATCTTGCGGGCAACGTTCACCTGGTCGTGGCCGGCGTTGGTGCGCGAGTCGGAGGCCATCACGAGTCCGTGTCGGGTCCAGATGCCGAGGCAGTAAGTCACCGAGCCATGGTAGCAGAGGCCCGTTCGATTGACGTTCAACCACGCCGGACTTACGGTGGAGGCATGCAGATCCGGATCGGCTACGATCTGAGCTTCGAGGTGCCTCAGCCGACGCCGATGCAGCTCATGCTCTACGTGCATCCGGACCAGGCACCGGCGCTGCGGCGGCCGGAGTGGATCGTCGTGGAGCCGGCCACCGCGGTAGAGGGCTTTCTCGACTCGTTCGGCAACCGGGCGGCGCGCATCCTGGCGCCGACCGGCCTTCTGCGGATCCGCTACGACAACGTGATCGACGATAGCGGGCGCCACGACGTCCCGATCGAGGGCCTGCCCCTGACCCCGGTGCACCAGATGCCGGCGGAGTGCTGGCGATATCTGTTCGCGAGCCGGTACTGCGAGGTCGATCGCATGGGGCACGTCGCCTGGGACCTGTTCGGGAAGACGCCCGAGTCCTGGCAGCGAGTCCAGGCCGTGCTGGACTGGGTGCACGGCAACGTCGCCTTCGGCTACGAGTTCGCGCGGCCGACGAAGACGGCGTTCGACGTCTACACGGAGCGGCAGGGCGTGTGCCGCGACTTCCAGCACCTCGCGATCACGTTCCTGCGCGCGCTCAACATTCCCGCGCGCTACGTGACCGGCTACCTGGGTGACATCGGCGTGCCGGCGACGTTGTCACCGATGGATTTCTCGGCGTGGGCGGAAGCGTACGTGGGCGACGCCTGGCGCACCATCGACGCCCGCCATAACCGGCCGCGGATCGGCCGGGTCGTAATTGCGCGTGGCCGCGACGCCGTCGACGTGGCCCTCACGACGTCGTTCGGCACGACGCCCCTCAAGCAATTCAGCGTCTGGGCCGACCAGCTCCCGGCCGCCGCCTAACTCGACTACTTATTGCGCCCCTGACCCTTCTCATGCTCCTGTCCCTGCCCCTGACCCTGCCCCTGACCCTTCTCCTGCCCCTGACCCTGCTCTGGCCTCTGCTGCTGCGGCGTGTCAGCCTTACTGTGCCCCTTGCCTTGCGGTCTATCTTGTTGCCCTTGCGACCTGGGCGCCTGTTGCTCATGCTGGACTGCCGCTGGCGGTGGCTGCTGCCTCTCACGCTGGACTGCCGGGCCTCCCTGCTGAGGAGGGACCGGGGACCTCTGAACACCCTCGCCTCCCCCACCCCCTTGCGGCGGGTGTGAGCGTGAGACAGCTGGAGCACTCTGTTGAGGCGGCGGTGGCGGACTTGAACGCTGGTTAGCCTGCTGCTTACGCTCCCCCGGCTGCGGCTGCGCTCCTTGTCGCTGCTCGTGCTGCCGCACTACGGGGTCTTGCGGCTGATAACGGTACTTCTCGCGTTGCAACGCCTGCTGCTGCTCCACTTTGGGATATCGATTCCCTGAATACTGCCGCTGGTAAACAGGCAGCGGGGCGGGTGCATGAGCAGCGCGGCGGTCCCACTGGTCCCATCCGCTTCGGCGCTGCTCCCATTCATGGCCCCAGCGCTGGCCCCAACGTGGCGGCGCATCGGACCGCCACCCGGACCAGGAGGCAGGCGGATGGCGATAGTAGCGCACGGGTGTTCTCAGGATGAACAACGGCACGCCCTCTGGGCCTATCACCCGCCAGGGCCCGTTGTACCAGGAACTCGCGTACCAGTTATCCCTCTGGTACGCCCAGTACAGGCCATCGTAGAAGAACAGGTTCACGTCCCCTCTCGGAGCGTAGTAGACCGGGTAGTCCGGCACCACAACGAGCTCGGGGAACGACGGCAGGTTGATCCCGATGCTCACGCTGGGAAGGCCGATGCCAATGCTCACCTGAGCAGCGGCCGAACTCACCGAGCACAACACGCCCAACAGCACAGCGAGTGCGTAGCGCATTTTCTCTCCTCTCCTACCGTCCATGCTCTTCCCCGGGGACCCTAGCCCTATGCCTGGAGTTGACCGGTTTCGTGGACGCTGGTCCCCTACGCGGGGGGCGTCTTGATCTTCGAATCCATCGGGATGAAGAGTCCGACCGGGCTGATGCCCGCTCCTTCATTATTGCACGACGAAGCCTGTGGTCCCGCGTAACAGCCGGCGCTTGCACCCTGCGATGTCATACGGTCCAATGTGTTGATGTCCGATCCATTGAGGGAAGAGGACCTGCTCGCGGTCGTCGCCGACCCCGACGCGCTGCTGCGCGTGCCCCTGGCCACTTACCGGCTCCAGCTCGGTCCCGATCTGACCTTCGACGACGCGTCCGGCCTCGTGCCATACCTTGCCACGCTTGGCATCAGCGACTGCTACACCTCGCCGTTTTTCGAGACCAGTTCCAACCGATCCCACGGCTACGACATCTCCGATCACAGCCGCTTCCGCGCTGAGCTGGGCGGCGAGACGGCCTTCGGTCGCTTCGCAGAAGCGCTCCGGAGCAACCACCTGGGCCTTCTCGTCGACGTGGTACCCAACCACATGGGGATCGCCGGAAGCCGGAATGCCTGGTGGTCAGATGTCCTCATGCACGGCGCCTCCTCGCCCTACGCCGCCTTCTTCGACATCGACTGGATACCGGTGAAGGCGGAACTGGCCAACAAGGTGTTGTTGCCGAGCCTGGGCGATCAATACGGGGCGGTTCTCGACCGGGGGGAGCTGCGCCTCGAGCTCTCCGACGGACGCCTCACCATCCACTATTACGACACCACGCTACCGGTGGCGCCCCGGACGTACGTACAGATCCTCGGCTACCGGCTCGCCGAGCTCGAGGCCGCGTTGGGGCCCGAGCACGCGACCTTGCTCGAGCTGAAGTCCGTCTACCAGATGCTGCTCACCATTCCACACCGCACGGAGACGGACCGCGAACTGCTGGCCGCGCGCCATCGAGAGACGGACATCGCGTACCAGAAGCTCGCCAAGCTCCTGGAGGCGTCGGGCGACGTCCGCGACTTCATCTCCGAGAACGTACGGCTCTTCAATGGCGCCCCCGGCGACCCGAGGAGCTTCGATCTCCTGGACGGCCTCCTCCACGACCAGGTGTACCGACTCGCCTACTGGCGGGTGGCGGGGGAGGAGATCAACTACCGGCGCTTCTTCGACATCAACGAGCTGGCGGCCATCCGCACCGAGGACCCACGCGTCTTCGCAGAGACGCACCGGCTCATCCTTCGCCTCGTCCGCGAGGGCATCGTCACCGGGCTCCGCATCGACCACCCCGATGGGCTTTACGCTCCCGGGGAGTACCTCCGCCGCCTACAGCGGGCCTGTTTCCTGGAGCGCGTGCACGGACGGCTCGAGCGGGAGGTGGCGGGCGATGCTACCGCCTGGCGAGATCGGGCGGTTCTCGAGCGCTACGACGCGGCCCAGCAAGAGCGGGGATTGTCCCTGCGCCCTTTCTATATCGTGGCCGAGAAGATCCTTGCCTCCGGGGAGCGGCTGCCCGCCCACTGGGCTGTCCTCGGCACCACCGGCTACGAGTTCCTCAACCTGTTGAACGGCATCTTCGTCGATCACCCCCACGCAGGCGCCATGGAGCGGATTTACACGCGCCTGCTACGCCAGCGCCCCTCCTTCGCCGAGATCGTCTATCGGTCGAAGCGGCTCATCATGGAGACGTCCATGGCGGCCGAGCTGAACACGCTCGGACATCGGCTCGACCGCATCTCCGAGAAGCACCGCTCCTCCCGCGACTTCACGCTGGTCAGCCTCACCCAGGCCCTCCGTGAGATCGTCGCCTGCTTTCCCGTCTACCGCACGTATGTTGGCGACAGCGGCGACGGCCGCCCCGAGAGCGACCAGGAATACATCGCGCGGGCCGTAGCCATGGCCAAGCGACACACCCCGACCATGGACGTGTCCATCTACGACTGGATCCACGACCTGCTCGTTTTGAAGTTCCCGACGTGGGCGGAGGAGGCCGACCGGGCCGAGCGCATCGACTTCGTGCTGCGGTTCCAGCAGACGACCGGCCCTGTCACCGCCAAGGGCTACGAGGACACGGCCTTCTACCGCTACCACAGTCTGGTCTCGCTCAACGAGGTCGGGGGCACCCCCGACCGCTTCGGCACCTCGCTTACCGAATTCCACGCGGCCAACGTGACGCGACAGGCGCAATACCCCCATGCGCTGTCGGCGACCTCCACCCACGACACCAAGCGGAGCGAGGACGTGCGAGCGCGCATCAACGTGCTGTCGGAGATCCCACGGGAGTGGCGCACGCGAGTGACCGGCTGGCAGGGCCTGAACCGGAAGCATCGCGCCGTCGTGGACGGACAGCCGGTGCCCGGCCCCAACGAGGAGTATTTCCTCTACCAGACGCTCGTGGGGGCATGGCCGATCTCGCTCGAGCGACTGCGCGTCTACCTCCTCAAGGCGATTCACGAGGCGAAGGTCCACACGAGCTGGATCAGTCCCCACGCCCTGTACGATGAGGCCGTCCTGAGATTCGCAGAGGCTGTCCTCGACCCCGCGCGCTCGTCCGCCTTCCTGGCCGACTTCACGCAGTTCCAGGCGCGCATCGCCAACTTCGGCGCCCTCAACTCGCTGGCCCAGGTGCTCGTCAAGATGACGGCGCCTGGCGTGCCCGACTTCTACCAGGGGACGGAGTTGTGGGACTTCAGCCTGGTCGACCCTGACAACCGCCGGCCCGTCGACTGGGCGCTGCGCCGGCGTCTCCTCGACGACCTCGTGGCGGAGATCGAGAACACCCACGACCTGGCCGCGCTCGCTCGCAGCCTGATCAAGTCACGCGAGGATGGGCGGGCGAAGCTCTACCTGATCCGCCAGGGCCTGGCGTTCCGGCAGGCGCGGGCCGCCCTCTTCGCGCACGGCGAGTACCGGCCACTGGAGGCGCGAGGGCCACTCGCTGAGCACCTTTGCGCATTCGCGCGCGTCGCCAACGACGTGGTCGCGCTGACAGTGGTGCCGCGCCACCTCGCCAAGCGCGGGATCGACGATCCGCCCCTCGGCGCCGAATACTGGGCGGACACCTGGCTCGCCCTCCCCGACGACCTCGGAGCCCGCTTTTCCAACGTGCTGACACGAGAGCCGGTGGAGGCGCACCTCACGGCCCAGGGCCACGGCCTCATGCTCGGGAGCGTCCTTCAGAGCTTTCCGGTCGCCCTGCTCGAAGCTCCTGCGTGACAGCTGAGCGAGGTCAGCGCGTGCGCGGGCGAATCGCGTCCTGTCCCGCGTGCAGCACCGAGCTGAGCTGCCCCTTCGTCCGCTCCAGCATGTCTTCCGCTCTTTTTTCGACCGCCCGCAGCGTGTCGGCGGCTCCGTTTCGAACTCCTCTCGTCTTGCTGTCAGCGTATATGCGAATCTGATCCTGCCAGTACCAAACGGCGAACCCTCCCGCGAGCGCCCCCAGGACGAATCCAACCATTGCCGTGCTCCTTTCATCGGAGTCGGTCACGACGGTGCGACCACGGGGTAGCAAGAGAAGTGCCACGACTCCAGTGCGATTTGCGACGGCTAATTGAGGGCCGGAACCCACGGGCTGCGAGGTCCTGGCGCTTCTTCTTACTCGGTAAAACTTACCGACGTGTTCATTTTCTGACGCGATCAGTTGAAGTGGAAGTGCACGCCGAGGCCGATATAGTCGATCTTGTCCTGGTAAAACTGCCCATTCGGGGAATGGCCCCTGAAGTATTCCAGCAGCAGTTGTAGGTTCCGACCGTACAGCGCGCCGAGGAGCTCGACTCCCGCGCGCGCGGACAGATCGGGGCTCCAGTCGTTTTGCTGGCGGGTCTGCACATCAACGCCGACCACGGGCCGGATGCGCGCACCGGCCGGCCACGGGCTGCGGAACTCGATGCCCCCCTGAGCGTACCAGGGCTTCAGATCCGACGGCTCTTGATCGAAGATGCCGCCACCGCCGCCGTAGATCCGGAGGCCGGGCCAGAACTCGAACGACAGCCTCAGGTCCGCCCCCTCGTAGCTGAGGTTGACCCGCTGCACGCTGCTGTTGGTGAGCAGGAACTCGTCGCCGAGGTGGCTGCTCTGATGGTAGATGCGGGCCAGCGCCGAGACGTCCTTCCAACGGAACCCCGCCACCGCGGCGGCCAGATAGTCCGCGTTGATCAGATCTTTCGACTCCGCGTCGAGGTTGAAGAGCGAGAAGACGCTGGCCTGGACGCCGAACTCCCACAGGACGTCCTGGAAGCGGTTGCGGTAGAAGGTAATGCTTTCCCCGAAGCTCACTGCGGCCACGTTCTCCAACTGCCGGTTGTTGATGTAGTACTGGTACGCCGCTGAGAAGTGCGGCCAGCGCG
>JAHFDK010000298.1 GCA_023249095.1 Candidatus Rokuibacteriota bacterium | reverse complement strand
GGGGCCGCTATCTCGACACCCCCGAAAACGACGCGACTGTCGTCCGCCGGGTGACCCTTCCGATCGGGGCTCGACACTAAATGCGTGCCCACGGTGTCTCAAAGTCGTTGACACATTCCGCCGGACCCTGCTCACTCAGTCGGCGAGCAGCGGTTTCTACTGCTCGGCACGTCCAGTCAGCAGCGGTTGCTTGTGGTCGCTCACTCAGAGACGGGCGAATCAATCCGGATCATCAGCGCGCGACGTGCCGGACGTCGCGAAAGGCGAGCCTATGAAGAAAAAGATTAAGCGCGCGGTAGACCGAGACACCCTTCGACCTGAGTACGATTTCCGTGGTGGCGTCCGCGGGAAGTACGTGGCGCGATACCGCGCGGGTACCAACGTGATTGTCCTTGATCCAGATGTGGCGGAGGCGTTCGGAAATGCCGAAGCCGTGAACCGAGCCCTGCGAGCGTTGCTGGACGTCGTTCCGGTTCGACGAGCGAAGCGGCGGAGCGCATAACTCCTGGCTTGAGCGGTCGGGCATCGCCCGCCGCTCAGCCAGGCGTTCGGCGCACATCGTGGAGCAATCAGCGGATGAGTAGGCACGATGGTTGGCATCGAGACCCGAAATCAGCGATAGCGATGCAAATCGCCGCGCTCATCTTCGTCATCTTGTCCCTATCTGCATCCACAAGCTTCGTTGTCATCCCGAGCACCCCAGCCCACGCACAGGAGCCTCAAGGAAGGAAGGTCGTTCGGATTGGGCTCTTGCGCGCGGCCCCGTGGCCCAAGACCTGGATCGAGGAGTTCCAGCAAGCCCTACAGGAGCGGGGATACGTCGACGGCCAGAATCTCATCATCAAAATCATCGATGGGAGCGTCGAACAGCTGCCGCGGCTTGCTGCGGAGCTGGTGCGATCAAAGCCCGATGTCATCGTGGCTTCGGCTGCGCCGGCGGCTCTTGCCGCCAAGCAAGCGACGACCTCGGTGCCGATCGTTTTTGTGGCAGTGTTCGACCCAATCGAGCTTGGACTCGTCCCGAGCCTGGCAAGTCCGGCGGGCAACATCACGGGACTCGCCTTAACCTCTGCTGACCTCGCCGGGAAACGCCTGGAGCTCTTCAGGGAGCTCGTTCCCAAGCTCAGGCGTGTCGCCGTCCTCTGGGATGAGGCGAATCCAGGGAATCTGTTGCAGTTCAAAGGGCCGAGGTCGCCGCGCGCACCCTAGGACCTTCGGCTTCAGTCGATGCCGGTCCGAAGCCCGAATGACTTTGACTCCGCATTCAAGGCTATGCGCGGCGCCGACGGTCTGCTGCAGGCGGATGGTGCTCTTTTCTTGACGCACCGAGCTCGACTCGTAGGGTTGGCGGCCACGAACCGGCTGCCGGTGATCTACGGGATTAGAGAGATGGTCGAGGTCGGAGGCCTCATGTCCTACGGTCCGCACCTTTCGGACCAGTACCGACGCGCGGCCACGTACGTGGACAAGATCTTGAAGGGTACGAGGCCGGCTGATCTCCCCGTCGAGCAACCGACAAAGTTCGAGTTGGTGATCAACGCGCGGACCGCCGAGACGCTGGGCCTCACGATCCCACCCACGTTGCTGCTTCGTGCGGATCAGATCCTCAAATGACACCGTCACAGAGCTCGGTGACGCCGAACAACCGGCTTGAGCGGACCGGCTTCGCCGGCCGCTCAGCCGTGCGTTCGCCGCACCAAAGGAGGAACCAGCCGTGAGAGCGAGGCATATCGTCGCCTTTTCGCTGCTGGTCGTGATCCTCGTCTCCATGTGGACCTCCATCGCACGAGCCCAGGGAGCCCATGGCTACATGATGGATCGCCTACGAGCGGAGGCTGCCGCGCACCCCGACTTGAAGTTCTCGAGCGAAGGCAAGAAGCTGCGGTTCTACAGCGCTCTGGACAACAGCGTCTTTCGACCCGACGGGGCCGGTCCATTCCCTGCTATCGTGCTGGTTCACACGTGCGGAGGGATCGGTGAACACAGCAGGTATTGGACCGAGGAGTTTCTTAAGCACGGGTTCGCAGTCCTCGTGGTCGACAGCCTCGGACCCCGCGGCGTGAAGGACGTATGTGGAGGGCCGTTCGCGGCACGCGTGGGCGTTGGTCGTGGCGTCAAAGATGCGTTCGATGCGCTTGTGCACCTTCAGAAACTCGGTTTCGTGGACGCGAAGCGGATCGGGCTCGTCGGGACTTCATGGGGGGGCATCATGGGTCTCCTGGTCAGCAGCAAGGCGCTCGCCGATGCCTTCTCTCCTGGGCAGCGGTTTGGAGCGGTGGTGAGCCTGTACGGGGACTGCTTGCTGCGAGATGACGTCGATCGCCCCCTTCTCGTTCTCATGGGCGAGGCGGACACCGAGACCCCGCCGGCCCCATGCGTGCCAGCACTTCAAGCTCTCAAGGAGCGCGGCGCTCCCGTCGAGTGGCATGTCTACGCGACCATCACCCACGCGTGGGATCGCCGCGAGTTGCACAACTTCAGGAGGACCGACTGGAAGGGCTCGTCGGTCGTCTACCTCTACAGCAAGGAAGCGACCGAAGACTCCGGTCGGCGCATCGTTGACTTCATGGAGCGACGACTCGGAAAGTAAGAGGGGCGTGCCAGGCCAGGGGCGGGCAACACGTGCCCGCTACTTGACCGTCCCTCAGGTGAGGATCCGGCTACCGCGGCGTCGAACATCGCGCTGGAGCGAACGATATGAATCGAGGAGGCACAATGAGGCATGCGCGTCTAGCTGTATGCTTGATACTGTTCAGCGCTTACACGGCGGTCGGGCAGGTGGATCGCCTAGACCTGATTGGACAATGGCGGGGGATCGCCAAGACGCCCGTAGGGGACCTCGACTACCGCTTGACGATCAAGAACATCGACGGCGAGAAAGTGACCGGCACACTTTTGGTGGTCCCATCGCGGGTCTACCAGGGAGAAGAGCCCTTCGAGGGCACCCTCGCTGGCAACGTTCTTCGATTCGCAACGGTTACGTCGAAGCGGGCAGCGACGCTGACGATTGAAGGCGATGTGATGAGCGGTGAGGGCGTCGGGGCTTTGAACTACAAGATTGAGAATATGCGGAAGGTGAAGTAGCGCTTTCAAGTGTTTCCGGGCGTCGAACATCACGATCGACCTGACGGCGGCTTCGCGTTGCTCAGCCGCCGCAGGTCATCGTGAACGTTGGGCGGCAACACGGGGCCACGATGCAAGATGATCGCGAGCTGCACGTTGTAACGGGCGCCTTCGGCTACTCCGGCCGCTATATTACCGAACGGCTGCTCCGAGCCGGGAATCGCGTCCGGACCCTCACCAACTCCCCCGATCGCGAGCATCCTTTCGGAAATCGAGTCGAGGTGCATCCCTTCAACTTCGACTACCCCGAGCGGATCGCGAGCTCCCTCGAGGGTGCCCAAGTCCTGTACAACACCTACTGGGTGCGCTTCAATCACGCTGACTTCCGCTACTCGCAGGCAGTCGACAACACGCGCGCCCTCTTCACCGCGGCGCGTCGAGCTGCAGTCTCCCGCGTAGTCCACATCAGCATCACCAATCCTTCGGAAGATTCTCCCCTTGAATACTTCCGCGGGAAGGCTCTTCTCGAGCGCGCCCTCAGAGAATCCGGGCTTTCGTACGCGATCCTACGTCCGGCCGTTCTTTTCGGAGGCGAGGACATCCTCATCAACAACATTGCCTGGGTTCTCCGCTACCTCCCCGTCTTCGGAGTCTTCGGCGAAGGTCACTATCGGCTGCAGCCGATCCATGTTCACGACTTAGCCGACCTCGCTGTCGCACAAGGAGTCGAGCGCGCGGACCGCATCATCGATGCCATTGGCCCGGAGACCTACAGCTACCGCGAGCTCGTCCGGGAGCTTGCTCGAATTATTGGCGTGCGGCGGCCGATCGTTTCTGTTCCGCCGCCACTCGGCTATGCGGCCGGTTGGCTTCTCGGCAAGCTCCTCGGAGACGTTCTCATTACGCGAGATGAAGTCGAGGGCCTCATGCAAGACCTCCTTGCGACCGAATCCGGACCAACGGGGCAAACGAAGCTATCCTCCTGGGCACGGGAGCACGCCGCTACTTTGGGCAGGCGTTACGCAACCGAGCTGGGCCGGCGTAGGAATCGCCGCGTGGCGTATGCCAACGCGAAGTAACGGGCCGGGAGGGTTACCGCCCAACACGGCCATCGAGCTGACGGCGCTTCGCGCCGCAGCTCATAGCCAACGTTGGGCCGACGGGGTGCCACGATGATGACGATGCAAACGGTCAGCCTCAGATCTTGGGGAATCCCGTGAGCTACCGGCTTGGAGTCTGTCGCGCGTGGCCGTGGGTCATCGCCATAGCCGTTCTGTTTGTCGCCGCGCCGCCCCCCGCCAAGGCACAACCGGCGGCGAAGGTCTGGCGGATCGGCACTCTCCATACCGCACCGTCGAGCGACGAAGCCGATCGAGTGGCAGCGCTCCAGCGGGGCTTGGCCGAGCTCGGTTATGTCGCCGGACGCAATGTCCTGTTCGTCAACCGCAACGCCGGCACGCAGATGAGCCGTCTCCCTGATCTCGCCACCGAACTGGTCCGTTCCGGAGTTGATGTGATCGTCACCTCGACCAACCCGACGACTCTCGCCGCCAAGAAGGCAACGACGACCATCCCGATCATCATGACGGTCGGGGTCGACCCGGTTGCCGCAGGTCTTGTTGCGAGCCTCGCGCGCCCGGGCGCCAATGTCACCGGCCTCACCTTCGACGTCGATGCAAAGCATCTTGCGGCAAAACGCCTGGAGATTCTCAAGGAGCTGATCCCGTCGGTGTCCCGTGTCGCCATTCTGTGGAATCCCCGCTACGCTCCCGGAATGTCGCGCGTCAAGGGGACGGAGGAAGCTGCGCACAAGCTCGGCATCATGACCGTTTCTGCGCAGTTGTCCGAGCAAAGCGAGCTGGAGCGCACGTTTACGGAAATCCGGCGCGCGCGAGCCGATGCGGTCACCGTGTTGTCGGACCCGGTCGTGGTCGCACTGCGCACGGAGATCACGGGACTCGCAGCCCGATACCGAATACCAGCGATCTACGCCCTGCGTGAGTTCGTCCAGGACGGCGGTCTCGTTTCGTACGCAACAAGCCTCCTTGACCAGTGGCGTCGCGCTGCGCGCTATGTCGATAAGATCCTCAAGGGGACGAATCCGAGCGAACTCCCGGTCGAGCAACCGACCGCGTTCGAGCTATGGATCAACATGAAGACCGCCAAGGCTCTCGGCCTCACGATCCCACCGGTACTGCTGCTCCGGGCGGACATGGTGATCGAGTGAGTAGACGGCTGCCCAACATCGCACTCCAGCGGCCCGGCGCTCGCGTTGCTCGCATCCCGGCCGCTGAGCGCGGCGTTATGCGGTCCTGACGCGCCGCGGAACGTAAGAGCATGATCTCGTGGCTTGCCGCGAGTGGCACGTTTCTTCTCGGTGTACTTGTGGGGTTAGTCGCTGGGCGGGCCGTCTGGAGGCAGTCCACGACGGAGGGAGGACAGTCATCCAAGCCACTGCCGGGCCCTCTGCCCGATGACGAGTATCGCCAGCGCTCCGAACGTGCCCGGGAGGGGTACCTCGCGAGCATGGAGAAGTACGACAAGCTCGTGCCATGGGCGAGCGGTGGCGCCATGGTCCTCTCCATCACCTTTCTGAATTCCCTCGCCGGAAAAGCCCTGTCCTCGACCTCCTGGCTCCTTGCCTGCGCTTGGATCAGTCTCATCGCCTCCTTCCTTTCCTCCATCGTCTCGCAGTACACGAGTAGCCGAATCCATTCATGGCAACGCGCATTCCTCCAAACCCTTCAGGAGCCGCCGGGCGCTGCCGCGACTCCCGACGAGCGGCGCGTCTGGGAGCAGGAGGCGCGTCGCTACGAGCGGCGCGTGCAGCGCAACGGGACTTTCACCCAGTGTCTCAATGTCGCGGCCGGCCTCCTTCTTACGGTCGGCTTGGGGTTGCTCGCCGTGTTCGCGTATCTCAATGCTCCGTTTGGGAAGCCCTCGTGGGATACGTCCGGCGGCCTTTGAACGGGCCCCATAACTTCGCAGTCGAGCGGACGCGCTTCGCGCGCCGCTCACCGCGGCGTTAGACAGATATCGGAGGCAAGTCTGATCGTGCGCAGATTCTTGCGACCGTTCGCGGGATTCTTGCTGACCCTCGCCCTTGCCGTGGCGCCGCTCGCCCCTGAAGCGCAGCAGGCGAGGAAGGCGTGGCGCATAGGCTACTTGAGCGTCGGGTCCCCTCCGCCTCCTTCAGCCCAACCTTCTCCTTTGCGTTCGGCGTTCCGCCAAGGGCTGAGGGAACTTGGCTACACAGAGGGTCAACACATCACGATCGAGTACCGATGGGGTGAAGGGAAGGCAGACCGCCTTCCCGGCCTTGCGGCTGAACTCGTCAATCTCAAGGTGGACGTGATGTTTGCCTCGTCTCTACAGGCGGCGCTCGCCGCCAAGGAGGCCACCAAAACTCTCCCGATCGTCTTCGTGGGGTTCGGTGATCCGGTTGCCACCGGCTTGGTCGCTAGTCTTGCTCGACCCGGCGCGAATGTTACCGGGTTAGGAGGAGTCGGCGGCGGCGGCGGCGAGATTGCGGCGAAGCGCCTGCAATTGCTGAAGGAGGTCGCGCCGGCGGTCACCCGCGTCGCTGTGCTCTGGAACCCACGTAACCCAGGCAATGTGCGAGCCATGCAGGTGCTTACAGATGCCGCCGGTCCTCTGGGAGTGCAGCTGTACCCACATGAGGTTGCAGAGCCTGCGACACTCGGGAATGCCCTCGCGGCGATGGCCAAAGAGCCTGTCGGTGCGCTGCTCGTTGTCGCGGATTCAACGTTCGCACAGAACCACAAACTGATCGTAGACTTCGCCACGAAGAGCCGCCTGCCTTCTATCTATGCTGAGCGGCAAGCCGTGGACGCTGGTGGGCTCATGTCCTACCAAGCCAACCTCGCCGACATGCACCGGCGAGCGGCGGGCTACGTGGACAAGATTCTCAAGGGGGCCAAGCCTGGAGATCTGCCGGTCCAACTCCCAACCAGATTCGAGTTCGTGATCAACGTCAAGAGCGCCAAGGCCCTCGGTCTCACGGTCCCGCCTTCCCTGCTGGTGCTGGCGGATCACCTGATCGAGTGACCGCCCTGGCGAGTCTTGAGATGGGCGACGACTTGCCGGGAGTCCAAAGGGTTCATG
>JAHFDK010000059.1 GCA_023249095.1 Candidatus Rokuibacteriota bacterium | reverse complement strand
TGTCCCACAGCTCCTCGAGGAGGCTGAGCCGTTCCTCGAATGTCAGCGACGCGATGTCGACGTCACGCTTGCTCATGTCGGAAGTATAGCCTCGCCACCGAGCGGCCGCAGTATGGCGAACGCTCACGTTGACCGGCCGCGGCGAGCGGATGCGAGCCAGCGGTCCGGTCGAACGTGTTGTTAGACGACATTGTCCGCGAGGGTGGATTTCACGTGCTCGACAATTTGGTCAACGTCGGCCTTGGACAGCCGCTCCCCAAGCCGAACGAAGACGAATCCGAGCAGACCTAGCGCAAGTCCCGGGAGGGCGCCGAGTGCACCAGCGATGATCCCCAGCCAGAATGGCGCGCCTCTCTTCGAACTGGCGCCCACTCCAATCACGACACCCATGAGACAGAACACCGCGATAAAGCAGAACCAGGCCGTCATGAATGCTTGCACCGATCTGCGAAGAGCAAAGGTCCCCGTGAGGTACGTTCTGCCTCGCACAGTCGTGAAGCGGCCACGAAAGACGGGCGCGAACGCATTCCGAAAGGACCGATGTGATCGATGAAGGACTACGCGATCTACGGCAACCGATCCAACTACGATGTCCATGAAGGTCAGGCCGCGCCAGCGACGTGTTCCTTCTTTGAGCAGTCGGGCGCTTGGCTCCGGAGATCCGTCGACGGGAATCGACGCGGGCTGCCCTCGGTAGAGCTTAGTCATGAGCCGCATGATCATGGAGCAAGCTCGCTTGTCGTCTAACGCCCAGGATCACCCGCGGCCGAAGGCCGCCGGGTGAATCCTGTAGTTGGGCGGCACTCGCATCATCCTTGGGCGAGGTTCATCTGCTCCAGAACCGCGCGGCCCAAGAGCCCGTGAGGATTTGCCAGCGTTTCGATGATCTCGAAGTGGTTGTAGCCCTCCCCGACGAGGAGCTGCATTGGTTTGCCTGCGGCCTTCAATGCCGCGGCGAAGTCACGCGACTGACGCTGGAATTCCGGAGTCTCGAGCGTGCCGTAGGCGACGACCGTAGGGGCGTGGAGCTTGTCGAGATGGCGCTGTGGGCTCAACGCTTGCTCCATCTCATCCGTGAACTTGACGTAGCGGCTACGCGCCGAGAGGCGCACCGGCTTGAGGTCGAAGACTCCACTACAACAAAGCCCGGCCTTCACGGTGTCGGGGGGAAGATTGAAGTCTTTGGGCCAGTCGGTGGTAAGAATCACGCCTGCAAGATGGCCGCCCGAGGAATGCCCGGAGACGTAGATGCGGTTTGGATCACCGCCGAAGCTTTGGGCGTTGCGGCGCACCCAAGCGACTGCGCGTCGTACCTGGTCAGCCATGGGCATCAGACTGCCGCCCACGTCCTGCACCCAGACGAAGTCTGGCACGACGCAATGTGCCCCAGCATGTACGAACAACTCAGCCACGAAGGCGTACTCCTTGGCGAGACCGACACGCCACGCGCCGCCATGGATGAAGATGTTGATCGGAGCGCTGGGGCGCTTGGTCACGTAGACGTCGAGCCCCTCGATGGGCGTGGCGCCGTAGGCATAGCGTCGCGGAGCGCCCAAGCGGGCGCGTACCCCCTCGCTGTTGGCGGCGTAGCGCTTGACGATCTGCTGCAGGTTGGGCGCGTAGACACTCTGGTCATAAGCAGCGTCGAGTTCGGCTTGGTCCATGTCGAGCCACACCGACGGTCCCTTGACGCGCGGCGCTGGCTGTGGCGGCGCCGGTTGCTGAGCAATGGCATAACCGGCGGTGGTAAGCACAGCCGTCGTCGCGCCCAGAAATGAGCGGCGAGTAAGTTGACGGCCGACTGAAGCTTCGTTCAGATGCATGGGCTGCCTCCTCTCGCCAGTGTTCAGAGGCGTCGTAGTGACGCCCAACTACTATTGGACTGCAACGCTGTCATCTGCCACGAGATGCCGGCATCCAACAGTGGATGCGAGTATCTTTACCTGGATGGCGTCCGGGCATCTGCATGGAGATTCTCTCCGCTCGACCCCGGGCATCTACGATTGGATGCGGGTTCGTCGACGATGCGGCTGTGAAGGCCGAGCGCGACCACGCGATCGTAGCGCAGTTGCCAGAGCCGTCGCTCTGGATTCCACGTCCCTCCGGCCTGCTTCACCCGGTCGCGGACTGCCACGTCGGCAAAGGCGACGCGTACCCCGACGATCTGGTCGTGGCCGAAGAGAGGCGGTGGCGGTTCCCAATCGCATTCGGCGACGAGGAGCTCCACGGTTTTGAACCGCTTCTTCCGCTGCGCATCGTAGCGATAGCGCACGCAGATGAGGCGGTCACCGTACTGCGCGAGGAGCTGTTTCGTGCCCTTCTGGCCGGGCTTGAGATGCAGCCGTACCCGCGAGGTGGAAGACTTGGGCGAGCGCCGGGGTGGCGTGGCGCGGGCGGAGGGTCCGGCGGGCGCGATCGATGAGGCGCGGTAAGGGGGCCCGGCGGGGCTCGGCTCGTGGACCGCGGACACGGAACCGCACCGGCGGCCTTCCGACACCACCACGTACGAGAGCGGAAGCTCCATGAGAACACTAGTCATGCGGCAGCTCGCCCTCTGTCAGCCAACAAGGTAGACGAACGAGACTGTGTCGCGCAATGTCCCAACTCCGATACGTCGGGCGGGACGCCGACCGCTCAGCGGATGGCGATGGCTTCGATTTCTACGCGGGCGCCGACGACGAGGGCTGCGCACTGAAACGTGGTTAGCGCGGGGGGCCAATGGGGAAGTACTGGCTGAAGACGGTGTTCATGTCCATCAGCCCGCGCAGGTCGACCATGTAGATGGTGACCTCAGCACGCCGTCCAGCGACGAGCCGGCCGCCTCCAGCACCGCTTTGAGGTTCTCGCACACCTGCCGGGTCTCCGCCACGATCCCGCCCTCGGCGAGCTTGCCCGTGCTGACGCAGAGGCCGAGCTGGCCGGATGCGAACACCCAGTCGCCTACCTTGATCGCCTGGGAAAGGGGCACCCGGGCCTGCGGCACCTTCGGCGTGTGAACCACCTGCCTGCGCATGGCCGCCGGGCTCAGCGGCTCACTCTACGGCACCAGCACGATCTTGCCGTGGTGGCCGTTCTCCATGACCGCCTCGTGGGCGCGCGGCGCCTGGCCGAGCGGCAGCTCCTGGTGGATGACCGGGCGCAGCGTGCCGCTGCGCAGCCCTTCGACGAGCGCCGCGTGGATGCCGGCTAGCTGGGCCGGCGTCGCGTGGAAGAGGGCGACGCCGAGGATCGCGGCGTTCTTGTTCATGGCCAGGCGCGGGTTGATCTCGACGGTGCCGCGGTTGCCGATCACCGCGATGCGCCCGCGCATCGCGAGGGCGCCAAAGTCCTTCTGGAGATTCACGTTTGCCAGCATCTCGAGGATGACGTCCACGCCCTGACCGCCCGTGAGCTTCAGCAGCTCGTCGAGATAGCCCGGCGCCGTGTGGTCGAGGACGTGGTGGGCGCCCTGCTCCGCGACCATCCGGCGTCCCTTGTCGGTCCCGGCAGTCCCGATGACCGTGAGCCCGCGCGCCCGCGCGAGCTGGACGGCGGCGATGCCGACGCCGCCGCTCGCTCCGTGCACGAGGACCGATTCGCCGGCCTCGCCGTGGGCGCGATGGAAGAGCGCGTGGAAGGCCGTGGCGTAGGGGACGTTCATCGCCGCCCCCTGAGCGAAGCTCGCGGTGCCCGGTAGCGGATGAATCTGGGTTTGCTCGCAGAGCGCCAGCTCGGCGTACGAGCCGGAAAGGGTGCCACCCACGTAGACTCGATCGCCCTTCTTGGCGCGGGTCACGGCATCCCCGACCGCTTCGACGACGCCCGCCGAGTCCGAACCCGGCGTGTAGGGCAGCTTCGGGCCGCGATTGTCGGCGTTCGCGCGCAGGTACGTGTCGACGGGATTCACGCCGATGGCGTGGTTCCTGACGAGCACCTGGGTGGCCCCGGGCTGCGGCGCGGAAACTTCCTCGAGCTTCAGGACGGACGGGCCACCATACTCCGAGACGCGGATCGCTTTCATGACCATGGCTCCTTTCTTGTGTGTGGCTGGCGCGCTAACTCGGCCATTCGCGCACGAGTCCGGAGGTTAACCAGTCAGTGCTGACAAAGGCCTTCATGAACGCGGCAACGAATTGGACCTCCGGTTGCTGGCGAATGATCGTGAGGACCACCTTGACCGAACTGGGCTCGGTCATAGCGTCGAGTTGGGCGACAAACTGGCGGTCCTTGGTGAAGAACAGATCGTACCCTGAGGCGACTTCTCGGTACAGCCGGCCATTTTCCAGCCCCTTCAGCCGCAGCGAACCGACAGAATCGACAATGTGTCCGAGCTGTCTGAGAGGCTCGATGAGACCCTCAGGGAGGTTCTCATCGAGCAGGATCTTCACGGTACCGTTAGTTCTTTCGAGTGCGCCAGCTCTTCCAGGGCTCCCCGCACGGCATCTTCGGTCAACGTCGGATACGCACGCACGATCTCGGGAATCGTCATACCGGCAGCGAGCGACTCCAAGAGAAATGCGATCGAGATCCGAGTACCGGCGACTCGGGGCTTGCCTCCAAGATGCTCCGGATCAGCCGCGATCCACTTCATGGCAGCGCGCTCTCGTCCTGCCGCATGGCCTATTCTAACGCGCGATCGTTGCAGTCGCGCTGCTCGTCTCTCCTGCTTCACTTCCCCTTCAGCTTCACGTCCTCGTACGGTGCGGAGAAGATGTAGCCGGTGATGAGTCCGATCCCCGATTCCTCCACCCGCGGTCCCAGGCCGTTCATGCCGGCGTTCAGCCAGATCGGCGCGACCATCACCTTGTCGTGGACGAGCTGCTGGATGCGGTGCAGGGTCGCCTCGCGCCGCTTCGGGTCCAGCTCGTTCGCCTGTTCGCTGAAGAGCCCATCGATGTCGGCATAGCCTCCGTAGGCGTAGGTGCCGCCCCCGGCCAGGAAGGCCTCGATCCGGGTGGCCGCGTTGCCGAAGGCGCCGCTGCCGCCCTGGATGAGGCCCTTGTACTTCTTTTCGGACCACCCCCTGAAATAGGCCGCCCGCTCGAGGGGCCGGAGCTTGACCCGAATGCCGGCGGCGTTGAGGTAGTTGACCACGGGCTCGCCGAGGTACGTCACCGCCGCGTCGCAGAAGTAATCGCCCGCGTCGAAGCCGTTGGGATAGCCGGCCTCGGCGAGGAGCCGCTTCGCCCTGGCGGCGTCATACGCGTACCCGGGCGATTGCCAGTAGAACTCGAAGCTGGAGGGAATGATGCTCCCGATGAGCTTGGCGAATCCCAGGATCTCGGCCTGGTTTATCGCCTGCCGGTCGATGGCGTAGTTCGCGGCCAGGCGCACCCGCCGGTCGTGCCACGGCGACTTGGGGTCCCACTGCTCGGCGAAGTAGACCCAGTTCGTGACCTGTCCCAGGACAGGTTTCAGCGTCAGCCCCGGCGCGCGCCGAAGCTCCTCGGCGAGCGTACCGCGGATCGCGTAGGCGACGTCCACTTCACCGCGCTTGAGCGCGACCAGGCGCGTCGTATCGTCCGGGATCGATTTCAGGACCAGCCGCTTGACGCTCGGCGCCTTGCGCCAGTACTGCTCGAAGGCCTCCAGGACCAGCTCCACGCCCGGGGTGAACGCGACGAACTTGTACGGGCCGGCGCCGATCGGGGCCCGCTTGAAGCCTTCGTCGCCGACCTTCTCGACGTACTTCTTCGGCACGATCCAGCCGGCTCCGGTCGCGTTCGAGTAGAAGGTCATGAAGTCGGGCCACGCCCGCTTGAGGCGAATGCGGACGCGGCCGGGCTCCGGAGTCTCCACCGCCGCCACGCTCTCCTTGAGAGGCTTGGCGGACGCGCCTCGGTAGCGCTCGAACGAGAACTTGACGTCCTCGGCGCTGACCGTGTCGCCGTTGTGGAACTGCACGCCTTTGCGGAGGACGAACTCGTAGACGAGCCCATCCGGCGAGACGCTCCAGGACTCGGCGAGGCTGGGCGCCATGGCCTGACCCGGGCTCGGTCTCACCATCGCATCGTGGAGCGCGTACAGGACCATGAAGGGCGTGATGATCCCGGAGGTCTCCGCGGGGTCGAACCACGTCGGCGCAAGCGAAACGTGGACCGCCCACGTCATCTGGCCCTCTGGGGCCGCGGCGCCGGGCGGGGCGCCGACGGCGGACATCGCGAGGACGAGCGACGCGGCGACGAGGCCTCGCACGTGGCCCATGGTAGAAGCCTCTGCTACTGAGGAACCCAGAGGACCGACGACACCTCGCCGAATTCCCGCCACAGCTTGCGCCAGGAGTCGCCGCCGTCGTCGCTGCGATAGAGGTAGCCGTACCGGCTGGCGCAGAACATCGTGTCGGGCGCCGACGCGGAGATGCTCACGGTCCAGATGGCCGAGTTGGGCTGCACCGGGAATTTCAGGTTCTCCCAGGTGACGCCTGCGTCCCGGGAGCGCACTATCGTTCCGATGCGGCCAGGGGTGGAATCGCCCAGCGTCAGAAATACCGTGCGCGGATCATTGGGCTTGACCGCGATGCCGCGGGGATAGTGCCAGGGGAAAACTTCCCGGGCCCGCGCGGCGAGCCAGGTCTTGCCGTCATCGGTGCTGCGCCAGATGTCGTCGTTCACCACGGTGAACACGGTCTTGGGAGGACCCTCGACCACCAGCACGTTGTGAACGTCCTGGTTCGGGATCTGGCCGTTCACCTTGGTCCAGGTCTCGCCGCCGTCGGTGCTGTGCCGGACGCCATCCACCTCGAGCCCGACCCACACGTTCCGGTCGTTGGTGGGATCGACCGAGATCCCCGTGGGTCGCGGGACGCCAACATTCGGGCAATCGTCCGCGATCTCCACGCGCAGCCGCGTCCAGCTCTTCCCCGCATCGGTGGAGCGGAAGATGCCCGGCGTGCTGGGCGTACCGGTGCCAGCGAACATGACGGCCGGATCGATCGGGTCGATGGCCATGCTCCAGACCACGGATCCCTTCATCGGGTTCTCGAGCAGGCGCCATTTCGCGCCCGCGTCATCGCTCCGGTAGAGTCCGAGGTCGGTCCCGGCGTAGACGACCTCCGGGCTGCGAGAGTCCGAGCGCAGCATGCGGACGATGGAGTCGGAATGCATCCCCTGGCGCACGCTGGCCCGGGTCCAGCTCTCGCCGTCGTCGGCGCTCATCATGACGCCCTGACCGACGGTCCCGACCAGGATGTTCCCCTTGCTCGTCATAAGCCACCTCCTGACTCGGATTCGGTGCGTGAGTCGCCCAGACTATACACCGCTCGCCACGGCACGGCGCGCCGCCGCGATCTCCGCCGGCGCGGCGTCCGGTCCCGGGAAATCGCGGTCGGCCCGCTTGTACCAGCCGCGCGCATTGTCGAGGTCGCCCTCGAGGATGTGCACGATGCCATGCAGCCACGCCGCCAGCGTCGACTTCTCCTTCTGGACAATCTCGTGCGCTTGCTTCCAGTCGCCCGCCGCCAGAAGGTCGACCGCCTGCACCAGGGATTCGCTCATGAGTGTCCTCCCAGAGGTTTGGACTAGAGGTTTGGAGCCTGAGCGTGGCCGAGCACGTCCTCACACCATGCCGCCGTTGCGAGAAGCGCCGCTTCCCTGAATGTCCCGCTCACGAGCTGGATCCCGAGTGGGAGGCGCGAGGTCGTCAGGCCGCATGGCACGGTGACCGACGGCAAGCCGGAGAGTGACCACGGGATCTGAAACTGCGGATCGCCCGTGGCCATGCCCTCGGGAGCCGGCGCGGGCGTCGTCGGCGTCAGCAGCACGTCGTACCGGTCCAGCAGCGGCTGCAGCTCGCGACGGAACTGGCGACGTATCCTGAGCGCCCGCACGTAGAGATCGCCAGGGATCAACATGCCCATCTCGATCGAGCTACGAATCGCCGGCCGGTAAAGGTCCGCCTTCTTGGCGAAGCGCTCGGCGTGGATGCTCGCGGTGTCGCTGCGCGTGATCAGGTAGGCCGCCGCGGGCACCGCGCGGAAGGTCGGCGGCAGCTTGGCCTCCTCCACGCCTGCGCCGGCGTCTGCCAGACGGTTCACCGCCTGGACCGTGACGTCGGCCACCTCGGCGGTGGCGCGCTCGAAGAACTCGCGCAGGAGCCCGATGCGCGGCGCGCGCCGGCGCGTGATCGCCGTGAGGTAGTCGGGCACCGGCGCGCGCGAGGAGCTCGGATCATCGGGATCGTGACCAGCCGTGACCGCGAGCGCGAAGGCGATGTCCTCGACCCTCCGGGCCATGAGCCCGACGTGGTCCTGGGTGTAGCTGAGCGGCATCACGCCGCGCGTGCTGATCCGACCGAACGTCGGCTTGAGTCCCACCAGTCCGCAGTACGACGCCGGGCGCACGTTCGAGCCGATCGTCTGGCTGCCGAGCGCCAGCGGGACCATGCGCGCGGCGACAGCCGCCGCCGAGCCGCTCGACGAGCCGCCGGGCGTGCAGGCGAGATTCCACGGGTTGCGCGTGGGCGCCGGATCGGAGGTCGCAAATTCCGTGGTCTGCAGCTTGCCGAGCAGGATCGCGCCGGCGGCCTTGAGTCGCGCCACCGCGGTCGCGTCGTAGTCGGGAACGAAGCCGGCCATCACCTTCGAGCCGGCCTCGGTGGGCAGGCCGGCACTGTAGAAGATGTCCTTGGCGCCGAAGGGCACCCCGTGGAGCGGGCCGCGGAACACGCCCCGCGCGGCCTCGTCGGCCGCCTGGCGCGCGGCCGCGCGCGCCCCGTCGCGATCGACGAGCGCCCACGCCTGGACTCGGGCGTCGACCTGGTCGATGCGCGCGAGCAGCGCCTCGACCAGGTCGAGAGGCGACAACACCTTCTCGCGGATCGCCCGGGCCGCGTCGAGGGCGTCCAGGGTGTGCAGGCTCACGGCGCCGGCTCGGCGTAGAAGGCCGGCGGCTCGTCGGCGGCGACGGGGAACGCCGAGACCTCCGCCATCCAGCCCGCTATGTCCTCGATCGTCTTCGCGAGCGCCTCGGCGCGCGCGGCGCCGAACCGACGCTCGGCGGCGGCGCGAAGCTCCGCGGCGTATTCCGCGCGCTGTGACTCACGATCCATGTCTCACTTGCCTTTCAGCTTCACGTCCTCGTAAGGCGCCGAGAACCCCCAGGGTTCGAGAAGACCGAGCCCGGATTCCTCCACGCGCGGCCCGACGCCGTGGAGGAAGGCGAAGTCCCAGATCGGCGCGAACATCGCCCGTTCGTGGATGAGCTGTTGCATCTTGTGGAGGATCACCTCGCGCTTCGCGCGATCCAGCTCCACGGCCTGCTCGCTGAAGAGGCCGTCGATGTCGGGGTAGCCTCCGTAGGCATACGTGCCGCCCGTGATGGCGAGGGCTTCCAGCCAGGTCGCGGCGTTCCCCGAGGCGCCGATGAAGAGGTAGACGAGGTTCCGGTATCTCTTCTCCGCGACGCCCTTGAAGAACGTCGCTCGCTCGAGTGGGCGCAGCTTGAGCCCGATTCCCACGGCCTTCAAGTCGGTGAGTATCGCCTCACCCCAGGGGCAGACCTGGAGGTCGCAGAAGAACTCGCCGGCGTCGAACCCGTTCGCGTACCCGGCCTCGGCGAGCAGCCGCCGCGCGCGGGCTGGGTCGTGGGGGTACGGGGGCGCCGGCCAGTAGAAATCGAAGCTCGACGGCACGATGCTCCCGGTGATCTTCGAAAGACCGAGCGTCGCGGCCTGGTTGAGAGTCTGGCGATCGATCGCCAGGTTGGCGGCCAGCCGCACGCGCTTGTCGTGCCAGGGCGACTTCGCGTCGAACTGATCGGGGAAGATCAGCCAGTGGTTGGACGGGAACACGGCCTTCAACGTGAGCCCGGGCGTTCGCCGGACCTCTCCGGCCAGCTCGCCACTGATCAGGTAGACGATGTCGACATCCCCGCGCTTGAGCGCCGCCAGCCGCGTGGCGTGATCGGGAATCACACGGAAGACGAGCCGCTTCACGTGGGGGACCTTGCGCCAGTACCCTTCGAACGCTTCGAGCACGAGCTCGACACCAGGCGTGAAGGACACGAAGCGATACGGCCCCGAGCCGATCGGCGCCTTCTTGTAGCCGTCGTTGCCCACCTTCTCGACGTACTTCTTGGGCACGATCCACCCGGCGCCGGTCGTCCGCGTCCCGTAGAAGGTCATGAAATCGGGCCAGGGCTGTTTGAGCCGAAATCGGACACGACCGGGGTCAGGGATCTCGACCGCCGCCACCCTCTCCTTGAAGGTCTTGGCATAAATGCCACGGTAGCGCTCGAAGGAGAACTTCACGTCCTCGGCGGTGACGGGCTCGCCGTTGTGGAACTTGACCCCCTTGCGCAGCACGAACTCGTAGACGAGCCCGTCAGGCGAGGCGCTCCACGATTCGGCGAGACTGGGCGCCATGCTCTTACCGGGCATCGGCTTCACGAGCGCGTCGTGGGTTGCATAGAGGACCATGAACGGCGTGCCCTGGATGATCTCCGCGGGGTCGAACCAGGTCGGCACCAGCGTCGTGTGCACGGCCCAGATCATCTGCCCGTCGGGGGCCGTCTCCCCGGGCGAGGCTCCGGCCGCGGCGAGCGCGAGGACGAGGAAGGTCGCGACGACGCCTCTGGCGGGTCTCATGTGGGCTTCTCCCTTCTCACTTGCCCTTCAGCTTCAGGTCCTCGTAGGGCGCAGAGAACGCGTAAGCGGTAATGAGGCCGAACCCCGACTCCTCCACCCGGGGCCCCACGCCGTGCAGGCCGGCGTTAAGCCAGATCGGAGCGAAGATCACCTTGTCGTGGATGAGCTGCTGAATGCGGTGCAAGGTCGCCTCGCGCCGCTTGGGATCGAGCTCGTTCGCCTGCTCCTGGAACAGCCCGTCGATGTCGCCGTAGCTCCCGGAGACGTAGGTGCCGCCGGCGGCGACGAACGCCTCGATTCTCGTCGCCGCGTTGCCGAAGGCGCCGCTGCCACCCTGGATGAGACCCTTGAGCTTCTTGTCCGCCCATCCCCGGAAGAAGGCGGCTCGCTCGATCGGTCGGAGCTTCACCCGTATCCCGGCCGAGTTGAGGTAATTGACCACGGGCTCGCCAGCGTACGCGAGCACGGCGTCGCAAAAGTAGTCTCCCGCGTCGAAGCCGTTGGGGTACCCGGCCTCGGCCAGGAGCTGCTTGGCCTTGGCACGATCGTAACCGTACCCAGGCGGTTGCCAGTACAACTCGAAGCTCGGGGGGATGATGCTCCAGGTGATCTTGGAGAATCCGAGCGCGTCCGCCTGGTTCATCGCCTGCCGGTCGATGGCGTAGTTGGCGGCCAGGCGCACGCGCCGATCGTGCCACGGCGACTTCGAGTCCCACTGGTCCGGGAAAGTGACCCAGAACGTGCCCTGACCGACGTTGGCTTTGAGCGTCAGCCCGGGGCTTCGACGCAGCTCCTCGGCCAGCGCGCCCCGGATCACGTAGGCGACGTCGACCTCACCGCGCTTGAGCGCCGCCAGGCGCGTGGCCTCGTCCGGGATCGACTTCAAGACCAGCCGCTTCACGTTCGGCACCTTGCGCCAGTACTGGTCGAAAGCCTCCACGACGAGCTCCACGCCCGGGGTGTAAGCGACGAACTTGTACGGGCCCGCCCCGATCGGGGCCTTCTTGAAGCCTTCGTCACCGACCTTCTCGACGTACTTCTTGGGGACGATCCAGCTGGCCCCGGTGGCGCCGGCGTAGAAGGTCATGAAGTCGGGCCACGGTCGCTTGAGACGGATGAGGACACGCCCGGGATCCGGCGTTTCGACGGCCGCCACGCTTTCTTTCAGCGCCTTGGCGGAGGCGCCCCGGTAGCGGTCGAGCGAGAATTTCACGTCCTCGGCCGTGACCGGGTCTCCATTGTGGAACTTCACCCCCTTGCGGAGGACAAACTCGTAGACGAGACCGTCGGGGGACATGCTCCACGATTCGGCCAGGCTCGGCGCCATGCGATGGCCCGGCATCGGCTTCACGAGGGCATCATGCAACGCATAGAGCAACATGTACGGCGTGATGATCCCGGAGGTCTCCGCCGGGTCGAACCACGTGGGCGCCAGCGAAATGTGGACTGCCCAGGTCATCTGCCCCTCGGGCGCTGCAGCGCCCGCCGACGGACCCACGGCCACGAGCATGAGGACGAGCAACGGAGCGAAGAGGCCTCGAACGTGTCTCATGGAAGCCCCCTGTTCACTTGGCCTTCAGCTTCACGTCCTCGTACGGCCCGGACCACGCGAACCCGGCGATGACCCCGATTCCCGACTCCTCCACTCGTGGCCCCAGACCGGACAAGCCGGCGTTCAGCCAGATCGGCGCGACGATCACCTTGTCGTGGACGAGCTGCTGGATGCGGTGCAGGGTCGCCTCGCGCCGCTTCGGGTCCAACTCGTTTGCCTGCTCCTGGAAGAGGCCATCGATGTCGGCATGGCTACCGTAGACGTAGGTGCCGCCGCCGGCGACGAAGGCCTCGATTCTCGTGGCGGCATTGCCGAAGGCGCCGCTGGCGCCGTGGATGAGCCCCTTATATTTCTTTTCGGACCATCCCTTGAAGTAGGCGGCGCGCTCGATCGGACGAAGCTTCACCCGGATGCCCGCCGCGTTGAGATAGTTGACCACGGGCTCGCCGATGTTGACGATCGCGGCGTCGCAGAAGTAATCCCCAGCGTCGAAGCCGTTCGGGTAGCCGGCTTCGGCCAGGAGCCGCTTCGTCCTGGCGGGGTCGTACGAATAGCCAGGCGGCTGCCAGTAAAACTCGAAGCTCGAGGGAATGATGCTCCAGGTGATCTTGGCGAATCCGAGGGCATCCGCCTGGTTCATCGCTGGTCGGTCGATCGCGTAGTTCGCCGCCAGGCGCACGCGCCGGTCGTGCCACGGTGATTTCGGATCCCACTGGTCGGCGAAGTAGACCCAGTGCGTGGCCTGGCCGACGTTGGGCTTGAGCGTGAGCCCCGGGCTCCGCCGGATCTCCTGGGCCAGCTCACCGCGAAGATTATAGGCGATGTCCACCTCACCGCGCTTCAGCGCGGCGAGACGCGTGGTCTCGTCGGGGATCGCCTTCAAGACTACCCGCTTCACGTTTGGTGCCTTCCGCCAGTACTGATCGAAGGCCTCGAGGACGAGCTCGACGCCCGGCGTGAAGGACACGAACCGATAGGGACCAGCGCCGACCGGCACTTTCTTGAAGCCTTCGTCGCCTACCTTCTCGACGTACTTCTTCGGCACGATCCAGGCGGCGCCGGTGGCCCCGAGGTAGAACGTCATGAAGTCCGGCCAGGGCCGTTTGAGACGGATCCGGACACGGCCAGGGTCCGGGGTCTCGACCGCCGCGACGCTTTCCTTGAGAGGCTTGGCGGACGCGCCCCGGTAGCGCTCGAGGGAGAACTTGACGTCCTCTGCGGTGACCGTATCGCCGTTGTGGAACTTCACCCCTTTGCGGAGAACGAAGTCGTACACGAGACCATCCGGGGACATGCTCCACGACTCGGCGAGGCTTGGCGTCATGGGATTGCCCGGCATCGGCTTCAGCACGGCGTCGTGCAAGGCGTAGATCACCATGAAGGGCGTGATGATCCCGGAGGTCTCGGCGGGATCGAACCACGTGGGCGCGAGCGAGATGTGAGCCGCCCAGGTCATCTGACCTTCGGGGGCCGCGGCGCCCGGCGAAGCCATGAGGGCCAAGATCGTGAGGACCAGCAACGAAGCGAAGAGGCCTCGAACGCTTCTCATAATGGAAGCCCCCTGTTTGCTTGCTTTGTTAGAAAATGGCGCGGCGCCCCCTCAGACCGGCTCCGTGCGGCCCCAGACTACGGCCAGGACGGTCGCGCCGTTCTTCGTCGTCACCGTGTGAACGCACCCGTTTGGCCGGTAGTTCATATTGCCCGTGTTCACGGGGCCCGATTCGTCCGCATTCGCCCCTTCGATGACGAAGATCAGCTCGTCACCCACGTGACGATGACGAGCGAGCGTGGCACCCGGCTCGAAGCGCGCCAAGATCGCGCGACGTTCCCCTGCTTTATCCTCCCAGATCCTCTTCTGGCGGACACCGGGGCGAACCTCGATCCACGGTAGCTCGCTCAGCGCGACGATCTGCGACGGCGGTCCACTGTCTCGCTGCGTCAGCGGTTCCACTCCCCCGGCGATGATCGCAAGGACGGTCGCCCCGTTCTTCGCCGACACCGTGTGCACACAGCCGTTCGGCCGGTAGCCCACGTTCCCGGCCGTCACGGTGCCAAACTCGTCCTCAATCGCGCCCTCGATGACGAAGACCAGCTCGTCGCCGACGTGCCGATGAAGCGGAAGCTTGGCGTCGGGCTCGATGCGAGTCATGACGGCCCGTCGCTTGGTCTCCGGATGCTCCCAGATGCTCTTCATCCGGACCCCGGGCTGCCGCTCCTGCCATGCGAGGTCGCTGACGGAGATGATCTCGGACAATGGGGATTTCGTCGCGCTCATGCCAGACCTCCGCCGGACGAGTGGGACAGACGTTCAGGTGCCGCGAGAGTAGCTCGTGGCGGGGCACCGGTCAACGCCGGTGCGCATCCTACTTGGTCCTGAGCTTCATCGCGCGAGCTGCCGGCTGATGAAGTCACGCATCATGGCGATGGCCTTCTCCGAGTCCGCGCTCGCCTGCTGGATGAAGCCATGCTTGGCGCCGGGAAAGTGGACGCGCTCGATGTCGCCGCCGGCCTGCTGGTAGGCGCGAACGAGCGCCTCGGTGATCGCGGGCGGCACGTTGTCGTCGAGCTCCGGCTGCGCGACCCACGCGGGCGGCAACGCCCGGGCCTCGCGCGCCGTCACGATGCGCGTCACACTGGCCTCGGCCATCTGGGCCTCGTTCGTGAAGTAGCCGTGGTGGGCGGCGATCAGCCGCTTGGCGTCGAACCCGGATCCGTCGTCTTGCCGTCCGACTACGTAGCGATACCGTGCCAGCGGATCCGCCACGGGATAGAGCGCCAGGACGAACGCGACCGACTCGTCGCCGGCAGTGGCGTCGAGCGAGCCGCCATGGAGCACGATCGGCGTGCCGGCATGCTCGGGGGCGCCGGGCTTGACGGCGCCGAGCAGGGCGAGCTGCCCACCGCTCGAGCTACCGATGAGCCCGATGCGTCGGGGATCGACCCCGAGCCGGCCTGCGTGCGCGCGCACGTAGCGGACGCCGGCCGCGACGTCGGCACTCGCGGCGGGATGCTTGTGCTCCGAGCCCTGGCGGAAGTCGAGAGAGACGACGAGTAGCCCGGACGCGGCAAGCCCCCGCCCGTGATGGGCGCCGGTCGTCCTGTCGCCACGGCTCCACGCACCGCCGTGGACGTCGACCAGCGCGGCCAGGGGCGCGACGGGCTCGCCCTTCGGCCGGTAGATGCGGGCCTGGAGCTCCTTGCCCTCCGGCCTGGCGAACGGCACGTCCCCTTCCTCGACCTCGTACGGCGCCGCCGGATCGAAGCGAACTTTCATGGAACACTCCTCTTTTTCTTCGCGTCAGCCTCGCAGGGCGGGCCAGACCTCGGCCGTGAACCGCTCCAGCTGGGCGAGCTGATCGTCGCCCACGAACCTGATACAGAGGTCGCTGACCCCAGCCGCAGCATACCGTCCAAGCGCCGCAAGCACCACGTCGGCAGGGCCGAGGCCCATCGTACCGCGCGAGTGCACGCCTCCGCCGTAGTAGGTGGCGAGGAATTTCTCGGTGACGCGCTCGGCCTCGCGCGGATCGTCCTCCATGCGAACCGTCGTGTACACGCAGAGCGTGAAGCCGGCGCCGGCGCGACCATGGCGCGCCAGCGCCTCCTCGGCGCGCTCGCGCACGAGCCGGCACTCCTCGGCGTGCACGTACGTCGTGATGATGCCGTCGCCGAGCCGCCCGAACCGATCGAACTGGGCGACGAGCATCTCGCCGCGGTTCGCGGCCGTGATGAGGACGGGGGGCCCGGCCGAATTCCACGGCAGCGGCCCGATGGTGTGGTCGGTCAGATCCACGTCGCCGTCGCGATAGGTCACCGGCTCGCCGCGCCACAGCCGACGCCAGATCTGGACGTGCTCTTCGAGGCGCCGGACACGGCGTTTGTGGTCCGCGCCGCACGCCGCCCACTCGCGCTCGGCCGAGGGCAGGCTCCAGCCGACGCCGAGGCCGAGCACCAATCGTCCGCGCGAGATCTGATCGACGTTGGCGATCTGGTGAGCCAGCACCACCGGGTGACGCAGTGCCGGCAGCAGCACGGCCGTCCCCAGTCGCACCCGCGTCGTGATACCGGCGAGGTAGGCGAGCGTCGTCATCGGCTCGAGTCGCGGTTTGGCCACGATGCTGTCGCCGACCCACACGGCGTCGTAGCCCGCATTGTCAGCGAGCCGCGCCATCGTCCAGCACTCATCGACGGGAGGCCGTCGCGCCGACTGCATGACCACGCCGCGGGTGGGCACGAGGACACCCAGACGCATCGCCACTAGCCTGGCGCCGTCACGGCGCCGTCGTGGACATCGGGGTACCGGCCGCCCGCTGGCCGCGCAGGAGCCGCACGAGCGGGGGCGTGACGAGGACCGCGGCGCCGAGCAAGAGCAGCGTGGCCGTCAGCGGGCGCCCCGCCAGGGCCAGAACGTTCCCGCGCTCCATGAAGAGCGCCTGCCGGAGCGTCTTCTCCATGAGGGGGCCCAGGACCAGGGCCACGATGAGCGGCGACGGATCGATGACGAGCTTGCGCAGGCCGTAGCCGAAGATGCCGAAGACGACGAGCACCCAGAGATCGAGCTGGCTGTTGTTGAGGCTGTACGCGCCCAGCAGGCAGAGCAGCAGCACCAGCGTGGCCAGCACGTGCTGGGGCATGCGGAGCACGCTCACGAACAGCCCGACCAGAGGCAGGTTGAGGATCAGCAGGATGAAGTTGCCCACGTACATGCTGGCCACGACCCCCCAGAACACCTCGGGGCGTTGACTGATGAGCAGGGGGCCGGGCTGGATACCGGTGATGATCAGGGCGCCGAGGAGGATGGCGGTCGCCGGCGAGAACGGGATACCCAGCGACAGCAACGGGACCATCGCGCCGGCGGTGGCGCCGTTGTTCGCGGCCTCCGGGCCGGCCACGCCCTCGATGGCGCCCTGGCCGAAACGCTCGGGGGTCCTGGAGATCTTGCGCTCGAGCGTGTAGGAGATGAAGGTCGCCAGCACGGTGGTGGGACCGGGGATGAGCCCCGTGAGAAAACCGACCGCGGACCCTCGGGCGATCGGCCATCCCGACTGCTTCCACTCGGTGCGAGTCGGCAGCAGCTCGCGGAGCCGCACCGTGGCAATGTGGGCTTTCTTGATGCCCGCCTCGGCGATCAGCATCACCTCGGCCACGCCGTACAGCCCCATGATCACCGGAACAAGCTCGACGCCTTGGGAGAGCTGGGTTGAGCCGAAGGTGAAGCGCCGGACCGCCGAGATCGAATCCATGCCCACCGTGCCCAGGGCCAGGCCGATCGCCACCATGACGAACGCGTGCATCAGCGAGCCGCCCGACAGTCGCGAGAGCAGCAGCAGCCCCGCGACCGCCATCGCGAAGTACTCCGGGGGGCCGAAGCGGAGCGCCTGGTCGGCGAGCCAGGAGGAGGCCAGGACGATGCCGACCACGCCGAGAGAGCCGGCGACGAAGGACCCGACCGCAGCCACGGCCAGCGCGGCGCCGGCCCGGCCCTTCTTGGTCATCTGGTAGCCGTCGATGGCGGTCACGACCGACGCCGCCTCGCCGGGGACGTTGACCAGGATCGACGTCGTGGAGCCGCCATACATCGCCCCGTAGTAGATGCCGGCGAGCATGATCAGCGCGGTTGCCGGCTGCAGCGTGAAGGTCGAGGGCAGCAGCAGGGCCATGGCTCCCACCGGCCCGATGCCGGGCAGGATACCGACGATCGTCCCGACCAGAACACCGATGAAGCACGCGAAGAGGTTGGTGGGCGTGAGTGCGACGGAGAAGCCGTAGAGCAGACCTTCCAGCGGCCCCATGATTACAGGAGCACGCCGAGCGGTAGCGGCACGCCGAGCAGCACGCCGAAGAGGTAGTACGTGCCTGCCGAGGTGACGAGGCCAATGACGAGCGCCGCCGCCCATCCGGCACCGAGCCCGCGCAGCAGCAGGCCGGTGAAACCAAACGCAGCGATCGGATACCCAGTCCACCCCAGCAGAAGACAGTAGGCCACGAGCAGGCCGGCGGTTTTGCCCACGCGCCCGCGGCCCGCCCCCGGCGCCGTGAGGCCGCCGGCGGTGGCCGGCGTCCGCCGAAAAACGCTCACGACCCACGCCAGCGCTACAACGGCGCCGAACGCTCCAACGGACATCGGATAGAAGCCCGGCCCGGGCCGAGCCGGCGAACCGAGCGGCAGCGGCAGCACGTTGGCCAGGTACACCCCGCTGGCCACGAGCACGGCAAGCGCCAGGAGCCGCTCGATCATCGATCTACTTCTTCTTGACCATCCCCAACCGCGTGAGGATCTCCGTGTGGTATTTGTACTCCTTCCAGAGATCCGCGCGGAGCTGGTCGCCTGCCCGGTAGTCGATGTCGATCACTCGCTGCTTGATCGCGTTGACGAACAGCGGTTCTTCCATGGCCGCCTTGACGGCGTCATGGATGTACTTCTGCACGGGCCCGGGGGTCCCCTTGGGGGCCACGAACACAAACAGCACGCCGCTGACCGGGCCCCAGCCCATGTCCGCGGTGCTTGCCGCATCCGGGTAGGCCGGGTGGCGCTTGGCCTGGAAGACCATGAGCACCCGCATCTTCTTGCCTTCGACGAGCGGCTTGACCTCACCGGGCTGGGCCACCAGCCCCTCGATGTGCCCGCCGAGCAGGGCCGGGCTCGACTCGCCCCAGCCCGAGAAGGGAACGTTCGTGTAGCTGACGCCCGCCTGACGCTGCAACTCCTCGAGGTTCAAGTGGCTGGCGGTGCCTATGCCCGGCGTGCCCACGCGCAGCTTGCCCGGGCTCGCCTTGCCCGCGGCGATGAACTCCTGGACGGTCTTCCAGGGCGCGTCCTCCCTCACGACGAACAGCGAGTAGAACGAGACCACGTTGATGATCGCCTCGTAGTCGTCCGGGGTCTTGTATGGCAGGTCGTTGAGCTGCGGATGGATGACCAGTGTGGAGAGCGGCGCCAGGATGATCGTGTAGCCGTCGGGCTTGGCCTGGACCAGCTCAGCCACCGCGAGCGAGCCGCCGGCGCCCGGCCGGGTCACGATGGCGATGCCCTTGGGGAACTTCTTCTTGAGCCCCTCGGCGAGGGCGCGGGAGACGATGTCGACCATGCCCCCCGCGGGATAGCCGGTGAGGATGGTGAGTGGACGCTCGGGGTACTGGGCGGCGGCCTGCCTGGGGGTCGCGGCCAGCAGCAACAAGACGATCGCGATGATCCGCAGCATGCACTCTCCTCCATGTCGTGGTGGATCCGGCGCCGGCCGCGTTTGAGCGAGGGGACTCTAGCACACCTGCGCGTCGCCTCGACCCCTGCGACTTCTCAGCCGAGGAGCTTGCGAAGAGAAGCCAGCAGCCGGTCGGGGTCCAGCTCGAGGTCCGTCCGTCTTTCGGCGATCCGGCCCTGGCTGTCGACCAGCACCACGAGGCTGCCGTGGACGATCCGCTCGCGCGCGACCGCGCTGAGGCCGAAGGCACGGACCACGCGGGCCACGTCATCCGAGGCGCCCGTCAGGAAGTGCCAGGTGGTGAGATCGATACCGTAGGCGGCGGCGTAGCGGCGCAGCACGTCGGGGGTATCGGTGATGGGATCGAGTGTGATGGAGACGAAGCGCACCCGTCCGTCGAGCTTTTCAGTCCGCGCCCGGGCCTGGACCCGCGCGAGCTGCGCGGTGACCAGAGGACACGCCTCCACGCACGTCGTGAAGACGAAGCTGACGACGAGGACGCGGCCCCGGAGACTCTCGGACCTCACGGTCGCACCGGACTGGTCGACGAGCGCGAACGGCAGCATCTTCTCGCCTTGCTGCCTCGCGCAGGCGAACAGGAGCACGGCGGCGAGCACGGCCGCCAGCGGCTTCATGCGACCGCGACCACCGGCGCCGGGACGAATCCTCTCGCGCGAGCGAAGATGGCCAGGAGGATGAGGGCATACCCGGCCGGAATGAGCACGGGCTCGAGGCGCCCGAACCACTGGATCGTGGCGACAGAGATGCCGGCGACCGCGAGCAAAACGCCGAAGGACCCGAGCCCACAGTGCGTGAGCGAAGACACGCTGGCGCCGAGGAGGCCGACGACGCCGGCCCCGCTCAGCGAGCCCACCGCACCCCAGCCCACTACCGGTCCACCGATGCCGAGGTAGACCCCGACGAGCACCGAGAAAGAAGCGAAGAAGAGCAGACTCGACCAGGTCAGCTCGAAGCTCCAGACGGCCGCGCCGAAGACCGGATGCCGCCGCCCGTACTCGAGGAGCGGCTCGCGTGCGATCAGCACGGCCACGTCGGCGGTCGAGGGCGTGAGCCGGACGATGCGGCGCGCGTTTTCCCACGCCGGGTAGAGCCGGACGTGGTTGGGCGCGCCCCCGAGGCTGGCGACGAGGATGCCGAAGATCAAGGCCTGATAGAGACCGAAGACGGTCAGCGTCGCCGCCACCACCGTCCACCATCGCGTGCGCACGCGCGCGCTCAGCACGAGCAGCGCGCTCACGGGCGCGGTCCGGATAGGGTCCGGGCGCTCTCCTCCCGCACCTGGGCGAGGACGCGCGCCTTGAGGACCATGAACGCGGGGGTCGCGATTATCTCGGCGGCGCGAGGCCGCGTGAACTTGACCTCCACGAGATCGCGGATCTGGCCGGGGCGGCCCGTCATCACCGCGACCCGGTCGGCGAGGAAGAGCGCTTCATCGATGTCGTGGGTGACGAAGAGGACCGTCGTCCGCACCTCACGCCAGACACCGAGAAGCAGCTCCTGCATGGTCAGCCGCGTCTGCGCGTCGAGGGCGCCGAAGGGCTCGTCCATGAGCAACACGCGCGGCCGGTTGACGAGGGCGCGGGCGATGCCGACGCGTTGCTGCATGCCGCCGCTCAGCTCCCTGGGATACGCGTGCTCGAAGCCGGTGAGGCCGACGAGGCTCAGGTAGGCGTGGGCCTGCGACTTCCGTTCCTTCTTGCCCACGCCGCGCATCTTGAGGCCGAACTCGACGTTGCCGAGCACGGTCTTCCACGGGAACAGCGAGTGCTGCTGGAAGACCATGCCCCGATCGGCCCCGGGCTGGGTGATGATCTCGCCGTCCACCACGATGCGCCCGACCGTCGGGATTACGAAGCCCGCCACCGCGTTGAGCACGGTGGTCTTGCCGCAGCCCGACGGGCCCAGCAACGCCACGAACTCACCCGGCGTCGTCATCAGCGTGAACCGCCGGACCGCCTCCACCGTCCGGCTGTTGCGGCCGAACACCATGCCGAGGTCGGTGATTTCGATGCGGCCGGTGGCACCGTTGGTCAGGTCGCCCCCCCTCACGTCGCGTCTCTCACGCGACGGGGCAGCCACGGCATGCAGCGCGCCCCCACCAGCCGGATGAGCGCGCTCGACAGCATGCCGAGCACGCCGATCACGAGCATCCCGACCACGATCTGCGAGTACTTCACGATCCCGTAGGCAACCCAGGTGAAGTATCCGATCCCGAACTGCCCCGAGATCATTTCGGCCGAGATGAGGCAGAGCCACGACACGCCCATGCCCACCGAGAGCCCCGTCACGATGGACGGCAGTGCCCCGGGGATGACGACCTCGCGGAAGATGGCGAGCCGGCCCGCGCCCAGGCTGGTGGCCGCGCGTACGAGCTGGCGGTCGATGCCCTCCACCCCGTGAATGGTGTTGAGCACGATCGGGAAGAACGCACCGAGCGTGGTGATGAACACGATGCTCGACCGCTCGGTGGGCCAGAGCATGATGCTGAGCGGCACCCACGCCACCGCGGGGATCGGGCGAAACAGCTCGATCGGCGGGAACAGCGTGTCTTCGGCGAACCGGAACCACCCGATGAGCAGCCCCATCCCGACGCCCAGCGTCGTGGCGATGGCGAAGCCCAGCCAGATGCGCTCGAGGCTGGCGAGGATGTGCACGTAGAAGGCGGCACTGCCGAACAGCGCCACCGCCTCCTCCAGGACCTCCGCCGGCGTGGGGATGTTCTGGAAGCGCACGTAGAAATCCACGTCCCACGTCGTCGCGACATGCCACGCCGCGAAGAAGAGTCCGATGGACAGGACGCGGAGGGCGGGCCGTCGCCAGCCCGCCAGCCGCAGGAGCGCCGGCGCTTCCGCCTGCGCCGCCGGAGCGCCGACGAATGGCACCATGCCCACGTTCGGCGCGGTGGCCATCTACTTGGCGGCCCCCAGCTTTTTCGCTTCCTCGAGCGAGAGGACCTTCCCGCCGTTCCTGGTCGCGAACGTCTCCGCTTCTTCTTTCCAGGCGAAGGCGACCAGCGAGGCGATCGCGGCCTTGCCGCTGCCGCCCGCGACGTAGAACGCCCGGTGGGCAAAAAGCTTGAGCCCGGTCGGCTGATCGAAGACGTAGGCGGCATTGACGGCCCGGCTCGTCTGCTCCGCGTCCCGCAGCGCGGTCATGAGCGTCGCCAGCGAGGCGTAGGGCTTGATCGGCTCACCCTTCACCCACAGCTCGCCCGCGGTCCGCGGATCCTTGATCGGCACACCGGTGATCGCGTCCTTGCCCTCCATGGGAGAGGTGCCGGCCACCATCACCCTCTGGTCCTGCGTGTAGTCGCGGCCGAGCTCGCGGTACGCCTGCCTGATGAAGCGGTCGTCGATGAAGCCCTCGACGTCCGCCTGCTTGATGATCCCCATCTTCTGGAGCACGGTCGCGTCGTACTTGAGCACCTCCACCCACTTCGGCTTGATGGTGGCGTCCAGCGTGAGGAAGCCGCCGCGCCCGAAGTAGAGGTAGAGCACCTCCTTGGGGATGGACGTCCACTGCTCCTGCTTCATGGTCGCCTCCTCGGGGTTCTTCGTGATCCACTCGTTGGCCTCGACGATGGCCTTGAGGTAGGCGACGACGATCTCGGGGTGCTTGCCGAGGAAGTCCTTGCGGATCACGGGACCGTGCAGGTAGGCAATCGACGTCTGGCTGCCGTCGAAGATCTTCCGCCCGAAGCCCTTGAACTCCATCAGCTCGCCCCACGGACAGAAGTCCGCGTGGGCGTCGATCTTCTTCTCCTGGATGCTGGTGGCGCCGATGGGCGGGCTCTGGTTGATCATGGTGAAGAAGTCCAGAGTGAGCCCGCGGTCCACCAGCGCCTTGAGGAGCATGCCGTGAGCCGCGGAGCCGAACGGCACCGAGACCTTCTTGCCCCTGAGCTCCTCGAACTTGTAGATCGGCGCGTCGGCCGGCACCACGATGGAGTTGCCGGAGCCGTGCATGTTGTAACCGGTCATGGAAACGATGACCGAGCGAAGGCTGTTGGTCTCCTGGAAGCGGGCGATGTTCACGAGAAGCGGGTAGTCACCCATCACCCCGATGTCGAGCTTGCCGGCCAGCATCTGGCTCGTGATGGGCGGCCCCGAAGTGTAGTCCTCCCAGACGATGTCGTACTTCGCGCCGGCGTATCTTCCCACGCGCGGTAGGTGCTTCTCGAGGAGCCCGAGCTGTTTGACGGTGATGCCGCCCGAGTAGGTGTCCGTGCACAGGCTCTGGTGGCCAATGCCGATGCGGATCGTCTCCTGCGCCGTCCCGGGCTCGGACACGAGCACGAGCGCGGCGGCGAGGAGGGCGAGCAACACGGGCAGTCCCGGCTTGATCATGGCGACGTACCTCTCCACGTTCTCCTCCGTTCTGAATCCGCTCACGGCCTTCGAGTGAGGGACGCCGTCCCGTCAGGTCACCCGCGGGCCCACAGTCGGAGACTAAGACACCCCAGTCAATGTCCAGGGCTGCTGAATTTCTGCATGTGACTGCGGTATTCCGTGGCAGGCTCGGGGCGTGCAACGACAGCCCGAGCGATCTTCAGTGGCCTCTGGGCCCTTGTCTCCTCACGAGCGCCCGCGGGATCGTACCGTTGTGCTCATCGTCGACGATGACGACGGACTTCGCGACGCCCTTCACCTCACGCTCGACGAGGAATATGCCGTGGTGGACGCGGCGCACGGACGGACGGCGCTCAGCATGGTGCGCTCAGAGCGCATTGATCTCGTCCTCCTCGACATCCTCATGCCCGACGTCGATGGGCTCGAGATCTTGCAAGAGCTCAAAGCGCTGGAGCCGGACCTTCCGGTCATCATGTTGACCGGCGTGAAGACCGTCCGGACCACGGTCGCGGCCATGAAGCTCGGCGCGTCGGACTACCTCACGAAACCATTCCAGGAGGAGGAGCTGCGGGCCGCGATTCGCCGGGCGCTCGAGCAGCGCACCAGTCGGCTCAGCGCGTCCGTGGATCGGGACCGGCCCGGCCGCGAGGCGCAGCGACTCCGGACGCACCGTCTCCTCCTCGTGGGCGGCAACCCGGGCTGGCGCGCCGCGCTCGCCGTGACGCTCGCGCGCGCGACCAGCGTGGAGACGACCGGCGCCCTCGTCGACGGGCTGAACCGCATGCTCAGATTCCGGCCGACCTGCGTGGTTCTGAACGTCGGGCGCTCCGCGGGTGAGGCAGGACTCTTTCTCGGAGCCCTGAACGCCCAGTTGCCCGCTTGCCCCGTGCTCGTCCTGAGCGACGATCCCTATCTGGGCACCGCGCCCGTCTGGGAAACACTGAACATCCGCTGCGTCCTGCGGGCGCCGGTCCGCTCCGGAGATCTGGTGAGCCGGATCGGCGAGTTGCTCCCGCCGGGCGGCAGCCTGAGTGGGCCCTGGCCGCAGCTCGGGGAATCTGTGAGTCGCACGATTGATTACCTCGGCAGTCATTTCGAAGCGGACCTGACGGTCGACGGTATAGCGGAAATCATCGACATCTCCAGCAGTCACCTGGCCCACCTCTTTCGCTCGGAGATCGGCATGAGCGTGCGCGACTATCTCACCCGTGTCCGGGTGACGATCGCTCAGGATCTCCTGGCGCACACGGACGAGAAGCTCGAGTCCATCGCCGCGCGGCTGGGGTTCGCCGACACCTCGCACCTCGCCCACGTCTTCCAACGGATCACGGGAAACCCCCCGAGCGCCTACCGACGATCGGCCAGCTGAGCAGCCCGCGACACAAGTTCAGCAGTCCTGGACATTGATTCCGGTTCTCGGGTAGGCGAAGGTCGCGAGCACCCACTCGCGGGGCGAGAGAAATTCGTCGATCCTCCGGGTTCGTTGCTTGTCGCCGCGCACACCGACCGAGGAGAAGAGCATGGACCAGTGGTTGTTCGTCTACGTGGCCATCGGTGCCTTCATCGGCTTTTTCGCCGGCATGCTCGGCATGGGCGGAGGGGGCATTCAAGTGCCCCTGACGACGATGGTCTTCGCGGCTCAAGGCTTTCCGCGTGAGCACATGCTGCACGTCGCCCTCGGGACGGCCATGGCGACCGTCATCTTCACGTCGCTCTCGAGCCTGCGCGCCCACAACCGGCACGGGGCGGTCAACTGGAGCGTGCTGTGGCGGCTGATCCCGGGGATCGTCGTGGGGACGGGCCTCGGCACCCTGCTGGCCCGACACATTCCGACGTTTCCGCTGGCGGTGATCTTCGTGGTGTTCGTCCTCTACATGGCCTCGAGCATGCTCTTCAACTGGAAGCCAAAGCCGACACGCCGACTGCCGGGGCCAGTGGGTATCTTCATCGCCGGGACCGTGATTGGCGTCTGCTCGGCGCTCGCGGCGATGGGCGGCGCCACCCTGACCATTCCGTTTCTGGTCTTCTGTAACGTACCCTTTCACATGGCCATCGGTACGGCGTCGGCCGTCGGCTTCCCGATCGCCGTGGTCGGGTCGATCGGCTACCTCGTGAATGGCTGGGGGACCGCGGGCCTCCCGGCGCAGAGCGTGGGCTACATCTACGTGCCGGCCCTGATCGGATTTACCGTGGGCAGCATCGTGCTCGCCCCCTTCGGCGCGCGGTTGGCGCACCGCACTTCGGAGCGCTCGCTCAAGAGGATCTTCGCCATCGTCATTGGCGCGCTGGGTCTCAAGATGCTGGTCGCGCTGGCGTAGCCATCATGCAGCACCGGATCAGCCGCCTGCTCGTCGCCAACCGCGGCGAGATCGCCATCCGCGTCATGCGCGCCGCGCAGGAGCTCGACACCCGCACGGTCGCCATTTTCTCCGAAGCGGATCGCGGTGCACGCCATCGCTTCACCGCCGAAGAGAGCTATCTCGTGGGCGCCGGCCGCACGCCGATCGAGGCCTATCTCGATGTGGACGATATCGTCCGGGTGGCGCGCCGGGCGCGCGTGGATGCCATTCATCCCGGCTACGGGTTTCTCGCCGAGAGCCCCGAGCTCGCGGCCGCGTGCGCGCGGGCCGGCATCGTCTTCATCGGCCCGGAACCGGAGGTGTTGCGCACGCTGGGCCACAAGGTCGCGGCGCGGGCCCTGGCGCTGGCCGCGGGCGTGCCCGTCTTGCCTGCGA
>JAHFDK010000297.1 GCA_023249095.1 Candidatus Rokuibacteriota bacterium | reverse complement strand
CTAAATCTGCAAATCCCAACCGCACCTGGCAGCAGCTCAGCGTCCTCGCCTACAACGTCATCCGGAGCTTCCAGCTCGACACGCTGCCCGCACCGAAGCCTCGCTCGCGCAAGCGAACCTATTTCTACCTCCTCCGCAGCATGCGCACGCTCCGGTTCCTCGTCATCGCGCGCGCCGGGCGCGTGGCGCGGATCGGGGGCTGCAATGTCCTCCGCCTCGGCAAGAACCCGACCACCCAGCTGCTCTATCGACGGATCGATCATGCCCCGGCCACGTGAGTTATCTTCGGATTGGGGCTAGCTGGCGCCAGAACGGGTATGCGCATCGCCCAGGTTGCTCCGCTCTACGAGAGCGTACCGCCAAAGTACTACGGGGGGACCGAGCGGGTCGTCTCCTACCTCACGGAGGAGTTGGTCCGCCAAGGCCACGAGGTGACTCTCTTCGCCAGTGGTGACTCGGTGACGAAGGCCCGACTCGTTTCCGCGTGCCCACGCTCCCTGCGCCTGGACAAGCACTGCGTGGACCAGATGGCGCATCACATTCTGCTCCTGGAGCAGGTGTTTCGCCGCGCCGACCAGTTTGACATAGTCCATTTCCATGTGGACTACCTGCACTTCGCGCTTTCGCGTCGCCAGCCGACCGCGCACGTTACGACGTTGCACGGCCGTCTCGACATCCCTGACCTGGTTCCTCTCTACCAAGAGTTTTCTGACATGCCGGTGGTCTCGATCTCGGACGCGCAGCGCGAACCTCTGCCGTGGGTGAACTGGCAGGCGACGGTCTACCACGGGCTGCCGGAGGACCTCTATTCGTTCCGGGCAGCGCCGGGAACGTACCTCACCTTCTTGGGGCGGATCTCGCCCGAGAAGCGGGTGGACCGGGCGATCGAGATCGCAAAGCGGGTCCGGATGCCGCTCAAAATCGCCGGCAAGGTCGATCGGGTGGATGAGGATTACTTCGAGTCGGTCGTGAACCCGCTGTTGCGCGATCCGCTTGTAGAGTACGTCGGGGAGATCGGGGAAGGAGAGAAGGACGAGTTTCTGGGGAATGCGTACGCGCTCCTCTTCCCGATCGACTGGCCGGAGCCGTTCGGGCTTGTCATGATCGAGGCGCTGGCATGCGGCACGCCGGTGATCGCGTACCGAAGTGGCTCGGTGCCGGAGGTGATGGAGGAAGGCCGCACGGGCTTCATGGTGAAGGGGCTTGAGGAAGCGGTGGAGGCGGTCTGGAGGGTGCCGGAGCTCAGCCGCGAGCGATGTCGCGAGATCTTCGCGCAGCGCTTCACGGCCCCCCGGATGGCGGGCGACTACCTGCGGGTGTACCAGCGGCTGATCGAACACAAGGCAGAGCGAGCGTCGAAGGCGGAGGGCGATGGCTAACGAGGTTATCCGCATCCAGGAGCAGTTCTACATCCTCTCCACGTCGGGCCGCATCGACGACCGGACGCGGGTGCTGAAGCACGGGGATATGTTCGCGGTCTTTGACCGGTTCGGCGACATCGAGCGATTCGGTTCCTCCGAGCTCGGCCTCTATTATCAGGACACCCGGTTCCTGTCCCGTCTCGCCCTGCGGTTGGAGAATCAACGCCCACCCCTGCTGAGCTCCACGATCAGGGAAGACAACGCGGTCCTGACCGTGGACCTGATGAACCCCGACGTGTGGCGCGCAGGTGAGGTGATCCCCAGGGGAACGGTGCACCTTTTCCGCTCGATGGTCCTGTATGCGGCGACGTGTCACGAGCGGCTGCGGATCCACAACTACGGGCACTCTGCCGTGGAGCTTTCGTTTTCCGTCGGACTCGACGCCGACTTCGTCGACATCTTCGAGGTGCGGGGCAGAAAGCGAGAGCGGCGCGGGCGCCGGCTCCCCGCAGAGATCCGGGAGGGGACCCTCCTTTTCGCCTACGAGGGCTTAGACGAGCGGGTCCGTCGAACGCGAATTGTCTTTGACCCGCCGCCGACCGGGTTGAGTGAGTCGGAAGCGAGCTTTCAGGTGCGACTGGAGCGTGGGGAGGAGATGACCTACCAGTGGGCGATCTCGTGCGAGCTGCACGGCTTGCCGGAAAGCACAGATCATGCTCGGGCGGCCCCCCCCCCGGCCGGGCTCCCTCGCTTGTACGAGAACGCGTCCAAAGAGGTGGAAGCCGAGCTCATGGCCGCGAGAGCCGACGAGCCCGAAATCTTCACGTCGAACGAGCAGTTCAACCACTGGCTGAATCGTTCTCTCGCCGACCTCCACCTAATGCAGACGAAGACGCCCTACGGGCCGTATCCCTACGCTGGCGTCCCCTGGTTTTGCACGGTGTTCGGGCGGGACGGGATTATCACGGCGCTCGAGTACTTGTGGCTCGACCCGGCGATCGCCCGGGGCGTTCTGTCGTATCTGGCCGCCACGCAGGCAGACGTGGAGAGCGAGGAGCAGGACGCGCAACCCGGCAAGATCCTGCACGAGACCCGTGGGGGCGAGATGGCGGCCTTGGGGGAGGTTCCATTCGGCCGCTACTACGGAACCATCGACGCGACCCCAATGTTCGTGCTGCTCGCGGGGGCATACTATGAGCGCACCGGCGACCGGGCGTTCGTCGAATCGATCTGGCCCCACGTGGAGCGCGCACTCGCTTGGATTGACCGGTACGGCGACGTCGACGGGGACGGCTTTGTGGAGTATGTCCGTCGCTCACGGCGCGGCCTCGTCCACCAGGGTTGGAAGGATTCTCAAGACTCGGTTTTCGACGAGGACGGCGTACTCGCCGAGGGGCCAATCGCCCTTTGCGAGGTCCAAGGCTACGTCTACGCCGCAAAAGCTGCTGCTGCTAGGCTGGCCCGGGAGTTGGGGCGGAACTCATTCGCAGAGGCCCTGGAAGGCCAAGCGGGGACTTTGCGCCGCCGCTTCGAGGAAGCCTTCTGGTGCGAGGATCTCGCCACGTACGCCCTGGCGCTCGACGGGCTGAAGCGGCCCTGCCGCGTGCGAACGTCGAATGCGGGGCATTGTCTCTTCGCCGGGATAGCGAGTGAGGAGCGCGCTCGCCGCGTGGCAGCGACCCTCATCGACGAAGCGTCGTTCTCCGGGTGGGGGATCCGTACTGTGGCCACCACCGAGGCGCGCTACAACCCGATCTCCTATCACAATGGATCCGTTTGGCCGCACGACAACGCGCTTATAGCGGCGGGGTTCTCCCGGTACGGGCTCAAGGACCAGACAATGAAGCTCCTCGCGGGCCTCTTCGACGCGAGCCTTTTTCTCGACCTCCATCGACTCCCCGAACTCTTCTGCGGTTTCCCGCGGCGCTTGGGCGAGGTCCCCACGCTATACCCCGTCGCGTGCGTACCGCAGGCGTGGGCAGCGGGCTCTGTCTTCCTCCTCCTGCAGGCCTGCCTGGGCCTCGAGGCCCGGGGCTCGGAACGGAAGCTGGTGTTCTGCAATCCCGTTCTGCCGGAGTTCCTCCAGGAAGTGCGGATCCGCAGGCTACGCGTAGGCGAGGCGTGCGTCGACCTGTTGCTCACCCGGCACGAGCGGGGGGACATAGCGGTCACGGTCGTGCGACGGGAAGGAAGCGTCGAGGTGGTGGTGAAGTAGCGTGCGCCGACACAGCTCTTGGACGAGCGAGCGCACGACCTCGTGACGCCGAGGGAGAGAGACTCAAAGGACGCCAGCTAAGCGGCCCCTCGGCTCGCACCGTCAGCAACTGGTTGAAGCAGTTCACGCAGACGACGCTCCAACCGCTCGTCGACCTCAACCACGCGCTCGTCATGGAGGCCGTCGAGCGGCTCGGGCTGGCGCGACTGACGATCGACGTCGACGGCAGCGTGGTGCGGACGGGCGCGAAGGTGGCCTGGGCCTTCTGGGGCTTCAATCCCCATCACCGGAAGGACCTCAGCTACTATCCCCTCCGAGACGTCCTCTCGTGGTTACGACGCCAGCACCGCCGTGGTGAGCGACGCCAGCACCGCTGTTCGCGGGGGCTGGGGAGGGGCCGCCGTTGGAGCCTGGCGCGTGGCGGACGAGGCTGGCGAGCCGTCGCCTACAATCTGGCAATCTCCTGCGCCGGCTGGTTTTGCCGCTCGCCATCCAGAGTTGGTCCCTGACGAGCCTCCAGCAGCGGCTATTCCAAAGACCGGCGGGCGCCTCAGCCGCATGCGCGGTACTTTATCCCCCAGTTGGCCGAGAGCCACTTGACGCGCCGCCTGTTTGGGCAGATCCTCCGGCGCATCGACCAACTCACGTGGCATCCGATCTGATCGAGCGGACGGCCCACGGAGGGAGTGAGACGAGGAGCGGGGCAATCCCGGTGGGAGTGTCTCTGAGGGCGGCACTCAGGGGTGGCGCCTCGGGGGAGGAGCAATCCCGAAAAGGACCACTGTCATCGATTCCGCATGGGCGGCCCGGCAGGTTGGAGAGCGTCCAGCTCGCTTAGCGGCACAGGAGGAAGGAGAAATGGCTCCATATCGGGAATCCCGGTAAAAGGTTGAGGCCAGGAAAATGCCGAAGAAGAAGAAAACTCGCGTCGTGCTCCGGAAGAAGGTCTACGTGAAGCAACCGATGAGGCTCGTCGATCGCCCGAGCCCGCATAGCCTCACGAACCCGCGAGCAGTCGAGCGCTATCTGGACGCGATGACGCTTCACCACGCGCTGATTCTGGCGGACAAATGATTTCGCGATGCACGGTCAGCAACGCAGGAGTCCCGAGAAAGCCCCCTGTCACCTATTCCGCGCCGGCGGAACGGCAGGTTGGCCAGCGTGCGGCTTGCTCAGCCGCATGGGTCCATAGCGGAAATCCCGGCTGAAACCCCGATGAAACGCCGGATCTTCGGCCTCGAGAACGAGTACGGTCTCACCTGCACCCTGAACGGCCAGCGTCACCTGTCGCCCGACAACGTCGCGCGGTACCTCTTCGAGCAGGTCATCCCCGGGGCCCGCAACGCGAACGTCTTCCTCGAGAATGGCGCGCGCCTCTACCTCGACACCGGGTTCCACCCCGAGTACGCGACGCCCGAGTGCGATGACGTCGCCGAGCTCGTCAGCCACGACAAGGCGGGCGAGCGGATCGTCGAGGACCTCCGGCACCAGGCTGAGAAGCGCCTGCGCGAGGACGGGCTGTCCGGAGACATCCTCCTCTTTAAGAACAACACCGACTCGGCGGGCAACAGCTACGGCTGCCACGAGAACTACCTCGTGAGCCGTGACGTGTCATTTCAGCGCCTGGCCGAGGCACTGATCCCCTTCTTCGTGACCCGCCAGATCTTCGCGGGCGCGGGCAAGGTGCTCCAGACGCCGCGGGGCTTTCACTACTGCCTCTCGCAGCGCGCCCAGCACATCTGCCAGGAGATCTCGGGCTCCACGACCTCGTCGCGCTCGATCATCAACACGCGCGACGAGCCGCACGCCGACGCCGAGCGTTATCGCCGCCTGCACATCATCGTGGGCGACTCGAACATGTCGGAAGTGGCCACCTATCTGAAGATCGGGACAACGGCCCTGGTGCTCGACATGATCGAAGATGGATTCTTCGATCGAGATTATGCGCTGCAATCACCCGTGCAGGCGATACGCGACATCTCCCACGACCCGACGTTGAGAGAGGCGATCAAGCTCAAGGACGGGCGCACGATCACTGCGCTCCAGATGCAGCTCGAGTACCTCGAGGATGCGACGCGCTACGTGGACTCGATCAGCCCCGACCCGGCGACGAAGGACGTGCTCGCCCGCTGGACCGACGTGCTCACGAAGCTCGAGTCGGACCCGATGCAGCTCTCGCGCGAGCTCGACTGGGTGATCAAGAAGGCGTGGATCGATAAGTTTATGGACCGCCACGGGTTCTCGTGGCGCGACCCGAAGGTCTCGCTGCTTGACCTCCAGTACCACGACATCCGGCTCGAGAAGGGCGTCTACTACCGGCTTGCGCTCAACGACCAGGTGGACCGGATCACCGACGACGAGACGATCGAGCAAGCCAAGCACGTGCCGCCGCAGACGACGCGCGCCCGCCTGCGCGGCGAGTTCATCCGTCAGGCAAACCTGAAGGGCAAGGACTGCCGCGTGGACTGGGTCTACCTGAAGCTGAACGACCCGGAACGCGAGACGATCCTCTGCAAGGACCCGTTCCAGTCCCACGACGAACGGATCGAGCGCCTGATCCGTTCCTTCTAGCGCGCCGCGCCGCCTTCGTCTGCTGGCCGACCCCAGCGTAAAGTTGCGTCGGTCCCCAGCTTCCCCACCCAATGTATCGGCTGACGCCGAGGTTGACGCCCCGTGGGCATGACTAGAGCGACTTCAAGTAAAAACCCGTTGATGTCTTAGGAAGCGTCTGGGCGCCCGGAAAAGTTAAGAAGTCCGCGGAGCGGTGCCGCTTGGCTTAACGCCTTGACGATGCTCGCCTCGACACTTGTACTGCAAGTGCGCGAACACAATCGACCGAGGGACCGTCTCACCCTGCCGCGCAACGAGCGCCCGGGGCTGCTATCGAGAAACGTAGCGCCGACGGACTCGACGTCGGCGAAGTCAAGGCGCACGAGAAATTGGTCCGCATCGCACGCTCGCCCGCAAGGCGGCACGGGCGCGGTGGAAAAGTCCCCGCAAATGGGGATAGAGCTAGCCACCGAAGAAGATGAAGAAGAGTGTTCGGCGGTCTGGAGTTATCCACCAGAATCCACACCTTCCACTGAACTATTTCGTCGCCCGGCTTGACAGGCTCGTGCTTCGAGGACGACGATACGCGCGTCGTGTTGCTGTTTGTCCGACTCAGATCGTTGCTCTTCGAGTTGTGTCCGGACCATCCGGTGGCGCTCTGCGCGACGTGCCGCCGAACTTACACGCCCGAGCAGCTCGGGACCGAGATCGGCGACGGCTGCTACCTCTGCCGCCAGTGCGGAGCCGATCTGAGAGAGTCGCTCGGCGCCCACGCGCGGACGTGCCCGAATCTCATACCGCAGAGGCCACTGGCGCGGATGGCGTCTGTCACCAGCTCGACGCTCCCTCTAGCGGTTTCGGAGCGTTTCGCGACCCGGCGTAGAGTCCGGCTCGGGTCGGACGTCCACGCGGCGGCCAGATAGCAGCGCCCGAGCCAGCACACAACGAACGCGAGCGGGCCGAGCAGGTCAGCAGGGCCAGGAAGTTCTACGTCGGCCGGTCCCGCGGATGTTGAACACGCTCGCGCCGGGCGCGGTGGGCGCTGAGGACCTAACGCCGGAGGAGCTGCCGTTCCTGCGATTCGAGGCCGAGGCCCAGGAGCTCTTCTCGGTCACCGACTCGCTCTTGGCGGTCGGGCTCGAGCTCGTG
>JAHFDK010000296.1 GCA_023249095.1 Candidatus Rokuibacteriota bacterium | reverse complement strand
TCTCCTTTCTGAGGTTGACGTCCACGAGTCTGGGGAAGGCCGGTACCGCTCGCCAGTCGAAGTGAAGGAGCTGGTCGAGCGAGTGCGCCACCGCTTGCCCGAACACGTCCAGATCCAGCCCGTCGAGGTTCCGTCCGCGGAGTCGGCCGCGCCCCTCGTCGAGCAGCGCTCGCGCGCCGGCGAAGTTGCCATTGGCCAAGTGCTGGTAGCCCACCGCCACCTGGATCAGCCCCTGCAGCACCTCGCGATCGTTCCCCCGGGCCTCGCGCCAGGAGGGCTCGAGAAGCTCGTGGACCTCGAAATAGAGATGCGCGTCGAAGAGCGCCGCCGCCGCGTCGAGGACGTCGGCGCGCGAGCGGATGCGAACGGTCGATCGTGCGGCGAGCGCGGCGCTCGCACTCCGCGCCCTTTCCCGCACCAGGTGCGCGTGCACGAGCTCGTCGTGCTCCAGCCAGCCCGGAGCCGGGGCGCCGGGCTCGCCGAGCGCCGCCAGCTCGCCACGCGCTCCGCCGTCCTCCAGCGCGGCGAGAATGATCTCGGCAAGGTGGTTTCGGACCCGAAGGGGCGGCGTCGGGATCACGCGGCGCCCGAGGCCGTGGGCTGCTCCGCCGAGACCGCCGGCGGCTCGACGGGCTCAGGGGCCGCCGCCCTCGGCAGGCGCTCGACGCGCGTGCCGGCTATCAGGTCGTGGAGGGCACGCTTGTCGCGGCGGAGCCCTGCCATCACGAAGCCGAGGGTGACGATTCCGGCCGAGGCGAAGTACGCGAGGTAGCGGAGGAGCGCCGTCCCCAGCGGCGGCGGCTCGCCGTCGCCGACGACGACCCTCACGCCGACGATCATCTTGCCGATCGTCTGGCCGCCGAGGGCGTGGAGCAGGGTCGTGTACGCGCCGGCGAAGACGACGGTGAAGAGCGCGACCATCGGTTTGAACGCAATGGTACTCTCGACGTCCGGGCCCCACGCGCTCGCGCCGATGTACCTGAACGAGCGGTGCACGAGCGCGAACACGGCGAAGTCGATGAGCGCGGCGACCGCGCGAATCCAGAAGCCTGCGGAGCGAGGCTCGATCATGGCGCGTATAATACCGCCATGATTTCGGTGCGCGACGGCCAAAATCAGATCCTCGCCCAGATCAGTGAGCCCGCCCCTCCCGAGCTCCTTCCGGTCACGCGCGCGCGCGAGCGCGTGCTGGCCGAGGATCTCCGCGCGCCATTCGACGTGCCGCCGACGGACAACTCGGCCGTCGACGGCTACGCGGTCGCGAGCGGCGACGTGCCGGCGACCGGAACGCGCGATCTGGACGTGGTGGCCGAGCTCCCGGCCGGCGCCGTCTACGACGGCCTCCTGGCCTCGGGGCAGGCCGTCCGGATCATGACCGGCGCGCCGATGCCGTGGGGCGCCGACACCGTGTACCCGCAGGAGGTAGTCGAGCATCGCGGAAGCCGCGTGCGCGTCGGCCCGACCCAGAAGAGCGCCAACGTCAGGATGCGCGGCGAGGACATCCAGGTCGGCACGATCGTGATCGAGCGCGGCACCGTGTTGCGTCCTCAGGAGCTCGGGCTCATCGCGTCGCTCGGCCGGTGGCAAGTCCTGGTGCACCGGCGGCCGCGGGTCGCGCTCCTCTCGACCGGCGACGAGGTCGTCGAGCCCGGCACGCCGCGGAAGGCCGGCCAGATCTACGACGCCAACCGCTTCACGCTGCGCGGGTCGATCGAGCAGTGCGGCGGCGAGGTTCTCGACCTCGGCATCGTGCCGGACGTGCGCGACGAGCTGCGGGTGCGGCTCCTCGAGGCCGCCGACGTCGGGGACATCGTCGTCACGTCCGGGGGCGTCTCGGTCGGCGTCCTGGACCTCGTGAAGGAGGTGCTCCACGAGATCGGCGCGATCGACTTCTGGCAGGTCGCGATGCAGCCCGGGCGGCCCCTCGCCTTCGGCCGGATCAAATCGGCCCACTTCTTCGGGCTGCCGGGCAATCCCGTCGCCTCGATGCTCGCGTTCATGCTCTTCGTCCGGCCGGCGATCTTCAAGCTCGCCGGGCGGCGGCGCCTCTTCCCCGACACCGCCGAGGCGACGGCGGTCGAGCCCATGAGCAAGCGAAAAGGCCGCCGCGAGTTCAAGCGCGGCATCGTCCAGTGGCGCAACGGGCGCTGGGAGGCGCGGATCACAGGACCGCAAGGCTCGGGTATCCTCTCCTCGATGGCCGCGGGCAACTGTCTCATCGTGCTCGAAGAGGACCGGGGCGACGTCGCGGCCGGTGAGACCGTGCTGGTCGAGCCGTTCTGAATGACCCGGATCTCCGTCGACCTCATCGAGACCGTCACGCCGCTGGTGCAGGAGCGCGTGCATGAAGCCGCGCGGCGACTGCCGCACCTCCAGTACGCCGACCTGCGGCTCGAGGTCACCGAGGCCAAGGGCGCGGGGGCGGAGAACGGCACGCCCAAGTTCTCCGGGGACGATCAGACCCTCGCCCTGGGTGTCCGCGTTCTCGCGGGCGACCGCATGTGCGCGCCCGGCTACGTGGGCCTCATGCTCGGCGCGGCGGACGTCCCGAATCTCGCCCGGATCATCGGCGAGGCGCTCGAGCAGGCGTATCGGCGCGCGGTGGTGAACGGCGAAATGAAGGCCGACGCGCGGGAGAAGTTCGGCCCCCTTGGCGAGGCCCTTGCCGACACGCGCCTGCATCCGGTCGAGGTGCGCCAGGACACCGTGGGCGCCGTCTATCGCGTCGATCCCCGCGCGATGTCGCTCGCCGAGATGGTGCGCTACGCGACCGACATCTCGCGCCAGGTCGACGCGGTCGATGCCGGCGTCAAGTACAACTACGTCTCGACGCTGACCGAGCTGTCGCGCGAGCTCTTCGTGTCGAGCGAGGGCGCACGCATCGATCAGACGTTCGCGCTGACCCAGGGAACGTGCACGGTCGTCACCGTCGCCGGAGAGGTGAGCCAGGACCTCTATGATGCCCTCGGCCACCAGCGGGGCTGGGAGATCCTGCTCGAGGGCGTCGACGAGCCGCTCCTGCGCTTCCCGACCTTCCTCGACTTCGCCCTCGGATTGGCGCGCGAGGGCGTGGCGCTCGCGACCGCGCCCGTCCTGCCGACGTCGGAGCGCGAGGTGGTGGTGGTGACCGATCCGCACTACAACACCCTCGTGTCGCACGAGATCATCGGCCACCCGGTCGAGCTCGACCGCGCCCTGAAGATGGAGACCGCGTACGCCGGGCGCTCCTGGCTTCTCGGCGGCCTCACCGAGCATCAGATCGGCCGCCGCGTGGCCTCGCCGCTCGTGACGACGTATTCGGACCCGTCGCTCCCGGGTTTCGGCCACTACAAGTACGACCACGAGGGCACGCCCGCGCGGCGCGTGGTCCACATCGACCGCGGCATCTTCCGCGGCTTCATGAACAGCCGGCAAACGGCAGCGATCTTCGGCGGCGAGCCAAACGGTCACTGGAAGGCCACGGACGCCTCCTTGGTCCCCCTGATCCGCATGTCGAACACCGTCTTCGATGCGGGCACGCGCGCGGCGGAGGACGTCCTGAAGGAAGTCGACCACGGCTACTACATCGCCGGCCATCGGACGCCATCGATCGCCGAGAGCCGCGAGAACTTCCGCATCTCGGCGCGCCGGGTCTACGAGATCAGGAACGGCGAGCTGGGCCGACTCTACCGCGACGGCGGCATCGCCGCCGACTCGCGCGACTACCTCATGAACGTGGACGCAGTCGGCTCGGACTTCCGCCTCTACCCGATACCGAACTGCGGCAAGGGACAACCGATGCAGACCAAGCGTCTCGGCAACGGCGGGCCGACGATGCGGAGCCGCGCGCGGGTCATCGGGCGATGAGCAGATGCGCCGGGCGCTGATCGGCGTGGTCGCGGCCGGCGTCCTGCTCGCCAGCGCCGCACCGGCGGCGCCGCCCGAGTACCCGGTGACCTTCATCAAGGTCGACGAGCTGAAGGTTCTGCTCGATCTCGGCGCCAAAGCGGACGTCATCGATGTCCGGCACTGGGGCGCCTACGTCGACAGCCACATTCAAGGCGCCCGCTCCATGCCGTTGCGCGCGGTGCCCGATCGGGCGCTCGAGATCTCGAAGACGAGCCTCGTGGTTTTCTACTGAACGTGCCCGCATGCGCTGTCCCGGGGGGCCAGCGACATCCTCTACAAGATGGGGTGGCGAAACCATCGCGTCCTCGACGAAGGGCTGCCCGGGTGGATCGCCAAGGGCTATCCCGTCGACGGCCGGAATCCCACGGCACCGCCCGCTCACTGAATCGGCGATGAGGACCATCGGCGAGCTGGCGAAGGCCGCGGAAGAGGCGCTGGCGCTGGTCACGGGCCAGCCGGCCGTCGTCGAGGTCGAGGTGTTCGCGGCCGCGAATTCCGCCTTGCTCACCCGACTCAACTACACCTCTCACATTCCGTGTAACGGCGTCGAGGAGCCCAAGTCCACCGAGTCCTATGGCCTCGGGATCCAGGCGGTCTTCGACGCGCCGGACGGACGCCGGATCGGCTTTGGCAGCGAGCCGAGTGACCTCACGCCGGACGGGGCCGAGCGCGCGCTCGCCAAGGCGCGCACGGCCGCTGTCGCCGACCCCGAATTCGTCTCGCTGCCGGCGCGCTCCGCTTCGCCGCGCGCCCTCGCGAACTATCACGATCCCCGTCTCATGGAGATCGACGATCAGAGCCTGGTCGAGGCGGGCTGGAAGATCACGGGTGGCGCCCTCCGCACGTTCACAGCCTCGAGTCGGCTGGCCGCGCTCGCGCAGGATGACGACGCGCTCCGACGGCTGGGCCTCATCGTCGGCGGGGACGTGACGATCTTGAGGGAACGGGTCGCGATCGCCTCGACCGCGATGCCCCGCGCTCAGACCGACGAGACGTCCTTGATCACCGCGTTCGTGACGGCCATGGTGGAGTCGCGGGGCGCCAAGGGCTCCGGCGCGTCGACGGGCACGCGGCTCGACCACTTCACCGACGAGGCCGGGGTGGAGGCCGCTCAGAACGCGATCAACGCGATCGGCGGCGAGCGCGTGCCGTCGGGCGTCTACACCGTCGTGTTCGGCCGGCAGCCGGTGGCCGACTTGCTGAACAACATCGTGATCCCCGCGTGCGCGGCAGGCGCATTCTACTCGTCGAGCACCCCGTTTCTCGGCAAGCTCGGCCGGTCCGTGGCCTCCAGGCACCTGAGCCTCTACGACGACGGCGCCATGCCCGGCTTGATGGGCTCGAAAGGGATCACGTGCGAGGGGCTGCCCACCGGTCGGACCGATCTCATCAAGCACGGCGTGCTCGCGGGCTGTCTCTCGAACTGGTACGAGACCCAGCGCCTGCTGCGCGACCCGGCCCTCGAGGAAAAGCTCGGCGCCCGTGGCCCCGCCGCCGAGGCCGCGCTCGTGCCCCGCAACGGCTTTCGATTCGGCGCCGGCGGCGGGCGCCAGTTCGACAGCCCGCCCGGCGTTGCGGCCTCGAACGTCGTGCTCGAAGGCGCCGAGCCGCTGACGCTCGACGAGGTGATTCGCCGAGTCGGCAGTGGTCTTTATATCGGGCGCATCTGGTACACCTACCCGATCAACGGCCTGCGCGCGGGTGATTTCACCTGTACCGTCGTCGCCGATTCCTATATCATTCGCGACGGGCGGATCGCCGCGCCGCTCAAGGCCAACGCGATCCGGATCAACGACAACATCGCCACGTTCCTGAACAACATCACCGGGATCACCAAGGACGTGAAGGGTACGATCGTCTGGGCCGCGGACGAGGTCGTGTACGCACCCGAGGTGGCCGTCACCGGCGTCCACGTCGACGAAATCGCAGGGTTCATGGAGGAGCTCGACTGATGGCAGGAGACCGTCTCGAGGCGATCGCGCGCGCGTGCCGTGTGCAGATCCTCCGCATGCTCGCCCACGCGGGCTCCGGGCATCCCGGCGGCTCGCTCTCGGTGATCGATATCCTCGTCACGCTCTTCTTCGGTCGCCTCCGGCACGATCCCAAGCGCCCGGACTGGCCCGACCGCGACCGCGTCGTGCTTTCGAAGGGGCACGCCGTCCCGGCCCTCTACAGCGTTCTGGCGACCGCCGGGTACTTCCCCGAGAAGTCCCTCATCACACTGCGCAAGCTCGGCTCGCCGCTCCAGGGCCATCCCGACCGGACAGCGCTGCCCGGCATCGAGGCCGCCACCGGCTCGCTCGGCCAGGGCCTCTCGATCTCGCTTGGTCTATCGCTCGGGCTCAAGCTCACCGGCTCCTCGGCCCGCGTCTACTGCGTCCTCGGCGACGGCGAGATCCAGGAGGGGCAGGTGTGGGAAGCCGCGATGTCGGCACCGAAGCTCGGTCAGCCCGACCATGCGCTTGACAATCTCGTGGTCATCCTCGACTACAACAAGATCCAGCTCGACGACTTCGTGAAGAAGGTCCTGGACCTCGAGCCGGTCATCGCCAAGTGGCAGGCGTTCGGCTGGCCCGTGGTCGAGATCGACGGCCACGACGTCGCCCAGATCGCGAAGGCCCTCGACCAGGCGGAGGCGACCCGCGGGACGCCGACCTTCGTCGTGGCCCACACCGTCAAGGGCAAGGGCGTGTCGTTCATGGAGAACGACCCGGAGTGGCACGGCAAGGCGCCGAAGCCCGCGGAGGCGATCGCCGCCATTCGCGAGGTCCTCGGCGTCTCGGCTGGCGCCTGGGAGGGGTACTTGAAAACTGACGCGGCGACGCGCGCCATCGTGGACGAGCTCGCCGCCCTGGAGAAGAAGTAGTGCCGGCCAAGGCGAGCCGTGCGGCGTTCGGCGAAGCGCTCCTGGAGCTCGGCGCCAAGGACGACCGGATCGTCACCCTCGACGCCGACCTGTCGAAATCCACCATGACCGCGAAGTTCGCGAAGACCTTCCCCGGCCGCGCGTTCAACCTCGGCATCGCCGAGTCGAACATGCTCGGCGTCGGTGCCGGCCTGGCGCTCACCGGACGGATTCCGTTCGCCTGCTCGTTCGCGTGCTTCGTGGTGGGTCGCTTCGAGACGATCCGCATCTCGGTGGCCTACACCAACGCCAACGTGAAGATCGTCGGGACCCACGCCGGCATCGCGATCGGCGAGGACGGCTACAGCCAGATGGGGATCGAGGACGTCGCCTGCATCCGCGCGCTCCCCAACATCGGGATCATCCAGCCCGGGGACGAGCTCGAGACCAAGCAAGCCATCGCTTACGCGGTGGAGCACCAGGGGCCGCTCTATCTGAGACTCACGCGCCAGAATCTCGAGCCCGTGTGCCCGCCCGACTATCGCTTCCAGTACGGC
>JAHFDK010000295.1 GCA_023249095.1 Candidatus Rokuibacteriota bacterium | reverse complement strand
CTTAGCCGGCAGCTCTACCAAGCCATGCACGAGCTCGAGGCGATGCGCGCCGCGCGGCGCGGGCAGCCGACGCCGCTGCTCCGGGTGGACATCCAGGGCCCGGCATGAACGCCGCCAACGCCGCGCACGACAGGGGGCGAGGGGCCCGCCCTCACGCCGCCGGGACATGGTCCCAGAGGTCTGCAGAGTGAACTCGCGAATCTACTGCCCGCTGTGCGGCATGGGCGTCATCTTGAGGCCCCTGCAGTGGCGCTGGTCGAACCACGCGGGAGACGAACTCCTCGAGTGCCTGACCTGCGGGTATGCGACCGTGTACCGACTCCGGACGGGCCAGTGCGAGCCCGGCCCAGGACAGCCCAGCGAGGAGTGGCAGCCCCCTCCAGGGTGGCCGCGCCCTCGACGGATTGACCCGCCGGGGCCTCGGTTCGCAGAAAGCTCGTTGGCTCCCATCATCGAGCCGGCGCCCGCTTCACCCGACCAACGCGACCCAACCCAGGCGGCGGGTGCCGCGCTCGGCGTCGACGCGCGTGCGGCGACATCCATGAAGAGGCGTGAGGATCCGACGGATCAGCACGCGCACGAGCGCCCTGAAGGAAAAGTTGCCCAACGGACTCCGAGCGTCGCGCAGCGCGACGCCTCGACCGACCCCGCGGCCGCCGGGATCCCCCACGGGCCGAACGCCACGGCGGACGTTGGGGTGGGGCGAACCCAGCCCACTCCGACGCGTACGCAAGCCGACCATGGGACGGATCTCGACCAGGGGCACAGCGCCGCCGCCGACGCCGCGCGTGGCGACGGCCAAGACCGACCGCGCCGCCGCGCTGACCTGGGTATCGCGGACGTGCGGCAGATGCTCGAGGAGGGGGAGAAGTTGCGGGCGAACCCGGATCTCGATCCGGTACGGAAAGGCCGCGCGCTCGCGCAGTTCGCGCGTGAAGCCCTGTATGCGATCGAACGGAACAGCCGCTCGGCCGTTGACACGAGATTGCAGGCCATCGCGGACGTACGGCAGATGCTCGAGGAGGAGAGGAAGACGTTGCGGGCGAACTCGGATCTCGATCCGGTACGGAGAGCCCGCGCGCTCGCGGAGTTCATGCGTGAAGCCCGTCGTGCGATCGAAGTGCACAGCCGCCTAGTCGCTGAAATCCGCCCCTGCTTCAACCTTGCCGCGGTGCTCGAGGAGGTGTTGGCAGAAGCGAAGCCGGAAATCGAGAGGAGAAAACAACAATATTTGAGCGAACAACGCGACGCCGAGCGTGCCGAAATGTCCACCGATGAGCCTGACGGACGCGCGCCGAAGCCCTCATGACGTCTGTCCGCGTTCGACGAATCGTGACCGAACCGAAATTGCAAAACAATTTCGTCGCCCAAGGATGCGAATCGAGGGGTCCAGAGATGCGCTGACTTTTACCAAACAAAGCCAACTGGAGGACGGCACTGACCCCACACCAGTCCTACTCGGACCTCCGCGACGGTGAAGTGGATACGCGGCTCTGGGCCAGGGTTAAGATGGGCCTCATGTTTCCGGAAACCGGCCAAAACCGCAACGGATCTCAGGCCACGTTAGGCGCGGCGGTTCCAGTACGCGACGAGCGGCATCGACACGGGCAAGGGCGAGACGACGGCGGCTTTCCTGGCGGAGCAGCGGCTCGAGCAGCTCAAGGCGCTGGCGCTGACCGACTGGACGTCGGCGGAAACTTCAGGTGGAACGGGCCCATCATCGTCAGTGGCACGAACGTCGGCATCCGGTACCGGGGCGACGGGACCCAGTCGGTGTACGGGGCCACCGTGATCAACGAGTTGCACGACGACGGTGCCTCGAACCTCGAGGGGGACATCCAGGGCACAGCCAGCATCCTGTACAGCCGAGAGACGTTGGATCTCGTGCAGACCGGGCTCGGGCGCCGGCTCGTGACCACCTACGGCTGGACCGACCAATAGACGTTCATGACGGCTGAACGACCCTGGCGCTGGACAAACCCGCCCCCGGTTCCAGATTCCATGGTCTGGGGGCCGGGGCCCACTAAGCTACCGAATGTAGTGCGTGGTGTAGTACGTGGAAAATATTGGCCCCCCCAGCGGGCGCCGCCCTATACTACTGTTGCCATGGAGAAAGGTGTTTAATATGGCGCTCTTCCGAAAGTCTCCGGAAATCTTCGGCCTCGATATCGGCTCGAGCGGGGTGAAGGCCGTCTACCTCAAAGAGTCGGGCGGTTCCTACACGCTTACCGCATTCGGGCTCGCGCCTCTGCCCCCTGACGCGATTGCGGACGGCACCATCAAGGACCCGCGGACCGTCGTGGAGGCGATCAGGGGCGCTGTGTCCCGGGCGGGACTCAAGGGCAGTAGCTGCGCGATCGCCGTCTGCGGTCGAGAACTGATCATCAAGAAGGTCCAGATTCCGGAAGTGCCGGCCCGGGAAGTCGGCGACGTTGTCCAGCTCGAAGCCGAGCACCACGTCCCCTTTGCGATCGACGAGGTCTTCCTCGACTACCAGACCGTCGGACAGCACAACGGCGTGCTGGACCTGATCCTGGTCGCGGTCAAGAAGTCCAAGGTGCTCGAGTACGCGGCGGTCGTCGAGGACGCCGGGCTCTCCCCCACGATCGTGGACGTCGACAGCTTCGCGCTCGGCAACCAGTTCGAGCTGAACAACCCGGGCGATCGCGGCGAGACCGTCGCCCTCATCGACATCGGCGCCTCGATCATGAAGACCAATGTCGTGCGTGGCGGCTCGACGATCTTCGCCCGCGACATCCCGTTCGGCGGGAACAACTACACGCAGGCGATCGCCCAGCAGCTCAAGATTCCCTTCGAGCAGGCGGAGGCCGCCAAGCTCGGCCGGGACGTGGGCGTCCGGTGGGAGACCGTGGTCCCGGCCCTGGAAGCAGTGTCGCGCGAGTTGTCGCTCGAGGTCCAGCGGACGTTCGACTACTTCGCGTCGACGGCCGAGTCCGAGCGCATCGGGAAGATCGTCCTCGCCGGCGGCTGCGCCCAGCTCCCGGGGCTCAGCGACTATCTGTCGTCTAACTGGGGCATCCCGGTCGAGTTGACGAAGCCGTTCCAACGCATCGAGATCGACTCGGCGTACGCGGACGAGGTCCACGCCGCCGGACCGGCCCTGGCTGTGGCCGTAGGTCTGGCGTTGCGACGGCCGGGAGACAAACAGAAATGATCAGGATCAACCTCGCGCCCGAACGGGGTCGCCGGCGGGGCGCCGGGTTCAAACTCGGCCTGCCGTCCTTCAACCTCGGCTGGCTATTCGGCGTCGTCTACCTGGCCCTGCTGCTCGGGGTTGGAGGGTACTGGTGGGTGCTGATCAGGACCCAGGCGACGCTCACCGCCGACATCGATCGGGCGCAAAAAGACCTCGCCCTCCTGAAGGTGCAGATCGGACAGGAGAGCAAGATCAGGGACCTGGCCAACGAGCTGCGCAAGCGGGTCGAGGTCATCGAGGAGCTCACTCGAGCCCAGGGACGGCCGATCCTGCTCGCCGACGCGTTCGCGAGTGTCATCCCGAATGATCTCTGGATCACCGGATTCGAAGAGCGCGGCGGGCAGATCAAAGTCACCGGGTCGGCATTCTCCGCCACAGCGGTCGCGGACTTCATGTCGAAGCTCCGCGCTTCCGGGAAGTTCAAGGAAGTCGACCTCGTGGTTTCGCGCCAGGATCTGGCCCGGCCGGCCCCGCTGGTGACGTTCGAGGTCACCTGCCGCTTCGAGAGCTGACATGGCGCTCCCACCGTTCTTCGACCCGATCGTCAACGCGCCGAAGCCGCGGAAGATCGTCGCAGGGGTCGTGGGGCTGCTCATCATCGGCGCCGCCGGATACTTCCTCCTCCTATCGCCCGTCCAAGCCCAGGTCGGGCAGCTCCGCGCGCAACTGGACTCGCTGCAGCACGAGGTCGCTCGGAGCCGGGCGATCGTCGCCGACCTCCTGAAGTACCGCCGCGAGGCAGCGGAGCTCGAGGCGCGTCTCAACGCCTTGAAAGAGAAGCTCCCGGGCGAGAGGGAGATCCCGACGCTGTACCGGGCGCTCTCGGATGCCGCGGCCGCGGCGGGGCTCGGCGTCTCGCTGTTCCAGCCGCGTGCGCCGGTGGTACGCGAGTACTACAGCGAGATCCCGATCACACTGAACGCGGAGGCTGGCTATCATCAGTTCGCAGAATTCTTCGAGCGGGTCGCCAAGCTGACTCGCGTCGTGAACGTGACGGAGATCAAGCTGACCGGCGTGAGCCGGCCGCGAAACCCGGTCCGCGCGGAATTGGTACTCGCGACGTACATGTACCGCCCCATCGGCGCGCCCCCGCCCCCCAAGCCGCCAGGGGCAAAGTGAGGTCCAGAGCCATGCGGACACATCGGGGGGTGCTCACGTCGATCGGCCTGGCCACGATGCTGGGTGCCTGCGGTAGCTCACCGCCGCCGCCGCCACCACCGCGGCCGGCCGCCGCACCCGCTCAAGCGCCCTCTGCGCAGCCGACCGGCCTCGTCCCGGTCGTGCCCCCCGAAGCCAGCGTTGCGGTCCCGAAATACGAGCCGAAAGGACGCCGCGATCCCTTCGAGACCCTCGTGGTACGGGAGGGTGCCGGAGGGCTGACGGTGGCATCGACCAGGCTGACCGGCATCGTTCGCAGTACCCGCACCGCGCTCGCGCTGATCGAAGCGCCGGACGGTATCGGGTACATCCTCAAACCCGGCGACACGCTCGGGGATGGCCGCCTGCTGGAGATTGGCTCCGACAGTGTGGTGTTCTTGGTGACGGCGAAGGCCGGCGCACCCGCAAACCGCGTGGTTCTCAGGCTGGCGACAAACTAAATGAACGCTGAAAGACTAAATGAACGCTGAAAAACGGATCGCCATGGTGCTGATACTGGTGAGCCTTGGCCTGATGCTGCTCGTCCCGACGGGGAGCGGGGCCCAGACCGAGCCCGCGAGGCTCAGCGATGTGACGGTGTCGCCGCAGCCGGACTCCGTCACCGTATTCGTGAAGACCTCGCGCGAGGCGCAGTACAAGGCCGACCTCGTGGAGTCGCCCAACCGCCTCGTCATCGATCTCGAGGATACGGTCTACGCGTGGCGCAAGACGCCGCTGACCGTTGGGAAGGATCCGGTCCGGCAGGTCCGGGGCAGCCAGTACCGGAAGGGTGTGGCCCGCATTGTCCTGGACCTGACTCGCACCGTCGGATACGCGATCCGGGAAGAGTCCGACGGTCTGGCGATCGTCATTCCCACCGCCGCGCCCGCGGCAACCTCGGCGGCGTCAAGAGCGACCACAACCTCGCCCACACCCGCCGCGCGGCCGGTCCAGGTTGCCCAGGCGACGGCGACGCCGCCAGCCGCGGTGCCGTCCGCGGGCAACGGCCAGCGACTCATCTCGTTCGACTTCAAGGACGCGGACGTCGTGAACCTCCTTCGCATCCTGGCAGCGGAGAGCACCCGGAACGTCGTCATCGGCGACGACGTCAAAGGGAAGATGTCCATCACACTGCGGAACGTTCCCTGGGATCTCGCCCTCGACACCATCCTCGAGGCCCGCGGTCTCCGAAAGGTCGAGAAGGACGGCGTGCTGCGCATCGTCTCCCTCGAGCAGCTGGCCAAGGAGCGCGAGGCGACGGCCCGCGTCGAGGAGGCTCGGATCAAGGCCGAGAGCGAAGTCCGGATCAAGGCCGCCGAGGCGCAGCTCAAGGAGCAGGAGGCGATCGACAAGAAGCGGAACTCGGACGCGGCGGTCGCCGAGCTTGTGGCCCGAGGGCCGCTCCGCGAGGAGACGATCAGACTCTCGTACGCCGACCCCGAGGAAATCGCAAAGACCCTGCAGGGGATCCTGGGAATTCCGGCGGAGGGTATCCCGGCCCAGATCGCTTCGGTCGGCGGACCGCCACCGATCGCCGGGCCGCCCTTCTCGGCGCTCTACGGGACCGCGCCGCAACCGCCCCCCCTGGCGCCGCTGTCTGCGGCGGCCGACGTGCTGGCAAAGGGCATCACGATCCGCGCCCACAAGCCGACGAACTCGATCTTCATCCGGCACTATGAGCATGACCTGGAGCGGATCAAGAAGCTGATCCGCGAGAAGCTCGACGTGCCGCTGCCTATGGTCAAAATCGAGGCGCGCATGGAGATCCTGGACCGTAACGACCTTTTCGCCATCGGCGTCCAGTGGGGCGGCGGCGGCGTCCTGCAGGCCGACGGACGTTCGATCGTGGTCGGGCGCGGGTTCACCAGCGCTCTCAGCAACCAGGCGGCTGGCACTGTCCCTGTTGCCAACGTGTTCGGCCCACCGAACCTTCCCGCCGGCGCCGCGTCGCTCTTGGGCCTGCTCCCGATAAGTGGCCTGACGGGACTGCCGCTCGGAGGGAACGTCGTCAACCTCCCCATCACGAGCACGATCGCCGGGGGGCAGTCGGGCGCTGGTGGTATCTCGTTCGGCGTCACCGGGAGTCGATACAACGTCAACCTCGCCCTCGAAGCGTTGCGCGTGCAGGGCAAGACCCGGACCCTGGCGCGTCCCGAGATCGTGACGGTGGAAAACGGAACCGCGTCGCTCTCGCTCGGCGAAGAAATCCCGTACGCGACGGTCAGCTCGGCCGGCACGCAGGTCCAGTTCAAGGAAGCCGCCCTGAGGCTCGACGTGGTCCCGACGGTCATCAGGGAAGGCGACCTCACCAAGATCAAGATGAAGGTCATCGTCGAGAACAATTCGCGCGGCACCGAGGTCCTTGCCGGCGTGCCCGCCATCGACAAGCGTCGTGCTCAGACCGAGGTCCTGGTCAAGGAAGGCGAACGCCTCGTCATCGGCGGCGTAACGAAAAACTCGACCCAAGAGGAGACGCGGAAGATCCCGCTCTTCGGCGACATCCCGGTTCTCGGCTGGCTGTTCAAGACCAGATCTTCCAAAGACGAGGCCAGGGAGTTGGTCATCTTCATCACTCCATCGGTTCTGAGGACCGAGACGGCCCAGTCGGCACCCGCGACCCAGAAGAAGTAGCGATGAGCGGGCTGTTCCGCTTCCTCCCCTCGGGCGAGTCCCACGGTGAGGCCCTGGTCGCCGTCATCGACGGCATTCCTGCCGGTCTGCCGCTGACGGAGGGCCACATCAACGAGGACCTGGCGCGCCGGCCGGGGTCGGGGGTCCACGACGAGATCCTCTTCGACGCGGAGAGCGGCTTCAGGCGGCTCGACGAACAACGCCGAGGGGGCTGGAGGGCGGCGTCACCAACAGCCAGCCGGTGGTCGCGCGGGCGGTGATGAAGCCGCCGTCGACGCTCCGCACGCCGCTCAAGTCGGTCGACCTCGCGACCAAGGAGGCGGTGG
>JAHFDK010000294.1 GCA_023249095.1 Candidatus Rokuibacteriota bacterium | reverse complement strand
AACGCTCTTCGAGAACGACGAGCCGGGGCATCCACCCAAGGACCTTGACCGGCCCCGCGAGCGGGAGCATAGTTTGCCGCAACATCGCTCGATCTGTCGAGCCCCTCGGTTGGTGGGCGACACGGCCAAGCGTGACGATGGAGGAAGATCGATGGCACGCCCGGCGATCCGTCGAACCCGTCGCGAATTTCTGAAAAGGTCAGCCACCTTCGCTGCAGGCGCCAGCGCCGTGTTGTCCCTCCCGGCGCCGGCCGTGGCGCAGCGCCCCAAGCTCGTCTACTGGTGCTACCAGTTCCTGAAGGAGAGCGACGAGGCGCGGGCGAACTTCGCCCGGGAGTGGGCGACGAAGAACAACGTCGACCTCCAGCTCACGATGGTCCCGTGGAAGGAGTTCATGCCGAAGATCACGGCGGCCATCGAGGCCAAGGCGACGCCGGACATCGTCGAGTCGGGCGGAGTCGAGCTGCGCGGTCGGGGGCAGCTGCTGGAAGTCACCGACGTCTACAAGAAGCTCGAGAAGACGTACGGCGGGTGGATCGGGAGCGCCCCCAAGATCATGCTGGAGCCGGACGGGCGCGTGCACCATATCCTCTACGGGTTTTCGGGCCCCCAGCTGATCGCCCGCAACGATCTGCTTGCCCAGGTCGGCCTCAAGCCGCCCCCCGCGACCTGGGTTGACCTCCTCGCGTATGCGAAGAAGGCCCAGCAGCCTCCGAAGACGTTTGGACTCGGGCAGCCCGTGAGCAACCAGACCGACTCGCAGATCTGGGAAGAGATCATGAAGAGCTATGGGGCGCGCCTGGCCGATGACACGGGCAAGCGCGTGATCTTCGGCGACTACAAGCCCCAGGTGTGGGAGTTCCTCGATTTCTTCACGGAGGTCTGGAAGGCCGGCGTATTGCCGCCAGGCGTGACGACCTGGGACAATACGATGAACAACTCGACCTACCAGGCCGGCAAGGCCGTCTTCGTGCTGAACGCGATCACGATCTCGCTGTGGCTCGAGACCAACAATCCCGATCTCCTGGCCAAGACCGGGCACTATAACTTCCCCCGCGGACCCAAGCGGCTGAATCAGCCGGTTACCTACGGCTCCCGATCGATCATGAAATATACGAAGATGCCCGACCTGGCGAAGCAGTTCCTTTGGGATTCGATGGAACCCGGCAAGATGGACCGCGAGTCTGCCGTGAGCCAGTGGGGTCCCGTGCTGAACGCGTACCTCAATTTCGACGTCTGGAAGAAGAAGCCGTTTATGAAGGGCCTCATCGAGATGTCGCTCCACGGCGAGACCCAGGGCTACCCGGACGTCTTCAACGACGCCTGGCGGGAGCAGTTCGTGAACACCACGATCTCGCGCATGCTGCAGCGCCTCGTGGTGGATAGCTGGACCCGGGACAAGGCTTTCGCGGAGGCGGTGGACATCTTGACCAAGATCTACGCGAAGTACGCGTGAGATAGCGTGATTACAGAGGGAGGACGAGCGATGGCACGCGCGGCGATCCGTCGAACCCGTCGAGAATTCCTGAAAACGTCGGCCACTCTCGCTGCGGGCGCCGGCGCCAAACTGTCCTTTCCAGCTCCGGCCCTGGCGCAGCGACCCAAGCTCGTCTACTGGTGCTACCAGTTCCTGAAGGCGAGCGACGAGGCGCGGGCGACCTTTGCCCAGGAGTGGGCGAAGAAGAACAACGTCGATCTCCAGCTCACGATGGTTCCGTGGAAGGAGTTCATGCCGAAGATCACCGCGGCCATCGAGGCCAAGGCGACGCCGGACGTGGTCGAGTCCGGAGGTGTCGAGCTGCGCGCGCGAGGACAGCTGCTCGACGTCACCGACCTCTACAAGAAGGCCGAGAAGACGTACGGCGGCTGGGTGGGTCCCTCGTCGAAGATCATGCTGGAGCCCGACGGGCGCGTGCACACCCTCCTCTACGGCCTCCAGGGCTTCATGATGATCGCCCGCGACGACCTGCTCGCCCAGGCCGGGCTCAAGCCCCCCCCGGCGACGTGGGTCGATCTGCTCGCGTACGCGAAGAAGGCCCAGCAGCCTCCGAAGATCTTCGGGATCGGGCAGGCCATCAGCAACCAGACCGACTCGCAGGTCTGGGAAGACATCATGAAGAGCTACGGGGCGCGACTGGCCGACGAGGCCGGCCGGCGCGTGATCCTCGGCGACTACAAGCAACAGGTGTGGGAGTTCCTCGACTACTTCGACGCGGTCTGGAAGTCGGGTGTGCTGCCGCCCGGGGTCACGACGTGGGACAACACGATGAACAACTCGACCTACCAGTCCGGCAAGGTGGTCTTCGTCTTCAACCCGGTCACGATCTCGCTGTGGCTGGAGGCGAACAATCCCGAGCTCCTCGCCAAGACGGGTCATTACACGTACCCGAGTGGGCCGAAGGGGCGAATCCAGCCGCTGACCTACGGCTCCCGCTCGATCATGAAGTACACAAAGGTCCCAGACCTGGCGAAGCAGTTCCTGTGGGACTCGATGGAGCCCAGCAAGATGGACCGCGAGATGTCCGTCGCCCAGTGGGGCCCCGTTCTGAACGCCTACACCAGCTTCGACGTCTGGAAGAAAAAGCCGTTCATGAAGAGCCTGATCGATATGTCGCTCAAGGGCCACCCCCAGGGCTACCCCGACGCCTTCAACGACGCCTGGCAGGAGCAGAGCACGAACACGACGATCTCGCGGATGCTGCAGCGGATCGTCGTGGACAGCTGGTCGCGCGACAAGGCCTTCGCGGAGACCCTGGACGTCCTGAGCAAGATTTACGCGAAGTACGCGTGATGGCGGCCTCGCCGTGGCCATCCGGCCTCGCTCCGTAGCGGTCGCGGTTCCTGCCCCGGCGCGGACGGCCCGGTGGCCATCGGCGCGCGTGCGCGAGTCGCTCGGCGGCATGGGGCTCTTGGCACCCACCGTGCTGATCCTGCTCGGGCTCGTGCTGTATCCGTTCTGCTACGCGATCTGGCTCGCCTTCTCGGACAAGGCCGTCGGATCCGCCGGTCAGTGGGTCGGCCTCCGGAACTTCGCCTATGTCATCGCGTGGCCGCAGTTCAGCGCGGCGGTCTTCAACACCGTGGTCTTCACCTTCTCGGCCGTGGCCCTCAAGTTCGTGCTCGGGATGTCCGTGGCGCTCGTGCTCAACCAGCGGATCCGGGGCCGCAATTTCTTCCGCGCGTTCCTGCTGCTGCCCTGGGTGATGCCGGCGTTCGTCGTCTACCTGGTGTGGCGCTGGCTCTACGACCCGCTGAGCGGGCTGATCAACTACGCCCTGATGGACCTCGGGATCATCGGCAGCCCGATCGCCTTCCTCTCCGACCGCAGCACGGCCATGCCCTCGGTGATCGTCGCCCACGTCTGGCGGAACTTTCCCTTGTACGCGATCTCCTTCCTCGCCGGCATGCAGACCATCTCGCAGGAGCTCTACGACTCCGCGCAGGTGGACGGCGCCTCGCGAGTCCAGCAGTTCCGCTACATCACGCTGCCAGGGCTCTACCACATCATCGGCGTGATCTTGCTGCTGACGACGATCCAGACCGCGAACGCGTTCGAGCCGGTGTACCTGCTGACGGGCGGCGGCCCGTCGGACGCGACCATGGTCTACACGATGCTCGTGTACGTGATGGGGATGGTGAACCTGCGCCTCGGCGAGGCGGCGGCCGTGTCGACCCTGTTCCTGCCGCTGCTGGTCGGCCTCGTGCTGGTGGTGACCGTGCTGCTGCAGCGCAAGGCCAACGCCTGAGGGGAGAGCCCATGCGTGAGCCGCTCTCGGTCCGGGCGACCACCTACGCGCTGCTGGCGCTGTTCGTCTTCATGGTGGCAGTGCCACTCTTCTGGATGGTGACGACCGCACTCAAGTCGAACAAGGACCTCTACGAGGACTTCACCTACCTGCCGCGCCGGCCCACGATCGAGCACTTCGTCCGCGTCATCCAGCGCGAGGATCTCTTGACCAACATCCGGAACAGCCTGGTGGTGGCATCGACGACGACCATGATCACGGTGCTGGTGAGCGCGTTCGCCGCGTTCAGCATCGTCCGGTACCGCTACCGGGGGCGGGAGTGGGTGGGACGTCTCATCCTGTTCAAGTACCTGCTGCCGACCGCGATGCTGTTCGTGCCGCTCTACGCGATCGTGGTCGGGCTGGGCCTCGGCAACACGCTGACGTCGCTCATCCTGACGTACCTCTCGTTCATGGTGCCCTTCTGCACCTGGATGCTGATGGGATACTTCAGGAGTATTCCGCCCGAGCTGGAGGAGCACGCGATGGTCGACGGCTGCACCAAGATCGGCGCGCTGTTCCGGATCCTCCTGCCGCTGTCGGCGCCGGGGCTCGTCGCGTCTGCCGTCTTCTCGTTCACCCTGTCCTGGAACGAGTTCCTCCTGGCCCTGGTCTTCACCTCGGACCACACCACGATGACGGTCCCCATCAAGCTCTCGATGATGGTGGTGGGCGACCAGTACATCTGGGGTCAGCTGATGGCGGGAGCCGTCCTCGCCTCCGTCCCCATCACCATTCTCTATTTCCTCGGCCAGCGCTTCGTCGTCCAGGGCCTGGCCGCCGGCGCGGTCAAGGGCTAGGAGCGTCGAGGCCTCACTTCCCCTTGAGCTTCAGGTCCTCGTACGGCGCCGAGTACAGGTGGCCGACGATGAGGCCGAGGCCAGCGTCCGCCACGCGGGGCCCGTAACCGTTGAGCAGCGCCGGCTCGAGGAGCGGGGCGAACAGGACCCGCTCGTGCATGAGCTGCTGGATCTTGTGCAAGATCACCGCGCGCCGCTTGGGATCCAGTTCACCCGCCTGCTCCTGATAGAGGCCGTCGATGTCCGGGAAGCCGCCGTAGGATCGGTTTCCGTTCGACAGCACGAACGCCTCGATGCGGGTGGCGGCGTTGCCCGAGGCGGCGCTGCCGACCCGCGCAAGAGGCTTGAGCTTCCTTTCCAGGTCGCTCTTCTGGAAGCCCGCTCGCTCCAGGCCCCGAAGCTTCGCGCGGATCCCCACCGCCTGCAGGAAGTTGGCGACGGCCTCGGCGGTCGGCACGTACACCATGTCGGTGAAGACTTCGCCGGCGTCGAAGCCGCGGGGGTAGCCGGCCTCGGCCAGGAGCTGCTTGGCCCGGGCCGGATCGTAGGGGTGGGGCGGTGCCACCCAGGCGAACTCGAAATCCTGGGGAATGATGCTGGAGGTAATCTTGCCGAAGCCGAGATACTCCGCTTCGTTGATGGCCTTCCGGTCGATCGCCAGGTTGGCGGCCAGCCGGACCCGGCGATCCGCCCATGGTGACTTCGGATCCCACTGGTCGTTCAGGGCGACCCATTCGGTGAAGGTCCCGAGGGTGGGCTTGAGGGTGAGCCCTGGCGTCCGCCGGAGCTCCTCGGCGAGCGCCCCGCGGATCGAGTACACGATGTCCGCCTCGCCACGCTTGAGCATCGCCAGGCGCGTGGACTCGTCGGGGACGGATTTGAACACCAGGCGCTTCACGCTCGGGGTCTTGCGCCAGTACGTCTCGTAAGCCTCGAGCACGAGCTCGATGCCCGGATTGAAGGAGACGAAGCGGTACGGGCCGGCGCCGACCGGCGCCTTCTTGAAGCCGTCATCTCCCACCCGCTCGACATATTTTTTGGGCACGATCCAGGCGGCGCCCGTTGCCGGCGTGGCGTAGAAGGTCATGAAGTCGGCCCACGGCCTCTTGAGACGAAAGCGCACGCGGTGCGCGTCCACCACCTCGATCGCGGCCACGTGCGCCTTCATGGTCGAGGCGGCGACGCCCTTGTAGCGCTCGAAGGAGAATTTCACGTCCTCGGCGCTCACCGGGTCGCCGTTGTGGAACTTCACGCCCTTGCGGAGCACGAACTCGTACGTCAGCCCGTCCCTGGAGACGGTCCAGGACTCGGCGAGGCTCGGCGCCATCGCCTGGCCCGGCATGGGCTTCACCAGTCCGTCGTGAAGCGCGTAGAGGATCATGAAGGGCGTGATGATGCCGGTCGTCTCCGCCGGGTCGAACCACGCCGGAGCGAGTGAGGCGTGAACCGCCCACGTCATCGTGCCTTCCGGAACGGCGGCGACCGCCGGGGCCGGTGCGCCGCTCAGCACCAGCGCGAGCGCAAATATCAAGAGCCAACGGGGCAGGGCTGTCATTGAAGCTCCTTTCGATGACCTATCACTAACCGGTGTCGCCCACCAGCTTGGCCGCGGCGATGCCGGCCAGGGCGCACGCTTCGTCCTTGTCCGACACGTCTCCAGAGATCCCGACGGCGCCGATCACGGTGCCGCCGGCGTCGCGGATCAGCACGCCGCCCGCCGCCGGGACGACCCGTCCCTGCGACATGGCGTTGAGCGCGGAGAAGAAGGCCTGCTGCTGGGAATGCTCGGCCACGCGGCGCGCCAGCGTGCGGGAGCCGACGCCCATCCCGAGCGCGCCCCAGGCCTTTCCCGTGGCGATCTGCGGGCGAATGATGCCGGCGCCGTCTTCCCGTGCGAACGCTTTCAGGTGCCCGCCGGCGTCGAGGACGGCCACCGCCAGCGGTGCGCAGCCAGTCTCGCGCGCCTTCCGGAGCGACGCTTCCACGATCGTCGTCGCTTGCTGCAGACTCAACTCGGCCATGCCGCGCTCCTTTCGACGGGCTCGCCTCGCGCGGCGGGGCCCAGTCCCCGCGACGTCCGACCGGTCGCGCTACAGCCTCCAGCGATGAGACGTGCATTGTATGCGAGCGACCGTGTCACCGCACAGTCCCGCCCACAGCCTCGTGCTACCATCGCGACGTCTCCGAGTCGAATACTGCGGATCCGGATGGTGTTCCAGGACGCGTCGGCATCGCTCGATCCACGGTTGCGGGTCGCCTCGATCGTGGGCGGGACCCTGGTTATCAACGAGCGCCCGCCCACCGCGGCGGAGGCATTGACAACGCTTCACAGCCGCGCATAATCGGCCTCGCTTCGGGTTTCCGTTCGTCGTCCCTCGGTTTCGCTCGCAGCATTGATCGTGACGAAGAGGAGGCTTCGATGACCCGATGGGCCCTGGTCGTCGCGCTGCTGCTCCTGGGATCGCTCGCCCCCACGCCCGCGCCGGCCGCCCCGGAGGGCCAGCTCACCTGGGCCGTGCACGTCACGCTCGCGCCCACGTGGTTCGACCCGGCCGAGACGACCGGGATCATCACCCCCTTCATGTTCCTCTACGCCCTCCACGACGCGCTCGTGAAGCCGATGCCGGGCAATCCGATGGCGCCGAGCCTGGCGGAGTCGTGGACCGTCTCCCCGGACGGCCTTAGCGACGAGTTCGTCCTGCGCCGCGGCGTGAAGTTCCACAACGGC
>JAHFDK010000493.1 GCA_023249095.1 Candidatus Rokuibacteriota bacterium | reverse complement strand
GTGCCGTTGAACCCTTTCGCGGCAAAGAGCGAAGCGGCGGCCACGATGAGGCTGGCCTGACGATCGCGCCCAGAAGCCCGCTGCCCGTTCCTGTTCCCGTTCGTGGTTTGTTTGGTCCGCTTCTTCATGGTAAGTAAGTGCTTACTCACCGAAATCCTAGCACGTAGTGCTTCCAGGGGGCAAGCATTGGATAGGAATCGCAAGTGAGCTGTTTCAGGTTGGGCTTATGGGCTGAGTCTTGAATACAAGAGAGTGCTGGCCAGACTCCCGATCACGGGCCGCACCCACCGTGTCCGGCTTCGTCGTCATCATGATCGGCGAAGCCAATGGAAGTTTTGTTGAAGCTTCCTTCGCAATAAGCACTTGACAGAGAAAAGCAATCTGCCGTATAAGCCGTAATCCTCGCGAGGTGACGCTAGAGCAATCCTAGGCTGGACATCGCGCATCAGAGGGTTGCCCAGATGGATCTCGCCGGCGTTCAACGGTTGACGTGCTCCCTGCCGGTGGTCTCCCGTTTGAACTCACTCACGCACAACTCGACATCTAACCGTGCGGCCATCATCTCTTAGTCTGGTTGTCTGGTCCGTCTCGGACCGGCGTCAGAGACAGCACCTCAGCAACGGCACCCTCACGCAGACCGTTCCCGCTCCAGCCTCGACCACGTCACCTGAAATGGCTGAGAACACGCGTCCATCGCGACCGTGCGTGCGTCTGCTGTGTTCGCGCCTGGCGCTGCTCCTGAGCCTGGTGCTCCTCGCGGGGCTGTCCAGTTACGGACCGGCCGCGTCTAATAGCGCACCGACTCGCTCGACCGAGCTTGTCGCAGGCCCCTTACAAAAGGGGAACAAGCTCTCAGGAACGCAGAAGGCTAGGCAGAAGTCAGTCAGTGTCATATCAACACAACCAACAAGGAGGGAATGATGAAGAAACGAGGGTTTCTAGCAGTGAGTGCGGGCACGCTCGTACTCGGAGGACTGCTCCTGGTGAGCGGTGGCCCAGGCGTCACACCCGCTGAGGCGCAGAATCCAACCGCGCAGCAGCAGTCTCGGCAGATTTTGGACAAGCTCGATCAGATCCTGGCGGCCATTAAGGCCGGCAGTGGGGGCGGAGAGGCCACTAAGAGCGGTGGTGGGGGTGCCGAGGAGAATAACACGATGCGATGGGACCAGGCGCTGCCGGCGGCGCAGCGGTTTGTCGTCCTAGCGGCCTTCAACAGCGACGCGGTATTGGATAAGGAAACCGGCCTGGTCTGGGAAAAGTCCCCGCAGGCGACTGGGGTAGCCTCGTCAAGCGCCCGTTTAACCTGCGCCAATAAAGCCGTCGGAGGCCGAAAAGGCTGGCGCCTGCCGTCCCTTTCAGAGCTGGCCAGTCTGGTGGACCCGTCCGTGGCCTCTCCGGGTCCTACCCTGCCACTGGGCCATCCGTTTCTGACTGTCCAGTCGGCCAACTATTGGTCGGCGTCAGCGCATGCGGAGAATCCTGCCCTCATGTGGGGCGTGGGCTTCAACAATGGCGTCGTGCTTAGCCTCAGTAAGTCCTTCGACCAGCGCGCCTGGTGTGTCCGTGGTGGCACGAGTGCGGATCAGCATTGAGGCTTTTCGGTGATTGAAATGATGTGATTGTTGGGGGGCGGGGCGGTAGAGGCTCCGGGCTTCTACCCTGCCCAGCCCCGCGCGACGGAGCGTGTCGCAGGCCCCTGACAAAGGGGCGGACGAGATGGGAAGCGAATCATGGCGCGCTCCGAACAGTCGCCCCTCTGCAAGACCGCGATGGACCGGACGGTCTATCGCGAGCCGGTGATGCGCAAGGTTAGCCGGTAGCATAAGGATACGTTGGGGAGCAATCGGCGGCAGCAGAGGCGGAGTTAGGAGCCTGTCCGGGTGATCGCCATTCTACTGCGGCGAACGATCCGAGGCCATCTGCTTCGTTCTCGGCTCGAAAACACTCTCACCGTATTCCAGCAAATACGCTTCCGGTTTTTTCGAACCTGCGGCCTCGCATCTGACCACGGCTCCTTCGCCTCTCAACGAAGGGACGACTCGGACAGACTCCTTGTGACGGTGATCATCCGGGCCAACTCGCGGCGGATTTCCGCGACCGCGTGGGGCACCCTGTCTGAGTCGAGGCCTTGGAGGGGTCTGGGAACCCATTTTTCTCCATGACTCCCATGCATGCCGGAAAAGCAAGGGGACTCACAGGCAGACGATGGCAGCCGAAGCGCTTATGAATAATGTGGGCTAGGGAAGAGATTTGAGATGTAGCCGTCGTGGGCTCGAATGGTCAACGAGGGTAAACAAGGGAGGTCCGCCTCTGAGTGTGGAGCGGTTCATGTGCTTCCAGATGAAATGGCGTAGCCGGGTCAGCTCTCGTGCCGTGACGCGAAGAAATTCGATTCCGCATTCATTTCCCACAGCCCAGATCACCCGAACCT
>JAHFDK010000058.1 GCA_023249095.1 Candidatus Rokuibacteriota bacterium | reverse complement strand
GGTCGGGCGCGCGCTTCGCCCGCGCAATCCTTGTAGTCGATCGCTTACTCTATCCCTTCACCTCTGACGCGCCTCTCAGAAAGGGCACCGCCAGCTCGACGAAAAGCTCCGGCGTCTCCACCACCATGAAGTGTCCCGAGCTCGCTTCGACGTACTTGGCGCCGGGAATCGACGTGGCGACCTTGGCCACCATGTCAGGGGTCCGAATGCCGTCCTGGGTGCAGCCGATCACCAGTGTCGGCGCGGTGATCCGCGCCAGGTCCGGACTCAGATCGAACTCCGGGTTCGTCGACATCCGCAGTATCGCCGCCATCGCCTCCGGGTCGTTGCCCAGCCAGCGGCGGCGGAAACGCTCGAAACGGGCGCGATCGAGCGCTCGGATGCTCTCCGGGTACGAGGCATTCAGGCTGGTCTGCTCGACCGCTCGAACGCCGCCGCGCTCGGTGTCCTCGATACGCTTCTGCGCAACGACCCGATCGGCGTTGGCCCACGTCGCCGGGCTGGCGGCGACGATTCGCGCGACGCGTGTCCGGTGGCGCCCCCCGAACGCGAGCGCGATCGCGGCACCCATCGCGCATCCGGCCAGGTGCACCGGCCCGGAGATCTGGAGCGCATCGAGCAGAGCCGCGAGGTCGGCCACGATGCCGTCCATCGTGATCACACGCGTCTTCTCGGACAGCCCGAAGCCCCGCTGGTCGTAGCGCAGGACGCGGAACTGCTGCCGGAAGGCCGCGTGCGCCTCATCCCAGCTCTCGATGCAGCCGCCGACCTCGTGGATCAGCACGACGGTCTCGGGGCCGCTGCCGCTCAAGTCGTAGCGCAGGCTCGCGCCGTTCGCCTCGATCCAATCCATGGTCGTCGCCCTCACCCCTTGTAGGCCGGAATCTGTCGATGAAACATCGCGAAGATCTGCTCCCAGTCGCGCGCCGCCCCGTGCGGGTCGAAGATGTCGCGGTTGGGCAACGCGTAGCCGTGCTGGGCGCCCGTGTGGATCGCGTAGTGATAGTTGACCGGGCAGGGACGCAAGAGCTCGTCGAGCTCCTTCACCATCGACAACGGGGCGTAGGGATCCGTCTCGGCGAAGCCGCAATAGAGCTCGCCCCGGAACTGCTTCGCCAGACGGTGCGGCGAGTCGGGCGCGTCGCTGATGAGGCTGGTGCCGTGCAGGCTCGCCGACGCCCTGACGTGCTCCGGGAAGTGCCCGGCGACACACAGCACGTGCCGTCCGCCCATGCAGTAGCCAATCGCGCCGACGCCACCCGGGCGCACCGGCTCACCGCGCCGGACGAAGTCCAGGATCGCGCCGGTGTCGTCGACGACCATCTGGTTGGACAGCTGGCGGCCGGGCGCGGTTACCAGCTGCTTGCGCTCTTCGTCAAGCGCGTGCAGCGAGATCATCCGGTTCTGCGCGTCGCGGAACTCGTGTCGCACCTTGCCCTGGCGGTAATAGAAGTCCGGGACCATGCAGTAGTACCCGACGGTGCCCACCCGGCGCGCGATCTCGAACAGCTCGTCCCGCACCCCCCAGATGTCCATATAGATGATGACGGCCGGAAATGGTCCGCCCCGCTCGGGATGGATCACGAACGTCTGCATCCGGCCGGACGGCGTCTCGATGGCGACAAAGCGTTCTTTCATGGTGCCTGTGACACTATGCCGCGGCGGACTACAACGTCAAGACGGCGGGCGGTCGGCCCGTGTTAGCATGGCGGCGTTTTTCACCACGATCGCCCAGGAGATTCGCGATGCGATTCGGCCTGCTCTACGAAGCGCAGCGACCGTTCAAGGGCACCAGCGTCGACTGGAACGCGTTGTACAAGGAGACGCTGGAACAGTGCGTGCTGGCCGAGAAAGTCGGCTTCGACAACCTCTGGTTCGTCGAGCATCACTTTCTCACGGGGTTTTCGGGCTCGCCGTGCCCGGAAGTCCTGCTCGGCGCGCTGAGTCAGCTGACCAAGCGGATCCGGATCGGCTTTGGGGTGTGCATCTTGCCGTCCCACCATCCGGTCAGGGTCGCGGAGCGCGCCGCCATGATCGACCAGCTGACCGACGGCCGTCTCGAATTCGGGACCGGGCGCTCCAACGCTTACGAGCAGCTCGGCCAGGGGATCGACCCCCGCAACACGCGTGCGATGTGGGAAGAGTCCATCACCATGCTTCCGCGCATCTGGCAGTCGGACGAGTTTTCGTGGGAGGGGACCTTCTGGAATGTGCCGGCGCGCCGCGTGCTGCCGAAGCCCTACCAGAAGCCGCATCCGCGCCTGTATCTGGCGTGCACGCAGACCGATAGCTATGACGTGGCGGCCGAGAAGGGGATCGGCGTGCTGTCATCCGCCACGTTTGCCACGACGATCCTGGCGGAGCACGTCAAGCGCTATCGGGCGAGGGTCAAGGGGGCGACGCCCGTGGGTGCCTTCGTCAATGAATACTGGGGCAACAACGTCCACTCCTTCTGCGGGGAGAACAACCAGGAGGCGCGGGCGCTCGCGGCACTGTCGCTCAAGACGTTCTTCGGCCCGGACAAGCCGTATATCCGCGATCGCGTCAACGCTTACGAGCAGCTGCTGGAGTCCTGGGGCGGCGTGCCCGACCACTTGAAGGCCGATTTCGGTCGATGGCTGCGCCAGTCCGATGAAGCGCACAAGGAACAGGCGGCGCAGGTCGGCATCTCGCTCGACAGTGGCCCGGGCGCGGCGCGGGCCGCTTTCGGCCAGATGGACCCCGACACGTTGTGCGACCGCGGCATCATCATCGCCGGGGATCCGGACAGCTGCATCAAGGGTGTTCGACTGTACGAGGAGGCCGGGGTCGATCAGGTCATTCTGATCACGCAGACGGAGACCATCCCGCACGAGCGGGCGCTACAATCCATCGAGATGTTCGGCAAGCACGTGATCCCGGCGTGCCGCGCGGGCGCCCGGACGACACCCATCCCCGCGGGGGTGTAGAGGAGGCTCTCATGGCGACAATGGCGACTCAGCAGACCGGGGTCGAGGCGGACGTTCTCCGCGCCGACGACCGTCGATTCGAGGCGATGCGAACGGCCGACTGGGCCGCGCTCGACAGCGCGCTGGCCGACGACCTGACGTACGTCCACTCCACCGCGCGCCTGGAGTCGAAGGCCGAGCACATCGCGAACCTCCGCGCGGGCAAGCCGCACTACCGCGGCATCGCGCCGCGCGAGCGGCGGGCGCGCGTTCACGGAAATGTCGGTGTCGTCAACGGCGTGTCGGACATGCACGTGGAGCGGGACGGCAAGGAGCAGCGCTTCACCGTCCGCTACCTGGCGGTCTACGCCAAGGCCGGTGACCACTGGCGGATGATCGCCTGGCAGTCCACGCGGCAGGATTAGGAGACACGGTATGTCGGTGCTGGTGATCGGGGCGACCGGCTTCATCGGCCCACGGCTCATCAAGCGGCTGGTCGCGCGCGGCGAATCGGTGGTGGGCATGGACCTGAACCCCGGGGCGGCGGCGTTCGCCGGCGTGCCAATCGGCGCGCCCGTCGTCCGCGGGGACGTCACGCAGTTCGAGGACGTGATGCGGACCGTGCTCGACGTGAAGCCGGAGCGGCTCATCAACCTCGCCTACGGGCTCGGCGCGGGCGAGGGCAACCCGCACCAGGTCATGCGCCTGGACATCCTCGGCATGGACAACTGCTTCGAGGCCGCGCGCCTGGGCGGCGTGAAACGCGTGGTGTACGCGAGCTCGATCGCGGTGAGCGGCCAGCAGAGCCACTTCGGTGACCGGCTGGTGAACGAGGACGATCCGCCGTACGGCACGAGCCAGTACGCGATGCACAAGATCTTCAACGAGTTCCAGGCCCGCAAGTACATCAAGAACTACGGCATGTCGATCACGGGCGTGCGGCCCGCCAACGTCACCGGGCCCGACAAGGTCCGCGGCTCGACGGACCACGTGCAGATCATGACCGAGGCCGCGCGCGGCCGGCCCCTTCACCTTCCATCGAAGGGGCTCATGCGCCTGCTGATTCACGTGGAGGACATCGCGGAGGTCTTCACCCGCGTGCTGATGGCCGACGCCCCCCGCCATCATCTCTACAATTCGGGCGGGATCCCGGCGAGCCTCGGCGAGCTGGCGGACATCGTACGCGGATTTCTCCCCGACGCGCAGATCACCTTTGCCCAGGAGGGTGGGCGCGAGGACTCCGGCAACTACCTGGTGGACTGGAGCCGCCTGGGCAAGGAGTTCGGGATCGAGTACCCCGGGCTGCACACCCGAGTCCTCGAGGTCATCAACGAGGTGCGGCGCCAGGAGGGGCTCCCGCTCGTCGCCGGGCGGTAGCCGGGACACGCGCACCTTGACCTGCGGTGGCCAAGGGCGCTACCGTCGGCCTGGGATGGCGGACAGCACGGGGCAGTGCAAGCCAAAGGGAGGCGAGTCATGCGCTACGACCGAATCTCGGCGGACTGTCATCTCGATCTGATCTGGCTGCCGCCGGAGCTGTTCGTCTCCGAGGCGCCCCGCGAGCTGAAGGACCGCATGCCCTACGTCGCCGACGGCCCGGACGGGCGTCGATGGGTCGCCAACAACGGCGCGACCTTCGGTCTGGCGGGCGGCGTCGGTGCGTCCGGCACGCAGCACGTGCCGGGCAAGCAGCTGCGCGTCGACAAGATGGCGGCGACCGGCCTGTACGAGGACGGCAAGAAGGGCATCCGCCGGCCGGGCGACCCGCACCTGCGCATCAAGGAGATGGACCGTGACGGCGTCGACGCCGAGGTCATCTATGGCATCCTCGCGGCGGCGGCGAAGTTGAACGACCGCGAGGCGTCCAACGAGATGCTGCGCATCTACAATACGTGGATGAACGAGTTCTGTAGCCACTACCCCGACCGGCACATCGGCCTCGCCTGCCTCCCCTACGGAGACATCGAGGCCGCGGTCGCCGAGGTGCATCGGGTCGCCAAGCTGGGCTTCAAGGGCATCGAGCTGTCGTGCTCGTGGGACATGGACCCCATGTGGCATCCGATCTGGGAGCCGCTGTGGCAGGCGATCAACGACGTGGGAATACCGCTGCACTTCCACACCTTCCCGTCGGTGTCGCCGAAGCTGCGCGAGCAATACTCCGGGCTCACCCTGCGGGCGCTGTCCTACAGCAGCCTGTGCCTCTTCCAGATGACGCTCGGGAACATCCTGACCGCCATGATGGGGCGGGCGGTATTCGAGCGCTACCCGAACATCCGCATCGCCTTCGGCGAGAGCGGCATCGGCTGGATCCCGTACGTGCTCGACCGCATGGACTTCGAGTACGAGGACCAGTACAAGGATCTCCCGCTCAAGCTGAAGCCGAGCGAGTACTGGCGCCGGCAGTGCAAGGCCACCTTCCAGTACGACCGCGTGGGCACCAAGCTGATCGACGAGATGGGCGTCGAGACGCTGATGTGGGGTTCCGACTATCCGCACCCCGATGGCGTATGGCCGGAGTCGGGGAAATATATCGCCGAGCAGTTCGCGGACCTGCCGGCCGACGTCACCCGGAAGATGACCTGCGAGAACGCCGGGAGGTTCTACGGCCTGATCGGCTGAGCGCGCCCCGAGCTGGGGGCGCGGCGCGAATGGTGTGGGTGCGCACTATCCCACGCCGGGGGCGCACCTCGCCGTCGTGGTGCCCGAAGTCATCGCGACGGCGATTGGCGTCGATGAACATGAGCGTTGGCGGAGCGTAGGGCCGTAGGCGACATAAGCGCCCCTTCTCGGAAGTCGAGCCGGTCTTACCTCCCAGAGACGGAGCGGACAACGACCCAAGGAGGGGCCTGCTGTCCCCCTCCGGCCCCTTGGTACAGAGAGCTCGACCATCCTGCCGCTCGTCACCGATCTCAGTCCTGGGGAAGCCGAGGTTCTGGCGCTGGGGCTCGAACGGCGCACCGCCGTGCTCGTCCTCGATAACAGAAGCTCGACATCGACCCGGTCGATCTCCGCATGCAGACGCGCCAGAGAAGGGACGAAGGCGGCCTATGGGCCGAAGTGCGGGCTCATCGGGCTGGAGGAGACGTGCCGTCCTCCGCCGACGCGGGGGGCACTGTATCTGTTCGTCGGCATTTCTACGGGAGCGGGTTGCGGTTAGGATGGCGCTGTGACTTGGCCGGCACCGGTCTTCGAGAAGCGCGTGCTATCCTGCCCACCGGCATGCGCCTCATGCACGTACTCCTTTATTGATGCCCGATCCCCCGAGCCGGGTCATCGATGTTTTCCTCGCTTGCGAGGAGGCGGTCCGACGTGGCGCCCTGATCCGGCGCGCGACTCGCCAGGACAAGGAGTTCCATTTCCAGGACTGGTTCAAGACCCGGCTCGACGACCTTGGGATTCGCTACGACGCCCCCGCACGCAACACCTATCCGGACTTCCGGCTCGTGGGAATGACGGAGGGCTACGAAATCAAGGGCCTCGCGTACCCCGGCCGGGAAGCGAACTACGATTCCAACAGCCAAATTCCAACCGGCTTCCACAATGGTCGAACCATCTACTACGTGTTTGGCCGCTACCCTAAGGACCCTGACGGCGACGAGTATCCCGTTATCGATCTGGTGATGTGCCATGGGGATTTTCTGAACGCAGACCACGAGTACGCCCATGAAAACAAGAACCTCACAGGATTCGGGAGCTACGGGGACATCATGATTCGCGACCGCAAGATGTATGTCTCGCCGACGCCCTTCGCACTTACAGACGGCACGGCTGCGCAGCGGACTCTTGTGCTGCCGCTTGGCGCCGAGCCGGACTCACGTCTCGAACCCGTGGGCACGCTCGTACGCGTGGAGGCCGCGAATCTTGTGGTCGGCTACGAGTTCGATCTTAGCGCCAACAAGCTGACCCCGAAGCACATCCCCAACCCGCGCGCTGGCACGCGCCACGACTTCATCGCCTACAGGCGCCGCGGCGCAGGCGGGCCTCCAGTCACGACTAAGGCCCCTGAACGGACGGGCGCGTGACTCAGCGCTCCCTTTTATTCGAGAGCGAGCGGACCGCCCTTCGACGCGTCGTACCCGGGGAAGCCCGGGCCATTGAGGAAGCCGACTTCCCATTTGAGGTGTTAAGCGACATCGCCGAGCTCGAGAGCTGGCGGAAGGAAGTCCACCGGCCTATTTATCACATCCATAAGTGGTGGGCTCAAAGACTCGGATCGATCTTTCGCGCAATCGTCCTTGGTGTCTTTACCCCAGCGCATTCCGACCTGTTTCGGCTCTTCTACAACGCAATCGCCTTACCGGACATCGTCGTGCTTGATCCGTTCATGGGTAGCGGCACGACGATCGGCGAAACCTTAAAGCTTGGCGGCCGCGCCATCGGCTTCGACATCAACCCGGTTGCCCACTTCCTTGTCCGGAACGCCCTCGATCTTCCGAAGCGCGATGAGCTGCTGGAAGCGTTTCGAGGTATCGAGCACGACGTCGCCGACGAGATTCAGAGTTACTACCAGACCACGCTCTCGGGTGGAGAGTCAGCTCAGGTGCTCTATTACTTCTGGGTAAAGCAGACATCTTGCCCTCGGTGCCGCGAGAACGTTGACTTGTTCTCCTCATACGTCTTTGCCGATCACGCGTACAGAGATCGCTATCCTGACGCCAGAGTGCTCTGCCCTCGCTGCGGGGCCGTGAACACAACGCCGTACGGGTCAACGACTGTGACGTGCGAAGCGTGCGGTAACGGCTTCGACCCACGCTCTGCCCCAGCTCGAGGGACCAAGGCAACCTGCCCTCGATGCTCCGAGACCTTTGCCATCGCACGCGCCGTGCGAGAGCGGGGCGTTCCTCCGAGCCACCGAATCTACGCGAAGCTGGTCTTGACCCGGAGTGGCGAGAAGGTCTACCTGGCCGCCAATGACGACGATCGTCGCCTCTACGAGCGTGCTGAGAGAGCGCTTGCCGCTCGACGACAATGCTATCCCGTTGTCAGGATCCAGCCCGGCTACAATACCAATCAGGTACTGAATTACTGTTACCACTACTGGCACCAGATGTTCAACGCGCGCCAGCTCCTATGCCTTGGCCTTCTCGCCGACCGCATCAGGGATATCCCGGACGAACGGATGCGCGAGGTGTTCTGCTGCCTGTTCTCCGGAGTCCTCGAGTTCAACAACATGTTCACCTCGTTCAAAGGGGAGGGTACGGGAGCCGTCCGGCACATGTTCTATCACCACATCTTGAAGCCGGAGCGTGAACCCCTCGAAGCGAATGTCTGGGGGACTCCGAAGAGTTCCGGAGCGTTCTCAACGCTCTTCCGGAGCCGGATTCTCCGCGCTCTTGACTACAGCGAGGATCCGTTCGAGCTGCGCGTATCGCGCTCAGCCGGAAAGCTCCAGAGCACGAAGATCCGAGGGATCTCAGAATCGCTCGGACAGCGAGCGGTCAGCAGTTTCCCGCAGTTCTCGGGCACACAGGCGAGGCTCTATCTAGCATGCCGCGATTCCGCACGCACTGATCTCGCTGACGAGAGTGTCGACGCGGTGATCACCGACCCGCCGTTTTTCGACAACGTTCACTACTCGGAGCTCGCCGACTTCTTCCACGTCTGGCAGCGCCACATCCTCGGATCCCGCGGACTCCACAGCCCTGACACGACGCGGTCGGAAGCCGAGGTGCAACAGAGCGATGCGGCTCTCTTCACGCAACGCCTCGCGGGTGTGTGGAAGGAGAGCGCGCGCGTGTTAGTGCACGATGGGTTGCTCGTTTTCACGTATCACCACTCACGGAATGACGGATGGCGTTCGGTTCTTGAGTCACTCATGATCGCTGGATTCGTGGTCGTTCGCGCACACCCCGTCAAGGCCGAGATGTCGGTGGCAACACCGAAGCATCAGGCCAGGGAGCCGATCGATCTGGACATGATCATGGTGTGTCGGAAGCGTGCAGCGGAGACCCAGGATAGCGAACGAGAAGTCGGCTCCTTGCTCACCGAAGCCGGTGAGGAGGCGCTCGATCAGTTGAAGCGGCTGTGTCGTGTGGGCCGTCAGGTCAGCAGGAACGACATCCGAGTGGTTTTGATGGCGCAGGCAGTTGCCCGGCTGTCTCGCTGGTCGCCATCCGAGGCAGCACTCAAGCAGTTCGACCTCGTCCTGACTGCCGTCGAGTCGACAATAGACTCGCTGCGGAAACTAGTGGGCCCTGGAGCGGATGCCTCTTGTTCGACGGTCGAGACGCGTTCAAAGAGCAACGCCGAGTCTCAGTAGTTGCAGTCAGCCCGGGCCCTCGTACGGGTATGTTTTCACGGCGGCGGCCACTGGCTCATCGAGAACGAAGGGATGAAGTAGGCGCGCAGATGAGCGCGTTAGCGCGACCGGCCGCCATTCCCGCGCGCCACTAACCTGCTCAACTCGCGTACCGTTTCGATACGCGAGGATAGGAGGGGGACCCAATGGACCCTCAGGCCTTCGACAGGATCACGATCGAGCCCGGGAAGATGAATGGCCAACCCTGCATCCGCGGGCTCCGGCTCACCGTGCGCCGCGTCCTGGAAGCGCTGAGCACGTATTCCTCGCGGGAGGAACTGCGGGCCGACTACCCCGATCTCGATGAGGAGGACATCCGGCAGGCCATCGCCTACGTGGCCGCAATGATGGGGGAAGAGATCGTGGAGAGGAAAGCGACTTCGTGAGGGTCCTGCTGGACCAGGGCGTTGCTGCGGGAGGCGGGCGTTGATGCCCTGCATGTTGCCGACCTGGGGATGTCGTCGGCCAACGATGCCGACATTCTTGCCTGGTGCGGCGGTAACGCTCGAAGTCATCCGGGAATTTCAGAAGCTTCCGCGCTCGCGGGACCTCGCGAAAACCGACGTGCAGGCGGAGATCGCTGCGCGTGTCAGGCTACGGCTGCAGCCGATCCAGGGCGCCCTTCCTGGGGTGTCGGGGCCGATCGATCCCACCAAGGTGGTTGCGGAAGTCCACGCCGAGTACATCAAGCGCAACATCGACATTCCAAAGATCGTGCTCACGCCGGCCGGCGAGGTGACCTCCGGATACCGGGACTTCGAACTCGACGTCCGAACCATCAGGCTCCAGCCGGTCGCCAAGGACATCCTTGTCCACCATCTCCAGTCGAATGAACGCGAGCGGTTGGAAACTGTCGCTGGCATCCGCCGGAGCAGCGCCCGGAGGACTACATCGTCCGGTGCCTGATCGATTTCGACGACGTCTCGTAAAACGACCACGCGGACATGCTGTACAAGCTGGCCGCCCAGGCAGTCACCCATCTGCGAAGCTATCTAAGTGGCGAGGAGGAGGTGTTGAACGTCCTCCAGTTCCACCAAAGGACTCTCGCGAACCTGATTCATGCGCAGATGGAGCAGCAGCACCACGAGGCAGCCACTGAGTACGTGGTGACCGTGACTCGCGGCTTCATTCACCTGGAGGGAGCCGACTTCACGCTGCCGGCCGGAGAGACGATAAAGGACTTCCGCGTGGCTCCGGAGGCGGCGCGCGACATCGGCGGCCTGCTGTTCGGCAAGTTCGCCAAGTGCACCTACCTAGCCCAGCGCTTCAACTCGACCCCCGAGTGGCGATTTGCCAGCATCCTCGAAGCCGATCCAGACGTGCTGAAGTGGGTGAAGCCGGCCCCGGGTCGATTCCAGATCTTCTACCGCGGGGAGCACCCCTACGAGCCTGACTTCGTCGTCGAGACGAAGTGGGAAAAGCTGCTTTGCGAAGTCAAGGCCGCGCGCGACATGGAGGACGCCGAGGTGCGCGACAAGAGCCGGGCCGCCGTAGAGTGGTGCCGGCAAGCGACCGACCACGAGCGTCAACATGACGGCAAGTCGTGGAGATATCTGTTGATCCCCCACGATGCCGTCGAGGCCAGCCGGACTCTCGCGGGGCTGGCTGCACAGTTCGCGGTAGTCGCCCAGATCCTGAGGCCCTCCTCGCTGAGGCGTGTGGCCGGAGCGCACCGTTCTCAGAAGTCGAGCCCGTCTTGCCTCTTCCAGAGACGGAGCGGACAACGGGAATCGCACCCGTGTTGAGCGGAGCTTGGTGGTCCGACCGCCCGGGACATACGCGATCGGTTCACCCCGGCGGCACCACCCAGCCACCAGCGCGCGCGTAGAATGATCGCGTGAGCCTCAACCCCGGACCCTGGCTACCCACGACGGCGGACGAGATCCGCGCGCGTGGCTGGGACGCGCCCGACGTCGTGTTCGTGACGGGCGACGCCTACGTGGACCATCCCTCCTTCGCGATGGCGGTGCTCTCGCGCGTACTCGAGTCGCACGGGTTCCGTGTCGCGATCCTGCCGCAACCCGACTGGCGGAGCGCCGCGGCGTGGCGCGCGCTCGGGCGGCCCCGGCTCTTTTACGCCGTCTCGGCCGGCAACATGGACTCGATGATCAACCACTACACGGCGAACAAGAAGCGTCGCAACGACGACGCGTACTCGCCGGGCGGGAGGATCGGGCTGCGTCCGGATCGTCCGACGCCCGCGTACGCGCAACGGTGCCGCGAGGCGTTCCCGGGCGTGCCCGTGGTGATCGGCGGCATCGAGGCCTCGCTCCGGCGCATCGCGCACTTCGACTACTGGTCGGAGCACGTGCGGCCGTCGATGCTGGCGGCGAGCAAGGCGGACCTGCTCGCGTTCGGCAAGGGAGAGGCGACGATCGTCGCCATCGCACGCCGGCTCGCCGCCGGACAGCCGGTGACGGCGGTGCGCGACCTGCGCGGCGTGGTGTACCTGCTCGGCGCCAAGGAGGCGTTGCCGGTCTGGCCCGGCGAGACGCTCGCGCTGCCGTCCCTGGAGGACGTGACGCGCGACCCGATGGCCTTCGCGCGGATGACCCGCACGTTCCATCACGAGACGAACCCGTTCAACGCCAAGCGGCTGACGCAGGCCCACGGCGACCGCACGCTCGTGCTCAACCCGCCGTGCCTGCCGATCGGCGAGGCGGAGATGGACGCGATCTACGACCTGCCGTACACGCGGCGGCCGCACCCGCGCTACGCGGAGCCAATTCCCGCCCACACGATGATCAAGGACTCCGTGCAGATCATGCGCGGCTGCTTCGGAGGCTGCACCTTCTGCTCCATCACGATGCACGAGGGCCGCGTCATCCAGAGCCGGAGCCCCCGCTCGGTCCTCGCCGAGGTGAAGACGATCGCCGCCGACCCCGCCTTCAAGGGCACGATCAGCGACCTCGGCGGCCCCACCGCGAACATGTACCAGATGCGCTGTACCCGGCCCGAGGTCGAGGCCGTCTGCAAGCGCCTCTCGTGCATCCACCCAACGATCTGCAAGCTGCTCGGGACGAGCCATGCCCCGACGATCGAGCTGATGCGCGGCGCCCGCGCCGTCCCCGGCGTGAAGCGCGTCCACATCGCCTCGGGCATCCGCATGGACCTCGCCAACCTCGACGACGCGTACGTCGACGAGCTGGTGACCCATCACGTCGGCGGCCATCTGAAGGTCGCGCCCGAGCACCAGTCCGACCGTGTCCTTGCGCTGATGAAGAAGCCGAGCCACCGCGAGTTCGAGACGTTCGCGGGGAAGTTCCGCCGCGCGAGCGAACGGACGGGCAAGGAGCAATACCTGGTTCCCTACTTCATCGCGAGCCATCCCGGCTGCGGCGTGGAGGACATGATCGAGCTGGCCGTCTTTCTGAAGAAGCACGGCTACCGGCCGCGGCAGGTGCAGGACTTCATCCCGGCGCCGATGGACATCGCGACGTGCATCTACCACACCGGGATCGACCCGCTGACCATGGCGGCCGTCGACACCGTCAAGAAGCTGCGTGACCGGCAGACGCAGCGCGCGTTGATGCAGTTCTTCGAGCCCCGCAACTGGTTCGTCGTCCACAAGGCGCTCGTGGACGCCGGCCGGCGCGACCTCATCGGCAGCGCGAAGCACTGCCTCATTCCCGCCACGCCCCCGCCCGAGGCGCTCGCCGCGAAGCGCCGGGAAGCCACGGAGGCGACCCACGTCCACGCCGAGGACGCGGGGACGCAGCCGACGATCGGCTACCGGCCCGGCCGGAAGGGAGCGAGGCGGCGCTCACAACGCTGAACCCACCAAGACTGCGCCTGTGTATGAGTTCGTAGAGCACTAGACTCAGATGAAATCAGGCCGCCGGCGGCGGCGATAGCGCGGGCCTCAGAACCACCCGGCGGGCGCGTCTCGACCTCGCGAGAGGCCGTTCGCGAACAGACCTCGGCGGACGTGCCCGGCTGGCGGGCTGAACGATCAAGCTCAGACGTCAGCGGTTCGGGCTGGCGGCCAACGGCGAAGGGTCGGAGAAGACGATGGTGGCCGGGCTGACTCCCTGCAGCACGAGCTTGTGCGTCCTCGTCGGCGTTACTCCACGATCTGGTTGAGGAGTTTCTGGGAATCCGCCTGGTACTGACTCTGGGTGATCAGGCCCTGGTTGAGGAGCGATTTGAGTTCCTTGAGCTTCGCCACGGCCGCGGCCTGGCCGGCCGTCATGCCCGCGGGCGGCCGCCGCCGCTTCCCCCATCTCCATTCCACGAGTCTCTCCCACCGCCATGCCCATGGCGACCATTCTCCAGCGCCCGAGAACGTCGATAAACAGGGAGGTCTCTTTGAAGGACGGAGGAAGCTTGCCCCTCAGGACTTTGACTCTATAGGACAGCGTGTTGCCTTTCAGGCTGGGGCCTGTCAGCTCGACGACGACGCTCTCCACGGCCTTCGCACCCATGATGGACAGGGCCGCATTCGGGGGATTCTGGGCAAAGTTGTCTGCCCCCTTGTCTCCCAGCGATCGACGAATTCCGAGGTGCGGACCTGCCCCGTCACTCGCTCCGGTCGATCCGAGAAGTAGAGAGTTGGACCGACTCCTCTCAGCGTCATCGTCTTGCCGTCAAAGCTCCCGGAAACCGCATTCTGCACGAAGAGCAACTCGACCTTCGTGGACGGGAGAGCCGCTTGAGGAGCTTGCTGGGCCTGAACGCTACCGTGACGACCAAAGCTGGCCGCAGTGAAACTGAGGGTCACGGCCCCAACGACAAGTAACAGGCGTAGTGCATGCTGGGTTTTCATCGGGCCATCTCCTCCTACCCCGCGCTTCTTAGAAGTCGAGCCCGTCTTTCCCCGAAGAGTGAAGTACATTTCGGCCCTCACCTGTCCTCGTGCTTACACCCTATTTTGCGATCCCACGACCGGTACGATGGTCGTGACGGACTCGGACCTACGGCGTAGAGCCCTACCCCACGTCGGGGGCGTTTCGCAAGGTGCGTTCCGAATACGCGCTGATCGTGGACGAATACGGCGCGCTGCAGGGCTCGGCAGGCTGACCGACGTCCTGCAGTCGATCGCCGGCTCCTCCCGCAGTCCCCCGTTCCTTCACCGGCGACTGCGCATCGCCAACGCCAGGATGGCGTACACCAGGCCGAGCAATTCCAGACTCTCCTCGAGGAAGTACGTCGGCAGCGGCAGCAGGTAGTTCATGCACCGCTCGCAGGGTTGGGGAATGCCGTACAGCACGGCTCCGACGAGGAGCATCCACGCCCAGCCGTCGCTGAAGCCGGCCCACGCCTCGCTCCAGAGCGCGCGCCATCGGAGCAGGCAGTAGACGACGAAGGCGCCGACGGCGCAGACGATCGCGGCCGCGACCAGGGCCCGGACCGGCAGCGGCACGGCGGAGCGCCGGAAGAACTTCCAGTCGATGACGGCCATGCCGAAGAGGCGCTGATCGAGATCGATCTCGGCGACGACCATCTCGGCCAGCGTCGCAGCGAAGAGCACGTCCGCCGGCGAGAATCGTCGCGCCGCCGAGCGGACGACGAATCCGAGCGCCATCAGAGCCAACGCCACTTCCATCCACTCGATCGGACCGTCTTCCTCCACCATCCAGCCGGCGAACTTCGGAGCCACGACGGCCAGCACGACGAGCAGAGCGGAGACGATCACGCCGGGCAGCGCGAAGAGGATGAGCGAGCGCCGCCTCACGAGGCGAACACCACATGGGGCAGGTCTCCCTCGCGCATGTCCGGGGGTGACCCGACGTCGGTCAGGAAGCGCGAGGCGCTGGGGGTGTGCCGCGTGTCGGGAGCGACGCAGGCGATGGCAGCATCATCGAAGGGCGTTGGCACCGCCGTTTGTAGCGGACCGGGGCTTCGATCGAGGAGGCCCACGCATCGCGGCGACCCAGGGAGGGCCTGCTGTTCCCTTCCGGCACTTGGTACCGCGACGGCGTCGATGCCGAGGTCATCTACGGCATCCTCGCGGCGGCCTCGTGAGTCGCGGCATCCCCGAGAAGCGCCGCAATCTTCTGGGCGCAGTGGCGCGCCCGCTCGGGATGGAGGTAGTACTCGTTCGCGTCGTCGTACCACCGGCCCGGCCGGCGCCGAGCGAGGACACGCCCGACGCGCTCGAAAACACGGCGCGTATGCTGAAGCCTAAGAAGCAGAAGGCCGACGAGTACTTGCGCGCCGTCGCTGCAACGCCCGCCCTCGCCGGGCTTCGAGTGCTCACGACGGTGCGGACGGGCGAGGCTCCCCGGGAGATCATCGCCGCCGCGCGGGAGCTCCAGGCCGACGTCATCGCGATGTCGACGCACGGCCGAACCGGTCTCCGTCGTTTGCTCTTCGGCTCGGTCGCCGAAACGGTGGTGCGGGCCGCTCACGTTCCGGTCTTCGTGCTGCGCGCGGCTCACCTCCAGGCGGCTGTTTGACCCCGTGAGCTCTTCTGGGTCAACGGTTCCCGGTGGACATGGTCATGTTCACTATCCTCGATGCAGATCTTACCTTGCAAATCTTACGCAGCAGATCTTACCTACTCTGCGCTGCGGGTGAAATGTTGCCGGTCGCGCACGCGTCTAACGGGCAGGAGGTCATGAGAATGAGCTACTGGAGAGGTAGGCTCCTTCGGTTGTCTGCGCTGTGCGTGCTCACGGGATTGACCTTCGCCACCGGTGCTCAGGCTCAGTGGCGAGATGAGAGACACGCTTCGGTCCGTCGAGACGAGCGAGGCCATGAGTTCGAGCGTCACAACTTCGGGCGCCGAGAGTTCATGCGCCGCGACAACTGGCACTTCGACCGGGGTCGAGGCTGGCGATTCGAGCACCGATCCGGCGTCTGGTCGCCGTACCACGTCTGGTGGTGGACGGGTGGCTCGCGGCGCCCACGGTAACGGTCGTCCCGTACCCCAACGGTCGATACGGGCTCCGGGGTGACGGCATGACGGTCCCCTATTACTGGGCGTGGGTACCGGCGCAGCTGTACACCGCACCGCCGCCGCCGCCCGCGGTACCCCCGGCCGCTCCGGACATGCCGCCGGTCGGCTCCCCGCCGCCGGTGGCCGGGTGAGTGCGTGTATCACGAACGAATGCTGACTGACTCGTGCGCGCCGGCTGGCGTCGCCCTCGCGAGGCCCGCGGCGTGAGGAGGTTTGAGATCATGCTACGGTCGAGTACACTTCGACGCCTAGGTGCCATGCTCTTGCTTGCGTGCGTCGTGACTATCAGCACGTCGGGGTGTCTCCTGGTGCCGGTCCCCGTGGGTGGCGGCGGTGGACGCCATCATCACCGCGGCCGCGGGTAGCACACGCGAGAACACCGCATTGCGCGGCAGCCTCCTGGTCAGCCAGGAGGCTGTCGCGTTTCATTCGCTGATGCGCCACGCGACTTGACTCCGTTGGCTTCTCGGCGCTAAGGAAGGAGGGCTGGCGCAGCGCTGACACGGAGGAGGAGACATGGCTCCTGAGGGAAAGCCGCTCGTCATCGCTCTTGAAGAGCACTACTACGACCCCGAAGTCGCGAAGACCTTCGACGGGCCGGAAGGTCGGGCGCCGGAGATCCGCCGCCGGCTCGACGACCTCGGCGAGCTCCGCCTGAAGGAGATGGACGAGGCCGGCATCGACGTCCAGGTCCTCTCGCACGGCGCGCCGTCGACCCAGCGGCTCGACGCGCCGACCGCCGTGCGGCTGGCCCGCGACGCAAACGACCGCCTCGCCAAGGTGATCGCCGCGCGTCCCGACCGGTTCGCCGGTTTTGCCGCGCTGCCGACCCCCGACCCCAAGGCAGCCGCCGCCGAGCTGGAGCGGACGATCAGCGAGCTTGGCTTCAAGGGCGCCATGGTCCACGGGCTCACCAACGGCGTGTTCTTCGACGACAAGCGGTTCTGGCCGATCTTCGAACGAGCCCAGGCGCTGGACGTGCCGCTCTACGTGCACCCAGCCGCGCCGCATAGCGCCGTCGTGGACGCCTACTACAAGGACTACGTGAAGGACTTCCCCGCGATCCTCAACGCCGCGTGGGGATTCACCGTGGAGACCGCGACGCAAGGCATCCGGCTGGTCCTCAGCGGTGTGTTCGACGCCTATCCCGATCTGAAGATCATCCTCGGGCACATGGGCGAGGGGCTTCCCTTCCTGCTCTGGCGCATCGACCACGCGCTCTCACGGCCCGGCAATCGTCGAATCGCGTTCCGCGAGCAGTTCAGCCGGCACTTCTACATCACGACCAGCGGGAACTTCTCCACGCCGGCGTTACTCTGCTCGATGATGGAGCTCGGCGTCGACCGGATCCTCTTCTCGGTCGACTGGCCGTTCGTGCAGAACGTGCCGGGAACGAAGTGGATGAGCGAGTTGCAGCTCTCGGCCGAGGACAAGACCAAGATCTTGAGTGGGAACGCCAAGCGACTGCTGAAGATGTGAGGACCGGCGAGTACGGTGGCGACGTCCAAGCGAGCGTGGAGACCCTCGGCGACATGAAGCCGTTCCGCTTCGGGATCAACGTGCGGGACGGCAAGTCGAGGGCCGAGTGGCAAGACAAGGCGCGCAAGGTGGAGGGCCTCGGCTACTCCGTGCTCTTGGTGCCCGATCACCTTGCCGCCATGCTGGCGACCATACCGGCGGTGATGAGCGCCGCGGATGCGACGAAGAGTCTCAGGGTCGGCACGAACGTGCTCAACAACGATCTCCGCCATCCCGTGCTGCTCGCACGTGAGGCGGCGACGATCGACATGCTGACGGATGGCCGGTTCGAGCTTGGGCTGGGCGCGGGGTACATGCGCATAGAATACGATCAGACCGGGCTCCGCTTCGATCGAGGTGGCATCAGGGTCGAGCGGCTCGCCGAGGCGGTGCCGATCATCAAGGGGTTGCTCGGCGGGGCCGAAGTCAATTTCGCCGGCCGGCACTACCGAGTCACGGGCCACGCGATCCATCCGCTTCCCGTCCAGCGACCCCATCCGCCCATCATCATCGGGGGCAATGGCTTTCGCCTCCTCACGCTGGCGGCGCAAGAGGCCGATACCGTAAATCTCACGGGCATCACATTCACTCAAGGCGGCACGGTGCCTGACATGTCTGGATGGAAGGTGGCGGGCATCGATGAGCGCATGCGGGTGGTGCGGGAAGCGGCCGGCCAGCGATTCGGTCGCCTCGAGCTGAGCGCGCAGCTCCAGCGGGTGATCGTGACAGATCGCCGGCGTGAGGCGGCAGAGGAACTGCAAAAGAGCTGGAAGCAGCTCAGCGTCGAGGAGATCCTCGAGGCTCCCTACGTGTTGATCGGGACCATGGATGAGATGGTGGAAGCTCTCCACGCGCGCCGCGATCGCTGGGGCATTTCCTACTTCGTCACCTTCGAGCCCTATCTGGAGACCCTCGCCCCCATCGTCGCGAGGCTCGCCGGCAAGTAGGGCCAGACGCCAAGGCATTCCTCACCGGAGCGGCCGCCACCCGCGCCGCGTCGGTGCCGCGTAGAGCCGGCGGGCGTGGGCGGCCAGGTACTCGCACCAGGCGGCCGTCTGCGCCGTCGCGGCGCGCGAGGCCGCCACCGGTCCCTGTCTCAGCCAATGTCCGGCTCCATGCGGAGCGCGTCGTTGAAGCGGTTCGTGAAGTTCGCGATCGCGATCACGAGGGTCAGCTCGACGATCTGCTCCTCGTTGAAGTGCTTCTTCAAGTCTTCCAACGCCGCGTCGCGGATCGCCGCCGCGCTCCGAGTGACGCGGTCGGCATACAGGATCACCACTTTCTCGCGCTCGTCGAACAGCGGGCTCCGTTGGTAGAACGTCAGCGCCCGGATCTGCTCGTCGGTCACGCCCACCCGCTTCGCCGAAGCGGTGTGCGCGCGGGTTCAGTACTCGCACCCGTTCACGATGGACGTCTTCAGGTAGGCGAACTCCTTCAGCTTCGCCTCGACGGTGCCCTCGTTCATGATCGCCCCGTACAGGGGCACGAGATTCTTTAGCGCCCCGGGCCGGTGGGCCATGACGCCGAAGAAGCCGGGCATGCGCCCGAAGGTCTTCGTGAGAGCGTCGTAGAGCGGTTTCACCTCGTCTGCGGCTTTCTCTTTCGGTAACCCGTTCACGACTGCCATGAGCTCCTCCTCCCTGTTGTCGCCCGTGCGACTCGGAGCGGTTCAGCCGGGATTTCCGACTATGGTCCACGTGCAGCCACCGGTCGTGGCATTGAAACGAGTAGACCGGCCCTTTGGTCGGCTCGCTTCCGCGTCCAGCATTGGTTGCAACCTAGAGCGGCCGGGGGATGCCGTCAATAGCTACATGCGGATACACCTACATACGATGGCAGCAGCTGGGGGCGGCGACATCGGTTACCCGCGACACCGGCCCGCCCGTGCCGAGTCCACGCCGTCGATCAGATGCGCGTCCACGCCGTCGATCAGATGAAAGACGTGCAACGGGAGCACGGGCGGGCGGCCCCGAGGCACGGGCTGGGGCTCCCGCCACCCGCGCCGGCGCGGGTGGGGCGGCCGCCCTGCCGGCGAGGCCGGCTGGCGGGCCCCTTCACCGCGCGCCGTGGAGACCCCGAGGCCCATCAGGCAACTGAACCCAACGGTTTGGTGCGACGCGTTACGTGACCGGTTCAGCTTCGTTTCGCCGCCCCGCTGTGCGCCACAGGGTGAGGCGCGCGAGTCACCGACAAACCGACAAAACCCTCTGGTCGGTTCGTCGCCGAGGCTAGTTCAGGGGCTTGGTCGAGCGACTCAGTGGTCACAGGGCCAAGCGCTGTTCATTGGCTCCGACTCGCTGCGATGTCAGGCGGCGTCGCGAGGCCGACTTCCGGCTCCGACGATGTCCGCGAGCGTCGGGGTGGCCATTCCCGCCTTCCAGGTCGGATCACGGACCTCGAGCAGGTTGCCTGAAGGATCGAGGAAGTAGAGCTCGCGGCCGGTGAAGAAGCCGTGCTCGCGGTAGGTGAGCTCTTCGACCTGCACCCCTCGCTCGTGGAATAGCCGGACCGCCTTCTCCCATTCCTCTGGCGAGAGGGTGAAGGAGTGATGGAGGCGGTTGTCCTGCTGGGGAGTCCGGTAGAGCTTCTCCTTGCGCTCGCAGAGCAGGATGTCGTGGCCGCCCACGTGGAAGCACGCCATGTGGGAGTTGCCCAGCCGGCCGCGATATTCAAGCCCGAGCAGGTCGCGGTAGAAGCGCTCGCTCTCCTCCAGGTCGTTGACCGGGATCGACCAGTGGGTGACGCCGTCGATCTTGAGCATATCCTCACCTCCGTACGGGCATCGGGCGCAGCCAGACTATACTGCGTGAGCGGACCGGTCGGTGGAGCTGAACAGGCGACCGTCTCAGAACGTCGCCCCGGAGGCAAGGTAGTGCTCGATGATCTCGCTTCCGGTCGCGCGCCACACCCCCTCGTGACGCAAGATGTAGGCGAGCGCCGAGTCGAGAGCGCCGATCCGGTGCGGCACGCCGATGATGAACGGATGTAGGCAGATCGCCATAACGCGTCCCGACTGCGCTCCCTCGCGGTAGAGCGTGTCGAACTGGCGGCGGATCATGAGCTCGAACTCGTCCGACGACCGGCCGGCGCGGAGGATCTGCGGCAGATCGTTGATCTCCCCGGAATACGGGATCGAGCACAGGCGCTGGCCCCCGACGTTCATCAGATAGGGCTGGTCGTCGTTGATCCAGTCGGCGACGTAGGTGGCGCCGGCCTCGACGAGGTAATCGAGCGTGTGCCAGCTCTCTTGCAGGCCAGACGACAGCCAGCCTTTCGGGCGCCGACCCGTCCCCTTCTCGATGCCCGCAAACGTGGCGAGCACGACCCGCCGTTCCTCTTCGGGTGCCATGAGATGGAGCAGGCGCGCGTTGCTCTGGTTGTGCCCCATGAACTCCCAGCCGAGCGCACGGGCGTCCTCGATAATCTGGGGATAGTCGTCGCAGGCCTCGGCGTTGAGCGCGACGGTTCCGCGCACGCCGTGACGGGCCATCACCTCCATCATGCGGAAGATCCCGACGCGGTTGCCGTAGTCGCGCGGCGCCCAGTTGATGACGTCGGGCGCGAGGCCGGTGCCGCCGGGCACTGGCTCGTTCAGCGGAAAGGTCTCGACGTTCGGGATGACCCAGAGCGCGAGGCGCGCGCCGTTCGGCCACGTGATCGTGGGACGGCGATTGATCGGGACATAGGGAAACGGTCCGGAGCGGTGCGGCTGCATCTCACTCGCCTTTGGCAGTCTTGAGGTTGATCACCAGATACCTGACGGAGGAGTCTAACAGACTTGAATTACTCGCGGAGCCGGCTCCAGCGTCCGGTGGTGTTTCGCCGCCGGCGGCGTGTATTGCGCCGCGGCCTCGAATTGGTGCTGCACGTTCCACCGCTTCCCGCTCGGCATCACGCCCCTCGCCGCTGCACGATCCGCAGCCCGAACGGGCCAGTTTCAGCCGGCGGCGCGAGCCCGGCGCTTCTTCTGCTTCTTCTTGAACGCGGCGCGTTTGCGCGCGGTCTTCCTGCGATTCTTCACACGCATGGCAGTCTCCTATCGGCTGGGAGAGTTGGGGGCAGTGCTCGGTGACGTCCGCCGATCATAGACCGCCCGTGCCAAGGCGCACAACCGCCCGATCAGCGACCGGCGCGTCAGCGGGGAATTGGGTGGTCAAGCGCACCAAGGTCTCCTCTCGGCGGTCCTCGGGCCTCAGCCTCCACACGGGGCTGGGCGGTGCTCCTCGAGGTGGAGATGGGCGGCACCGTTCAAGAAGTCTCTCGGCTCGTGTTCCCTACCGAGGCGGCGACGGGGTCCACTCAGCATGCGCCCGATGGGCGTGCGGCATGTGGGCGAGCTCGGTGGCGTACTGGTCGCGTCCCCAGCGCCGGCGGTGCAACGCGAGGCGCCGACTTTTAAGAAACACTTCGACCGTGGCCGCGACGAGGCGGATCTCGACCCGTTGATGCACGAGCTGGTAAGGGACGCTGTAGTTGTCAACGTGGAAGCGCGCAGCCAATACCGGAGGAGCAGCTGTTCTCCCGCTACGTGCGCTCGGTGTTTCGAGCGTCTACTTGGGGAAACGCCGGCATCGGGTCGGCTCATGGCCCCCAACATCCCCCCGAGCGCTTGACGTGCGCTGCACGGAGCGTCGTCCTACCCGGCCGCGTTCAGGACTTTGCCGCCCGCTTCGACCGATTTGGCGTCGATCAGGACGACCGCGAGCACGCACGGCGCGGTGCCCCGGTTGACCCAGTTGTGGATCGTGCCCCGCTGCACCATGACGTCGCCGGCCTTGAGATGCACCATCGACTCGTCGAGCTCCATGTCGATCTCGCCGGACATGACGACGATGTAGTCGATCGAGTCCGTCCGATGGTTACGCGCCGCGAGGCCGGGCGCGAACTCGATCACGCGAAAGATCGTCCCGTTCCTCAGCGTCGTGGCGACCTTGCGCAGGCTCTCGTCGCCGGCGCCGTCGTTGTTGGCCGGAAAGCCCTCCGTGGTCCAGATGTTACAGGCCGTCGCGCCCGGGCGGCCCGACGAGACGTTCTTCGAGACCTCGTCGATCTTCACAATCGCCCGGCCGTTCGCGTCGTGGCCCGTGATGACCCGTCGCACCTGCAATGCCATGTCTCGCCTCCTTAGCGCCGAATCGCGGGCGCGTGCGTCTCGCGCCCGCGCCACGAATGATAGCGCCTCGCCCGCGCCCTCGTAGTCGTCACGGCCCGCGCCGCGTGGAGCGGCGCCGAGCCTGCCGCGCGCGCCGCCGGTACGTTTCGACCGGATGGAAGAGCTTCGGGTACCGGCGTTTGAGCACGGCGAACTTCTTCCGAAGCCAGCGACTCTCGGGCAGCAGCACGAACACCCCGACGAGGACGATCAGAAGCCCCGGGCCCGGCACGCCGGGGATCGCGAGCACGAGTCCTAACACGATCAGCGCGAGCGCCGCCGCCCACCGCGTCACTCGCTTCATGAATTGGAGCACCGGGTCGGTCCTGTCCTGGATCAGGCCGCGCCGCGAAGCCGGTTCGACCCGTTCAGCGCCGCCTCCGGCGATCGTCGACGGCGCGCAGGTGAGTCTAGCCCGGCGACTCGAACGCGAGGGTCGCGTAGCGCATGAAAATGCCACCGCGGGGCTCGGCCAGCGGACCGTTCAGCACCAGGCACGCGATGACGTGGCGCGCTCCGGCCCCCGCGCTCCCGCTCACCTCCACCCGATGCTGGGCATTGAGGCCGACGATGACGCCGGTGCTCCGGTCGATCTTGCCGTCGATCCAGATCTCACCGTAGTTGTCGATGTTCGTCTCGAACCACACGCGGGAGCCCGCCAGCGCGACACCCCCGATCGTCGCGGGCACCTCGACGGCGATCCGGTACCACGCGCAGGTGAAGCCCACCGAGCGGCTCTCGCGAATATTGCGGCACACCTCCCAGCCCGAATCGTCGTGATTCGCCAGCCGCGCGGGGCTCGCGAGAAGCTGGGCCGTGAGCCCCTCGTTGGGCGCGCCGGGCACCAGTCCCGACGCGACTCGCCATTCGGCCTTGACGTGCCGCCGATCCTCCGGTTTGTTCAGGTCCAGAGCCACCCTCGGCATCTATCGGCCCAGCTGCTTCTCGAAGAACGCCAGCGCCTTCGGCCAGGAATCGCGGTCGGCCTGCGCGTGATATCTGGCGCCTCGTCGATTCATGAACGCGTGGTTCGCGCCCGGGTACGAGTAGAAGTCGTGCGCCTTCCCGTGCCGGCCGAGCTCCGCGTCGAGCTTGCGCATGTCGGCCGGCGACGGGTTGCCGTCCTCCTCCCCGAAAAACCCGATCAGCGGACACTGCATCTCGGCGGTCCGCTCGAACGGAGCCGGGCCTTCACCCCACGGGACCATGATGTTGCCCCCGTAGTAGTCGACGGCGGCCTTGAACGCCGGTTGAGCCGCCGCCATGAGATAGGCCACACGGCCGCCCATGCAGAACCCGACGATCCCCAGTCGCCCCCCATCGACGCCGCGGTGGCTCTTGAGAAAGTCCACGGTCGCGTTCACATCCTTGATGACGTTGACGTCCAGCAGCCGGGCCCGGCGGGTGGGGCCATCGTCGCGGCAGTCGGGGCTATCGCGATGGTACAGGTCGGGCGCGGCGCCGAGGTAGCCCGCGCTGGCGACACGCTCCGTCATCTCCTCGATGAACTCGTCGACACCCCCCTGATGTTGAATGACGACGATCGCCGGGAGCGGGCCCTTCCCCTCCGGCACGCTGGTGTAGATCTTCATCTCTTGATCATCGACTCGGGTGCTGTCCCAGAAGGCCGCCATCACATACCTCCTCGAGCTCAGGACATCGTGACTCGAATCACACGGGTCGCGCCCGGACAGTATAATCGGGCCGGCGCATTCCGGACAGACGTTGAACGCACGTCCCGGTCGAGATCGAAGGCATGGCTGCGTATGAGGAGGAACCCTATGGGCATCGGACGAGCGAGCAAGATCGCCGCGGGCATCGTGTTCATCCTGGCATCGCTCGGCGTGGCCGGGCCGGTGCTGCTCGTCCCGATCGGCCTGGCGGTCTGGGTGCTGGGCGAAGCCCTCTGAGAGGCGAGCTGCCGGACCACTACTTCATCCCCGCTGCTGAGGCCGGGCTGTGGCGGAGCAACGCGGCTTGACCTTAGAATGTCCGGCTGGAGAGAATGTCCGGCTGGAGGGGAAAGGCAATGGCTGAACAACAGCGCGACTTCCAGGACAAGCATCTCACCTTACCGAACGGCCTGAAGGTCCACTACTACGAGTGGCCTGGACCCGGGCCGAACCTGGTATTGCTGCATCCGTCGTCCGGCTACGGGCGCATGTGGGAGTGGACCGCGAATGCCCTGGGGTCGCGATTCCACGTGTACGCTCTCGACCAGCGGGGCCACGGTGACAGCGGACGGCCCGACGGCGACTACTCGGCGGAGGAATACGCCGACGACCTGCTCCTGTTCTTCCAGGCGGTGGGGATCGACAAGGCGATCGTCGCCGGCCAGTCCCTTGGCGGCCGGGTCGGACAGGTCTTCGCGGCGATCCACCCGGAGCGGATCCAGGCTGTGGGGCTCGTCGGCGGCCCGCACACCAGCAACTTCTTCCCGACGCGCGAGGAAACGATCAAGGTACTCGGCTCAGCGCATCGGATGCTCGAGTCGCCGACCGAGTTCCCGTCGGTCGAAGCGGCGTTCGCGTACCTGCGATCCGCCCGGCCTCGCGACCAGGAGAAGTCGCTGCGCCATCGTCTCGAGCACAATTTCGTGCCGGCCGGGAGCGGCGTGGCCGTCAAGTACGACAAGGTGCGCGTGGCGGTGGGCCTCGCCCACATGGCCGACGACCTGAGGAAGTACGCCGCCAAGGCCACCTGCCCGGTGGCGATCCTGAGAGGCACCCACAGCTCCGAGCTGACGATCGAGCAGGCGAAGGAGATCGCCGGCTGCTGGAAGAACGCGACCGTGATCGACGTCGAAGGCGACTATGCGCTGCAGATGGAGAACCCGGCGGGTCTCGCCGGGGCGCTGCTCGGCTTCGCCGCCCACGCCGTGAAAGACTGAGCTGCCCGAGGAGGGCCGTCATGCCAAGCGAGTCGCTCGCCGAGCTGGTCCGGTTCGCCCCTGACGCCTACGGCGTTCGCTGGGTGAACCACGTCGCGCTGTTCATCATCACCGACGCGGGCGTCATCCTCGTCGACGCAAACGGACAGGTCAACCCGCGCACGCCGGCCCTGATCAAGGAGGCGATACGCTCGGTGACGACGCAGCCGGTGAAGTACTTCGTCTACAGCCACTCCGCCTTCGACCACAGCACCGGCGGCGCCGTGTTCGCCGACACCGCGCGCTTCGTCGGGCACAAGAACGCGGTGGATCGAATCAAGGCCGCCAACGACCCGACGACGCCGGCGCCGGATATCGTCTTCGACAAGAAGATGACCCTGGAGCTGGGCGGGCGCAGCGTCGACCTCTACCCGGCCGATCTGTCCGCGACCGACGACTACATCGTCGTCCACTACCCGGCGGGCCGACTGGCCATGTTCGTCGACCTCGTCCAGCCGCGTAACCTCCCGTTCCGCACGCTCCTCGGCCACCCGGAGCGAATCGTCGAACGCTTCCAGTGGCTCGAAGAAAAGCTGGACTTCGACGTCATCGTCTCCGGGCACGCGAGCCCGCAGATGAGCGGCACGAAGCAGGACGTCGTCGAGCAGCGCGTGTACTACCGCGACCTTTCGGACGCGATCGCGGCGGCGCGGGCGGCCGGCCTCGCCGATGGCTCGCCCGAGATGGCGACGCTGGCGGGAAGCATCCTGCACGCGAAGTACGGCGCGTGGCGGCGCTTCGACGAGTTCCTGGCGCTGAACATCCAGGGCATGATCGCCTGGCGCGCCGGGAAGTCGCCCTCGGCCCACTGAGCCGCTGGAGAAGACCCCGTGAACACTCGCAGAGAATTCATCGAGGAATCCGCCGGCGCCATGGCCGGCATCGCGTTCGTAAGCTGCGGCCTGGCGGACGCCGCGTCGGCCCAGGCCCAGACGCGCCGCCGCGAAGTGGTGGTGAACGGCCGGCGCGTGAAGACCGTCGACGTGCACGCGCATTGCAGCGTCCCCGAGGCGATGGCCCTGATGAACTTG
>JAHFDK010000293.1 GCA_023249095.1 Candidatus Rokuibacteriota bacterium | reverse complement strand
GGAACAAATGGGGCATCCAGCGGACGCCGGGCCCTCTTGCGAGGGAGCGCCCAAGCGGCCACGATTAGGACCGTCCCGAGACCCGCAGCGGCGACGAGGGCGTCGACGGTGAGTGTCGTCATGTCGGGAACCGCGGGCAGATCGAGCAGGCGGCCGATGACAAGCCGCGTGGCGAGGGTGCCCAGGATCAGCCCCCAGAAGAACGGCCGTCGATTCATGCTCGCTTTGGGACCGAGAGCATAGCCGGCATAACCGGTGTCTGGGGGAGCCTCGACCGGGGCTGCGGCCGTCGGTCCGCGGGCAAAGTAGTCGCCGCGATCAGAGCCGCCAAGTAGCCCGGCTGCAGCATCTGGAGCAACTTGACCGAAGCTACTAGATTCCGACGTGTTCCGCCTCCCCAGGAGCCGATGGCACAGCGCACACCCCGAGGCGAGACGCAATCCTAACCGGGCACAGCAGCACCGTCAAGCGGCAGACGGACCCGAGCCGGACCAGCGGACACCTGATGACGCGTCGCGCGGCGGCGAGGCTAAGCGACATAAGCCTGCTAAACGCCGGCCTCTCGGCCGCGGCGGTGCCGTGCTCGGTGTTCGACCGTGTGCGCGGCGGTTGGGTGCGACACGGCTAGTCAGACTCCTAGCCTCTAGCCTTCCCTCCCATACGTCCAGACGAGACGGATCTACACCGTCTGGAGGATCTCGGCCGTTGCCATCTCAGGAGTCAGGACTTCCCGCCAATCGGCGTCTCGCGGCAGCACGCCCTCCGACGCTCGGAGCGGATAGTAGGATGGGCTGATGCCCCGCGGCGTGCCGCCCTCCTGAACCGTCTTGATGGCCCCGAGGAGCAGGCGGCGGGCCTGGATGATTGCCTTGTCGGCCGGCCCGAGGTGCTCCTTGCTGCGATCGACGACGCGCCCCATGCTTTCCTGGATTCCCCGGTCCTGGGTGTTGATCCCGTCGATCCCGGTGAACGATTCCGTCTTCTGTACCCGCCGGTCCAGGAGGTAGTTGTTCTGTCGATTGGCCTTCGAGCGGAAGGTCGTCTGGTCCACGTGGTCCGGGCCGTTCCCCGAACGACGCTCGCCGCGATCGTCGTCGTTGAGCGGCTCCTCGGTGGTGCTGTGATGCCAGTTGTAGACCATCGTGTTCCCGTCATCCATCGGCACCCAGATGTGGCCGGCCACCGCCGGGAAGCCCTTGCTCGTCTGGTACGGGCGGATCTGATGGAACGGCATGACGAAGTGGTAGGTGCGGATGTGCATGTCGGCCTTGTCGAGAGGCCGGATGCCGGCGTACTGGTAGCCCCAGTCCGTCAGGTCGACGACGAGCGCGGGCGCTTTCCCACGAACGAACGGGTTCGCCGGGCTGATGCCCGCCCGCTTGGAGTTGGTCGTGATGAGCCGGTGCAGGATGGGGGCATGCGAGGTGTCGATGCCGCCTTCCAGCGCCTGTAGCCAGTTGCACTCCTCGATCACCTTCGACACATGCCGGTGCGTTGCCGGCGACTGCGTCCAGGCGAACTTGGGCAGAGGCGGCTCGAGCTCCGGCGGTCCCATGTAGGCCCAGATGAGGCCGCCCAGCTCGACCGTGGGGTAGGACTGCTGGCGGATCTTGTTCTTGAAGGTGAGCTCTTCCGGCTCGTTCATCATGTCCACACAACGACCGCTGACGTCGAACTTCCAGCCGTGGTAGACGCACCGCAGCCCACACTCCTCGTTGCGACCGAAGAACAGCGAGGCGCGCCGATGCGGGCAGAGCTCGTCGAGTAGTCCGACGCGGCCCTCCGTGTCACGAAAGGCCACCAGGTCTTCGCCCAGGAGCTTGACCCGCACGGGCGGACAATCGGGTTCCGGCAGCTCCGACGCGAGCAGCGCCGGGACCCAGTATCGGCGCACGGTGTTGCCCATCGGCGTGCCGGCACCAATGCGTGTGATGAGTTCGTTTTCCTCGTGTGTCAGCATGTGCGTCACCCTCCCCCGCTGAACCCTTCGTTGCACGGCGCCCACCAGAGTTCCGGCCGATTATACTGCGGACGGTCGTACCGCGGCGCGGTGCCTTGCGTCCCGTTTTGACCGCCTCTGATTCCGGCCGTGGTGCGCGCCGCAGGCCGTCGCGGGGCTGGGGCCCCGCCGGCCGAGGCGCGACTATAGACTATGATCCGGCCATGACCACGCCGTCGGGTGTCCCCGTGTCGCTGGTGCGCCTGAGGACTCGCGATGGCGTCTGGCTCGACGGCCTCGTCGCCGAGCCGAGGCGCCGCCGGCGCACGGCGCTCGTCTGGGTGCACGGTCTCGGGTCGGTGTTCTCCTCGGCGCAGCCATTGATCCGGGAGATGTCGACGCGGCTCAACGCCGCCGGCATCGGGTACTTCAAGTTCAACAACCGCGGCCACGATGTCGTCGCCCGCCGGGGCAAGCATCTCACCGGCGCGGCCTTCGAGCGCTTCGGGCAGAGCGTCGAGGACATCCGGGCGATGGTCGCGTTTGCCCGCAAGCGTGGATACCGACGCGTCATCCTTGCCGGGCACTCTACCGGCGCCAACAAGGTGCTGTACTACGGGGCCCGCGCCCGTGACCGTCGCATCAGCGGGCTCATCCTCCTCGGTCCGGTCTCCGACGTGGCGGCCGAGGCCAAGCGTCTCGGCCGACGCGAGCTTCGCCGTCGCGTGGCCGCCGCCGAGCGGATCGCCCGGCGGGATCCCCAGGCGCTCGTGCCGCGAGCCTGGGGCTTCTGGAGCGCCCGGCGCTACCTCAGCCTGTACCGGCCCGGTGGAGACGAGGACGTGTTCCCCTACTATCGACCGGGCGCCCGGTGGACGGCGCTCCGGTCGGTGCGTCTACCCGTCGCGGCGATCGTCGGCAGTCGCGACGAATTTCTGGACCGCCGGCCGCAGGACGTGATCGATGCCCTTCGGCGGAACGCGTCGCGCGCCCCCTCGTTCACCGGCACCGTGGTCTCGGGCGCTCGCCACGGCTTCCAGAACCGCGAGCGCGAGCTGGCGGATCTCATCGTCCGCTGGGTCCACTCATCGAGCCGCGATGAGTGAACGCGGAGAGAGCGATCAGACGGTCGTCGGCTGGAACTCCAGTGTGTTGCCGTCGGGGTCGTTACACAGCATCTGGATCCGCCCGCCCGGCTGGGTGTTCTCGATGTACTTGATCCCCTCGCGCTCCAGCGTGGCCTTCATCGCGTCGTAGTCGGCCACCTCGAAGCAGGTGTGACGGGCGCGAGGGCTGATCGGCGCGCCCGGCCCCGGCGGCACCAGCTCCGACTGGATGATGTGGATCTGCGGAAAGATGCCCGGTGTGCCGAGCCAGTAGCCGCCGGCCGAGAGCGCCGGGCGCGGCAGCACCTGGAATCCCAGCACGCGGCAGTAGAAATCCTTCGACCGCTCCGCGTCTGCGGTCACGATGCCCTCGTGCTGCACGCGGACCACGTGCGTCCCGGTCACCGGTCGAATCCTCTCCTGCGACGACGTCCCCAGCGCCATGGTGTGCCTCCTGCGCGCCACCTGCACGCGTCAGCGATTATACTCGGGGACGGCCGCGTCGCCGACAGGGACGCAACGAAGGGAGAAACCCCGCCATGACGGTACGAACGAAGAATCACGACTGGCTCGCGTTGACGGTCGAAGACCCGCTGGACCCCGACCTGCCCATCTGCGACCCGCACCATCATCTCTGGGACCTGCAGCCCGCCCGCGTCGCCCCACGGTACCTGCTCGATGAGATCGTGGCCGACGTCGGCGCCGGCCATAACGTCGTGTCCACGGTGTTCATCGAGTGCGGGGCGATGTTCAAGAACGCCGGTCCGGAGGCCCTGCAACCCGTCGGCGAGACCGAGTTCGTGAACGGAGTCGCGGCGATGAGCGCCTCCGGCCTCTACGGCAAGACGCGCATCGCCGCGGGGATCATCGGCACGGCCAGTCTACGCCTCGGCGATGCCGTGGCCGCCGTGCTCGACGCGCAGATCGCCGCGGGCGGCGGCCGGTTCCGCGGCATCCGGTTGGGAGCGGCCTGGGACCCGAACGAGTCCGTGCCCAGTCACCGCACCAAGCCCGGGGCCGGCCTGTTGCTGCGCGACGACTTCCGGGCGGGGTTCGCCCATCTGGCGCCGCGCAAGCTGACCTTCGAGGCGTGGCTCTACCACCACCAGATCCCGGACGTCACCTCGCTGGCGCGCGCGTTTCCTGCGACCACGATCATCCTCAACCACTTCGGGGGGCCGCTCGGTATCGGCCCCTACGCCGGCCGAGCCAAGGACGTGTACGCGGAGTGGCGGAAGTCCATCAGCGAGCTCGCCACCTGCCCGAACGTCGTCGCCAAGCTCGGCGGGATCAACATGGAGATCAACGGCTTCGGCTGGCACGAGCGGCCGCGCCCGCCGGGAAGCCAGGAGCTGGCCGACGCCACTCGGCACTACTACGACTTCACCATCGAGAGGTTCGGCGTCGATCGCTGCATGTTCGAGTCGAACTTCCCGGTGGACAAGGCGAGCTGCAGCTACACGGTCCTCTGGAACTCGTTCAAGCGGCTCACCACGGGAAGCTCGGCGACGGAGAGAGCCAAGCTCTTCCACGACACGGCGGCGCGCGTCTATCGTCTGTAGCGCCCGGCGTGATCACCAGGGGTTCAAGGCCCTTCGTGGCCCAAGAACGCCACGGGATATCGAGGGGCGCCCCGGCTCCGCCGGGGCGTCTCCGAGCGTCGGGGGGTCGGGGGCTGGGGGGGCCCTTCGACCCCTTGTTGTTCACGATCCGGTTCAGGTCCGCGATGCCCTCGAAGTCCCATCCGCCCGCCACCGGCTTGCAGATGATGCGCTGGACGCCGACCTTGCGCAACGCCGCCCTTGCCCGACGCGTGGTCGTGGTCGAGGTCGAGTCCGTTTGCTCCTTCTCACAGGAAGGTTGGGTGAGTAGACTCGGGTGCGATGGGGCTCCTACCAACCTTCAATTGGATTCTGTGGCCCCCTAACGGGGCGCGCTTCGGCGCGCCCGACGAGTTTGTAAGTGAAGGATTCCGTGTTCGGCTTATGGGCAACTCCGTTGAGCTTGTTTTCGAGGGTGCCGGTAGTTGCTCTCCTGAGGCTGCGAGAGCCATGGCAGAGAGGTACATCGAGGCGTTGAGAAGACGTTTGCCGGACGGTTTGTTCGCTCTCATTACAACGGAGGAATTCTTGACTCGAACGACACCGCCGTTCGGGGGAATGATGACAACGATCTCCTCCAGTCGAGAGGACCGTAATCGAGGTGCCAGGGCAATCAGAGAAGCGCGCAACGAACTGCTAGTCGGTGCGGATGAGGCGCTTCGGCGATGCTACGATTACCTCCAGGATGCGCATGAACATGCGAACAGTCTGACTGAGGAGGCGGCGTACGCTGCCTACAAGGCCATGGAGGTACTGATAGAGCGATTCAGCGGCAGCAAGCAGGCTGTTGCCGCTCTCGGGAAGACGGTAGCGGAGGCCAAGAGACTTGCGAATGATGCGCGCCACATTCGGAAGAAGGGACAACCACCAACACGAGGGGATGCTTCAACACGATCAGTGGATTTGGCGAGACAGGCTGTTCGGTCATACGAGCGATACTTGCTCAGCCGACAGTGAGTGCCCTCGAAGATCGAACTGATAGCGCCGGGCGGCCCGTGCTCACCGGAGGCTGGTCAAATGAACGCCCCGGCCTGGACGAGCACCGGGCGTCCTCGACTACCTGGGGCGGGCTAGCACGTCGCAGGAAGAAGACCGTCCGCTCGACAGTGGCGCTCCTACGCGCGATCGGGACGCGTATGTAAAGTTAGACGACAAGCGACGAGACTGAAGTCTTGACCGCTTCTCGTTCCCGTGTGATTCTCCGGGCGATTCTCGAAAGGCGAGTCAGGCGGTGACCGCTGACCCACGTGGATTGCAGACACCCCAAGGCGTTGACGGCTGAGGAGCGAACCCTCAACGGAGGACACCATGACAGCTGACAAGACCGTGATCCGTCCGTTTCATCTGAATGCTGTTCCGGAAGCGGAACTGACCGAATTGCGCAGGCGCATCAACGCGACCCGGTGGCCTGAACGGGAAACGGTCACGGATGCATCGCAAGGCGTGCAACTCGCGACGACTCAGGCGCTCGCGCGCTACTGGGCGACCGATTACGACTGGCGCAAGATCGAGGCGAAATTGAACGCCCTACCGAACTTCATCACCGAGATCGATGGGCTGGACATTCACTTCATTCACGTTCGCTCGAATCACGACAATGCGCTGCCGCTCATCGTCACGCACGGGTGGCCCGGTTCTATCATCGAGCAGATGAAGATTGTCGATCCGCTGACCAATCCCACCGCACACGGCGCGAGCGCATCGGACGCCTTCCACCTGGTGATTCCGTCGATGCCAGGCTACGGGTATTCAGGCAAACCGACCACTACCGGCTGGGGCCCCGAGCACATCGCGCGTGCCTGGGTCGTGCTGATGAAGCGCCTTGGGTACACGAAATTCGTGGCACAAGGCGGCGATTGGGGTGCGGTCATCACCGATCTAATGGGTGTGCAGGCGCCTCCGGAGTTGCTCGGCATTCACACCAACATGCCTGGCGCGGTTCCGGTCGACATCGACAAGGCGGCTTTCTCCGGTGCGCCGGCGCCATCCAGTCTCTCGGCCGACGAGAAACTCGCTTACGAGCGGCTGCAATTCGTCTACAGCAAAGGCGTCGCCTACGGCTACCAGATGGGGTTGCGCCCGCAAACGTTGTACGGAATTGCGGATTCCCCCGTCGGCCTGGCCGCCTATTTTCTGGATCACGATGCGTGGAGCTACGCGCTGATCTCACGCGTATTTGCAGGAGAGTCCGAAGGCCTCACAAGAGACGACGTCCTCGACAACATCACGATCACCTGGTTGACGAACACGGCGATTTCCGGGGCCCGTCTCTACTGGGAAAACAAGCTCTCGTATTTCAACGTCAAAGGCGTTTCCATCCCGGTTGCCGTAAGCGCCTTTCCCGACGAGATCGATCTGTGCCCGCGCAGTTGGGCGGAGCGGGCGTATCCCAGACTCATCCACTACAACAAGCTCGACAAAGGTGGCCACTTCGCGGCGTGGGAGCAGCCGCAGCTCTTTTCAGAAGAGGTTCGCGCGGGCTTCAGATCACTGCGCAAATAGCGGAGCAGAGCGTCTTCTCCACACTCAGAGCAAGGCGTCTGGCGGGAGTCTAGCCGAAACGCCCGGTCCACGCATCAACGCCCCGGCCAAGGGCACCGGGGCGTCAGGTCCAACCGATGCGGTAGGGCTACGCCTGCACTGCGGCCCGCACGGGCCGTGTTACGCTACCGGCCGGGACGTGGCCCTTAAACTCCACGGTGAAGACTCCCTCGAACAACATCG
>JAHFDK010000292.1 GCA_023249095.1 Candidatus Rokuibacteriota bacterium | reverse complement strand
CTCTGCCGGATCACCAAGCACGTGACCAAGCGCCCCGACCTCATCCGCTCGTTCATCGCGGGCTCCGAGTTGCCGGCTTTTTTGTGACCTCGATGTCTATTACTTATGCACAGATCAATAAGGCTCACATCCGTGAGATGGTCACAGTGCTTCTCAAGCGTGTCGAGCCGATGGTTATAGCAACCCACGACTCCTAAGACGAGCAGCAGGACCACGGCGATCACGGGGAGTCGTGTCATGACGCCCCTCCCCTCGGCCCGCGCGGGCCGAAGGGGAAGTAAACGGCGCAGATCACGCCTTCCCCATCACCTTCGCTCCGATCATAAACGAAACGGCCACGATAGCCATAGTGCCGTAGGAGACCTTGAGAAGTGTCCAGTCGTTCAAGGCCACGCCGGCGTAGAACGGTGCGAACGCGAACAACACGGGAAACAGGATGAAACCAGCAAGAGCGAGCCAGAAGCCCCCCACCTCGACCAGGACTCGTAGCGAGAGGATCAGGCCCCAAAAACCACCTACGAACATCACCAGGACGCCGCTGCCCATGAAGACGTACGCAACGAAATTCCTCATCCCCGGCCGTCCTCCTCAAATGGCGTCACCGTGGTAGAGCACCCACACAGCTTCCTTCGTCCTCTCCTACTGTAAGCGTCGGTCTGCTTCTTGACCTTCCAGATCATCGCGTGGGAGGCGAGCGCTAAAAGACGCATCAGCGGTTGCCTCATTTTCGTCGTTGTCCTTGCTCTTGGTCCCCGAGTTCCTCCACGAGTAATTGACCATCAGATTCCTGGCTTCTTCTCGGGCCGTCTAGGCATCCACGAGAGGCGGGGGATCAGCCTTAGTGAGCTTTGCACGTCGCGCCCAGCGCCCGTGATACAGACCATGGGAGCGGGTACTGCCATTCCACCTTCGTCTGCTCCATGGAACTGATCAACCCTTCGATGCCCGCCTTAGCGATGCAGATGCCCAGCTTGCGTACATTTGCCGTGTCGTTTACCCGCTCCGAGCCTGCAAAGAATGTCTCAACATAGGCCATCAGGTAGATCGCTCGATCACGGAGCGACAAGGACTTCCACTCTGTAGGTTTCAACAGCCAGACGGATCGCCACTTCTTGTCGCCCTTGTCGACCGAATCCTTGCAGACTATAGGTGCGCGGTCGAAGAACTGAGCCGCCGCGGTCTTATCTAGGTCCCCCAAACCCCAATCAACCGTCTGCCAGCGAGCGAGCGGCTCACGCTCGGCGCATAGTGTCCAATCTGAGAATATCTGTGCCTGCTGCTCGTTGTCCGGTTGCTTGTGGCCGTACAGAGTGAAGGACACGGTCTCTAGGAACCCCCGAATGTAGATTCCGCGTTGGCGCTCCGTCAGGGACCCCCATTTATATGACGGCATCAATAGTGGCTCACGACCTGGAGTCAGTTGGGCTTCTGCGAGGGATACTGCTATCGGCAAAAACGTCGGTACGATGAAGAGGAACACGAGGATGCGCCGCCAAGATACTGACCCGTTCCGCGTCATGGTGCGCGCCGCCCCTCAGCCTGTCACAGCGCGTCCCGCGCCGCACTCTAGACCGCGCTGACGGCCGTGTAGTGATCGGATTCACGCTCGCTCGAACGTAACGCCATGCTGACATCGTGGTCCACGGCTGCGAGCCTACCATGTGCTGAGTTTCGAGCGCGGGGCCGAGGAAGGCCCCCGGCCTGGACGAGCACCGGGGCGCGTCGAGCCGCCGCCAATTTTCGGAAGGGGTGTGCTACCGTCGCGACGTGGGACGACAGGCCCGACTCGGCGAGCGCACCACCTTGAACCTGGACGAAGCCTTGAAACGTCGGGCGATGTTCTTCGCCCTTCGGTCCCGTACGACCCTCACCAAGGTGATCGAGGCTGCTCTGCGGGCCTATCTAGCGGAAAAGAGAACGCCCCGGCCAGGACAGCACCGGGGCGCTCAGGGCGACGACTCGGGGTAGGCTACGCGACGAGCGCCAGGGTCCCCTCGAAGTGCACCGTCAGGTCAGGGATGCAACCAGATAGCTTTGCCGAGCGGCGCCGCTCCCCCCGATCTTCAGCTAAATATCGAAGTACAGCGCGAACTCCCAGGGGTGCGGGCGGAGCCGCACGGCGTCCACCTCGTTCTTCCGCTTGTACTCGATCCACGTCTCGATGACGTCCGGTGTGAACACGTCGCCCTTGAGGAGCCAGTCGTGAGACTTCTCGAGGTTGTCGAGGACGATGCTGAGGTCGCCGGGCAGCTGCTTGATCTTCTTCGCCTCCGCCGGCGGCAGCTCGTAGAGGTCCTTGTCGACCGGCTTGCCGGGATCGATCTTGTTGGCGATGCCGTCGAGCCCGGCCATCAGGCACGCCGCGAAGGAGAGATAGGGGTTGCACGTGTTGTCCGGCGTCCGGAACTCGATTCGCTTGGCACCTTCGGACTTCGAGTACACGGGGATGCGGATGCACGCCGAGCGGTTCCGCTGGCTGTAGACGAGATTGATCGGCGCCTCGTACCCAGGTACCAGCCGCTTGTAAGAGTTGGTCGAGGGCGCGATCAGGGCGAGCAGCGCCGGCGCGTGCTTGAGGATACCGCCGATGTAGTAGAGACAGTTCTTGGAGATGTCGGCGTACCCGCCGCGCTCGTAGAAGAGGTTCTTGCCGTTCTTCCAGAGGGACTGGTGGGTGTGCATGCCGGAGCCGTTGTCCTGGAAGAGGGGCTTCGGCATGAACGTCGCGGTCTTGCCCCATTTCCGGGCGGTGTTCTTCGCGCAGTACTTGTACCAGCAGACCTTGTCGGCCATCTTGGTCAGCGTGTCGTAGCGCATGTCGACCTCGGTCTGGCCGCCGGTCGCCACCTCGTGGTGGTGCACCTCGATGCGGACACCGACGGACTCCAGCGCCAGCACCATGTCCGACCGGATGTCCTGGAACTTGTCCATCGGCGGCACCGGAAAGTATCCCTGCTTGTAGCGCGGCTTGTAGCCGAGGTTCGGCTGCTCGGCCGTCCCCTCCTTGCCCGAGTTCCAGAAGCCCGCCTCGGAGTCGATGAAGTAGTAGCCCGAGTGGTAGTTCTGGTCGAAGCGGATCGAGTCGAAGAAGAAGAACTCGAGCTCGGGGCCGATGTAGACGGTGTCGGCGAGCCCGGTCTTCTTGAGATACGCCTCGGCCTTCTGGGCGATGTACCGCGGATCGCGCGTGTACCACTTTCCCGTGACCGGATCCTTGACGTTGCAGATCACCACGAGTGTGGGCACGGCGGTGAACGGATCCATCACTGCACTGTTGGGATCCGGGATCAGCAGCATGTCGGACTCGTCGATCGTCTGGAAGCCGCGGATCGACGAACCATCGAAGCCGAGACCGTCCTCGAAGATCTCTTCGTTCAGCTCGGACACCGGGATCGAGAAGTGCTGCCAGAGACCCGGCAGATCGATGAACCGGAGATCGACGATCCTGGCACCCTTCTCCTTGGCCAGCTTCAGTACGTCCTTCGCCGTCATGCGAGACTCCTTCTCTGCTGAGTGATGAACAGCCCGCTTACCTTACGGTCAACCGCGGGGCGAATCAAGCCCGGCCGGGCGCACGCGCTCAATGCGCCACCCGGGGCTTGCCCTCGGCGCCGCGCACCGTTTCGGCGACCCCGCCGGCCGTCGGTCCAAACTCGCCGAACCCGCCGCCCGCGGCATAGGCCGTCTCGGAGTGCTGGGAGAGGTCGAGCCCGACCACCTCGTCCTCGACGCTGACGCGCAAGCCGACGAGGGCGTCGACGACCTTGAGGATAACGAAGGTCATGACGATCGCCAGCACGTAGGTCGCCGCCACCGCGACGATCTGGATCCAGAGCTGGCCGGGATTGCCGTAGAAGAGCCCGTCACCGCCCGCGTCGTTGACGACCTTGGTCGCGAAGAGCCCGGTCGCCAGCGCGCCCCAGGTCCCGCCGACCCCGTGCACGCCGACCACGTCGAGCGAGTCGTCGTACCCGAGCTTCGTCTTGATGTTGCACGCGGTGTAGCAGAGCGCGCCGGCCACGACGCCGATGATCACCGAGGCCATCGGGGTAACGTATCCCGACGCCGGCGTGATGGCGACGAGGCCCGCGACGGCGCCGGAGGCCGCGCCCAGCACCGTGGGCTTACCGCGGCTCATCCACTCCGTGAACATCCAGCCGAGCGCCGCGGCCGCGGCGCCGGTGTTGGTCGCCGTGAAGGCGCTCACCGCGAGGCCGTTGGCCTCGAGCGCGCTGCCCGCGTTGAAGCCGAACCAGCCGACCCACAGCAGCGCGGCGCCCATCACCGTCATCGGCAGGTTGTGAGGCTGCATCGGCTGCTGGCCATAGCCCCGCCGCTTTCCGATCATGAGCGCGCAGACGAGCGCCGACACCCCCGACGAGATGTGGACGACCGTACCGCCCGCGAAGTCGAGCGCGCCCAGCTTCTTGAGCCAGCCGCCGTCGCCCCACACCCAGTGGGCCAGTGGATCGTAGACGAACGTCGCCCACAGCAGCGTGAAGAGCAGGAACGCCGAGAACTTCTTTCGCTCGGCGAAGGTGCCGGTGATCAGGGCCGGCGTGATGATCGCGAACATCATCTGGAAGAGCATGAAGGCCTGGTGTGGGATCGTCTTGGAGTAGGCGTCGAAGGGCTCGAGGCCAACGCCCCTCAGGCCGACCCAGTCGAGGCCTCCGATGATCCCGCCCTTGTCGGGGCCGAAGGCGAGGCTATAGCCCCACAGAATCCACTGCACCGAGATGACGGCGGCAATGATGAAGCTCTGCATGAGGGTCGCCAGCGCGTTCTTCTGCCGGACCATCCCGCCATAAAAGAGCGCCAGGCCCGGCGCGGTCATCATGAGCACGAGAACCGACGACGTGAGCATCCACGCCGTGTCTCCCTTGTCGATCTTCGACGCGGGCGCGGCCGGCGCGGGTGCCGCGGCTGCGCCGGCCGCAGGCGCCGGAGCGGCTGGCGCCGTCTCGGTGGCGGCCGGCGGGGCTGGCTGCTGGGCGAACGCCACGAGCGTCGTGGCACCGAGCACGAGCAACGCTGCAAGTGCGAGGTTGAATCGGTTCACGGTAGGTCCTCCCTGTTAGAGCGCGCTCTCGTCGCGCTCGCCCGTGCGGATCCGTACAGCCGTCTCGACCGGATGGACGAAGATCTTGCCGTCGCCGATGTTACCGGTCTTAGCCGCCGCCGCTATCACCTCGGAGACCTTGTCCACGTTGCGGTCGGGCACCACGACCTCGATCTTGATCTTGGGGAGGAAATCGACCGTGTATTCACCGCCTCGATAGAGCTCCGTATGGCCCTTCTGCCGACCGAACCCTCGCACCTCCGACACGGTCATGCCGATGACCCCTATGGAGGTGAGCGCCTCCTTGACGTCGTCGAGCTTGAACGGCTTGATGATGGCCTCGATCTTTTTCATCTGCGACCCTCCCGCCGCGTTCGGTCAAGCAACCGCCGTGCCCGGGCCTACCGTTTGGGAAGACGCGCTAAATCAGCCCCTTCGATTGAGCGCGGGGGTGGACTCTGGCCCGCCTTGCCTAACGAATGAGCAGGCAATCCGGGACTGCTCGCGATTCGGGCGCTGGGAGTGTCCGGCCCGCCTGAGGTAGCGGCCGGCTACGCCCGGCGCTGGGGGATGCCGTGCTTGCGCATCTTGGAGTACAGCGTCGGGCGGCGCAGCCCCAGCAGTGCGGCGGCGGCCTGTTTGTTCCACCGCGTCGTCTCGAGCGCCTTGAGAATCGAGGCGCGCTCGATCTCCTCGAGCGAGCCCGCGGGCACCTGCGACGGCGCGACCGCCGACGGTCCGGCGCCGCCCTCGCGGGCCGTGTGCTGGAGCTGCTCGGGCAGATCCTCGAGTGTGAGCATCGGCCCCCGCGTCACCAGCACCGCGCGCTCGATGGCGTGCTGAAGCTCGCGCACGTTGCCCGGCCACGACCAGGCCAAGAGGCGTCGATAGGCTTCCGGCTCGATGCCCTCGACCGCGCGGGCGTGCTTCGTGCGATAGCGCTCGAGGAAAGCACGGATGAGCATCGGGATGTCCTCACGCCGCTCGCGCAGCGGCGGTACCTCGATCGACACGGTGTTGATCCGGAAGTAGAGATCCTGGCGCAGATGTCCCTCGCGGAGCGCGACCTCCGGGCTCTGGTTGGTGGAGCTGATGAGGCGGAAGTCGACGGGCACGGCCTTGGCGGCGCCCAGGCGGCGCACCATGCGCTCCTCGAGGACCCGCAGGAGCTTCGCCTGGAGGTCCATCGGCATCTCGGTGATCTCGTCCAGGAGGAGAGACCCGCCGTCGGCTTCTTCGAGCAGCCCCACCTTGTCCGTGGTCGCGCCCGTGAAGGCACCGCGGGTGTGGCCGAAGAGCTCCGACTCGATCAGGTCCTTGGGCAGGGCGGCGCAGTTGATCTTGATCCACGGCCCGCCCCGCCGCCCGCTTCGCTCGTGCAGCGCGTTGGCGAGGAGTTCCTTGCCGGTGCCGCTCTCGCCCACGATGAGAATGTTGGCATCGGCGTCCGCGACCGCCGCGATCGTTTCCAGCACGCGCTGAATGCCGGGCGCGCTGCCGAGAATCTCCGTATCGGTCACCTGCTCGACGAGCCGGCGCTTGAGGTCCGCGTTCTCGCCGACAAGCTTCCGGTGCTCGAGCGCGTTCTCGATGAGGCCCAGGAGCTCGTCGGGGTCGAACGGCTTCTCGAGGACGTGAAATGCCCCGGCGCCCTTCGTCGCCTCCATCGCCTTGCGCACGGAGCCGTAGGCGGTGATGACGATGACCTCGATCGCCGGATCACGCCGCTTCAGCTCGCGCGTCAGGTGCAGGCCGTCACCGTCGGGCAGCATCAGGTCCACGATGGCCGCGTGCGAGTCGCCCTGGAGGATCGCCGTCAGCGCCTCCCGCACGCTCCCGGCCGTGCGCACTCCGTACCCCTCGCTCTCGAGGGTCAGACGGAGCCCGTCGGCGATCGTCTTCTCGTCGTCCACCACCAGGATGGAATGGTTTCGTTTCATGGTAGCGGGGGCCGTGAGGCCGGCTCGAGCCGAGGGTGGCCTGAGACAGGCGCGGCCTGGCTCCGACATGCCCGGGTCATTGTAGCGGGGCCCATGAGCCCGGCTTGGGCCGCGGGTGGCCTGAGACAGGCGCGGCCTGGCTCCGACATGCCCGGGTCATTGTAGCGGGGGCCGTGAGGCCGGCTTGGGCCGCGGGTGGCCTGAGACAGGCGCGACCTGGCTCCGTACACGCCCGGTCCACCCCTGGAACCGTCAGGGCTCCGCAGCGCCCGCTTCATTTTAGCGGGGCCTGCAAGCCCGGGCGTCACGCCTGAGCATCCGGGGCGCGCGCCGGGTCAGGGGCGGGCTCGAGCGGAAGACGCGCCTGGAC
>JAHFDK010000057.1:19187-27057 GCA_023249095.1 Candidatus Rokuibacteriota bacterium | reverse complement strand
TGACGTTGGTTCACTCGGTAGCGCGAGGCGGCAACCAGGTCGCCATCGTCGTCGCGGGGCCAGGCAGTGCGAGCCGAGGCCGGCCGACGGACGAGGCGAGCTCTTCAGCGGCCCAGGATCCCCCACGGCGTCCCGAGGAGCGCGCGCTCGCGTGAACACGCTCATCGTCGTTCCCGTCTTCAACGAAGCGGACACCGTCGGCGAGGTCGTGGCCGCCGCGCGCGCGTACGCGCCGGTGCTGGTCGTCGACGATGGCTCCCGCGACGGGAGCGCGGAGATCGCTCGGCTCGCCGGCGCCGACGTGAGCCGCCACCCGCGCCGCTTCGGCAAGGGCGAGGCGATCCGCACCGGCATCGCCGCGGCTCGCGCCCGCGACGCCTCGGTCGTCGTGACGCTCGACGGCGACGGGCAGCATCGGCCGTCGGATCTCGGCCGGGTGCTGGACGCGGTACGGAAGATGCCGCGGACGATCGTGATCGGAGGGCGCCTCGACGAGCCGGGCGCTCTCCCGCCCGACCGGCTGAACGCGATTCGCGTCGCGGGGTTTTTCGTGAACTGGGCGTGCGGGCTCAGAATCCGCGACACGCAATCGGGCTTCAGGGCGTATCCGATCGAGCTCTTCGACGAGATCCGAGTTCATCGGGGCGGCTTCGTGTTCGAGACCGAGGTCCTGGTCGGCGCCGTCGCGCGTGGGTGGCGCGTTCACGAAGTTCCGGTAGCCGCCCTTCCCCGAGAGCGCCAGCGGAGTCGGTTCCGCCCAATCAGCGACGGGGTCGCGATTGGTGGCTATATCGCCGGGCGGGTCTTCGTGCGCTGGGCGCTCGAAGCGGGAGCCCTCATCGGCGCCCTGGTGCATCCGCACCTCGGCGAGCGTCGGCGCGCGCGGCACGCGGCGACGCTCGAGCAGACGGCGGGGTACGCCGGGTCGTTCCCGCTCTGGGCCATGGCGGTCGGGAGCGCGGCGATCCAGCACGCGGTGAACCGGGTGATGCTCTGGCGGCGCGATCCGCGGCCGCGCCGCGCTCTCGTCGCGGCCCAGGCGACGGTCGCCTCGCCCGTGTTGCTCGGGCTTCTCGCGCTGCAGGCGCTCGCGCCGCGGCCGATGCCCGACTTCGTCTCGCCTCTCGTGCGGTGGTTGTGCTCCCAGGACCGGCTCGACGCCGAGCCGGTAGGGCTCGCGCCCGTCGCGAACCCGGTCGGGCGGCCCCGATGAGCGCCCCCGCGGGGCACGCAGCCGCCGTGCCCGGTGTGCACGATGTCATCGTGGTCGGGGGCGGGCCTGCCGGCTCCACGACGGGCGCGTTTCTCGCTCGGGCGGGGCGCCGCGTGCTCCTGTTCGAGCGGGAGCCCTTTCCCCGTTTTCACGTCGGCGAATCCCTGCTACCCGCGACCCTGCCGATCCTCGAACGCATGGGCGCGCTCGCCACGGTCGCCGAGCGGGGCTTCCAGGTGAAGTACGGCGCCACGTTCCACGACCAGGAGTCCGACTTCCAGCGCACGTTCTATTTCCTGACGAACAAGCCCTGGCCGAGCTACTCCTACCAGGTCCGCCGCGCCGACTTCGACGCGCTGCTGCTCGAGCACGCAGCGAAGCACGGCGTGGACGTGCGCCAGCGCGCTACCGTCGAGTCGGTGGCGTTCGACGCCGACGGCGTGTCGGTGTCCGCGCGGCGCGATGGCCTGCCGATCACCGCTCGGGCCAGATTTCTGGTGGACGCCAGTGGGCGCGACGGTCTCATCGCCACGAAGCTCGGACACCGCGAGCGGATTCCCAACCTCGGGAAGGTCGCGCTCTTCGCGCACTTCCGCGGCGCCGGGCGCCTCCCCGGCCGTGACGAGGGCAATATCTTCATTTACGTGTTCCAGGATGGCTGGTTCTGGTGGATCCCGCTCGCGAACGACCTGACCAGTCTCGGCTGCGTCATGCACGCGCGGACCGTGCGAGGCTGGCCCGGACAGCTCGACGAGCTCTACGCTGAAATGATCCGCCGGTGTCCGCGCGTCGCCCACCGGTTGGTCGGCGGCGAGCGCGTGACGGAGATCCACCGGGTCGCGAACTTCTCGTACATGAATGAACCGCTCGTCGGCGACCGGTTCCTCGCCGTGGGCGACGCGATCGCCTTCGTGGACCCGATCTTCTCGATCGGCGTCCACATCGCCATGCAGACGGGCGAGCTGGCCGCCCGGGCGGTGGACCGGGCGCTCGAGGACGGACGGTTCATGGCGGCGCGGTTCGCGCCCTATCAGCGGACCGTCGAGCGCGGCCTTGGGCCTCTCTTCCGGTTCATCCACAAGTACTACGAGCCCGCGTTTTTCGAGGTGTTCCTGCGGCCGAAGACGCGCTGGGTCCTGGAGGCCGTCCTCAGTGTGCTCTCGGGCGGCACCTTCATGAGGATGGGGTGGGGGACGAGGCTGGCGCTCGCGGTGCTCTTCGCCGCCGCGCGCATGAACCTCTGGGCGCGCCGGCGTGCCGGCCGCCCGGTGGAGTCTCGGCTCGAGTGGTGAAGCTCCTGCGGGTGCTTCGCGGGTATCTGTTCACCATCCTCGGCATCGCGATCGGCGTCGCGGGGCTCGTCGCGCTCGGCGCGATGAGTGAGCGCATCGTTCGCTTCATCGAAGGCGGCGACCGCTTCGTGCTCGGTCAGATCTCCGTCGCCGGGCGGGGGATGGGCATGGGGACCGGGTTCACCGCCGGAGGTCTGCTGCCGGCGGCGGCGATCCGCGCCATTGCGGAGGTGCCGGGAGTATCGGGCGTGCAGGCGCAGGTCATGCTGCCGTTGGACCCGTCGGCCTCGCAGTTCATGACGCTCACGCAGGAGCTGATCCTTGGCGTGGACCTCTCGGTCCCGATGCCGAACCGCCATTACCGCACGCTGCCCGTGCGCGCCGGACGGGCCCTCCGGGAGGGCGACCGGCGCGTCGCCGTGGTCGGGGCCTCATTCGCGGCGTCGCGCGGCCTCGGCGTGGGCGGCCACATCACGCTCGAGGACGAGTCATTCGAAGTGGTCGGTGTCTTGGACCGGATGCTCACGGCGCCCGATCGCTTCGTCCTGGTGCCGATCGCCGACGCGCGCGCGCAGTGGGTCGCGAAGGATCGTCTCCTCCGGACGGTACTCGCGTCGGGCGGCGTGGCGCTCACCGCGTCCGACCTCAACACGGGCGCCGCGGTCGGATGGCAAGACGGCGACGACCCGGATGCGGTGGCGCTGCGGATCAGGGACCGTGTGCCCGGCGTCAACGTCCAGCTTCCGAGCGAGTTGAGCCGGCTCCTGCGCTCGTCCACGGCCTTCTTCTCCGCGCTGCTCGCCGGCATCGGCGTCCTCGCCTTCGTCATCGGCGGCCTCTCGCTGGCGAACACGATGGCCGCCGCGGTCTTCGAGCGAATCCGCGACTTCGGCGTCAAGCGTGCGCTCGGCGCCACCGATCTGCAGCTCGGGCGCGAGGTGCTCGCCGAGTCGCTCGCGGTGACGCTGGTGGGTGGCCTCGCCGGTGTCGGGTTCGCGCTCGTGCTCGGCTGGGCCATCGACGGTTCTGTCGCGCGGGCGCAGCAGTTGTTCCACTTCTCGCCGCGGCTCCTGGTGGGGGCCCTCGCGTTCTCGATCCTGCTCGGCGCGGCGGCGGCGGCGTACGCCACCGGACGGGTCGTGTCGGTCTCGCCCGCCGAGGCGATCCGCCGGGGTACCTGATGCTGCGGGCGGCGGGCCTTGTGAAGTCGTATCGGGCCCCATCGGGGATGCCGATCCGCGTGCTGGCGGGCGTCGACCTCACGGTGAAGGGGGGCGAGCTCGTCGTTGTCACCGGCCCATCGGGCTCGGGAAAGAGCACGCTGCTGAACGTCCTCGGTCTCCTGGAGGACGGCGACGGCGGCGAGCTGTGGTTCGAAGACACGCGAGTCAGCGCGCTCGGGCGCGCCGCCAGAAGCCAGGCCCGCGGCCGGTATGTCGGCTTGCTGTTCCAGTCGTTCCTGTTGCTCCCGTCGCTCACGGCGCTCGAGAACGTGCTACTGGCGGCGCGGTACGTCGGGCGCTCGGGCGTGGCGTCGCGTCGCCGAGCGCGGGAGCTCATGGAGGAAGTCGGCGTGGCGGACCGGATGGACCATTTCCCGGCGCAGCTCTCCGGGGGCGAGCAGCAGCGCGTCGCCTTCTGCCGCGCGGTCCTGAACGACCCCCCGCTCTTGCTCGCCGACGAGCCGACCGGCAACCTGGACGACGAAAACGGCGCCGTCATCCTCGGCGTTCTCCGCGGGCGGGCGCGCGCCGGCGCCGCGGTCGTCGTCGTGAGTCACCGGCCGGAGGCCGCGGCCGGCGCGAGTGCTTTGTATCGGCTGCGCGGCGGCGTGCTCGAATCGTCGTAGGGGCAGCGCAGGAGGAGCTCGAATGCTGAAGACTCTGGTCCTGGTCGTGATCGCGGTGCTGATCGGCGGTACCGGCCACGTCATGCTGTCGAAGGGGATGAGGACGGTCGGGGACCTGACCGAGGCGCCGGCGGCGCGCGTCGGAGCCATGATCGTTGGCGCGATCTCGAATCCATGGCTGCTGCTCGGCGTGGCGCTCCAGGCCGCGTTCTTCGTCATGTACCTCACACTGCTCTCGCGCGCTCAGGTGAGCCAGGTGCTGCCGATGACCGCGCTCGACTACGTCGTCGTCGCGCTTCTCGCCCGGCTCGTGCTCGCCGAAGCGGTGTCGCCTCCCCGCTGGGCGGGCATCGCGCTGATTGTCGCAGGCGTGTTTCTGGTCTCACGCACTTGAGGAGCCCGGGCTGACGGCGCTCCGTCCAGCCGCCCTGGCGGTGCTCGTGGCCGCGCCGCTGCTCTTTGCGGGCCTCGGCGGGGTACCGTTCGACGATCCGGGCGAGGGAATGCACGCGGAGATCGCGCGGGAGCTGGCGCTATCCCGAGACCCGTTCGCCCTCACGCTGAACGGTGTCCGCTATGTGGACAAGCCCCCGCTCCTCTACGTGCTGATCGTCCTCGCGTCCGCGGTCTCGGGCCCGAGCGAGGCGGCGGCGCGCGCCGTGTCCGCCGTCGCCGCCCTCGTCGCCGTCGGCGCCACCGCCTGGCTCGGTGCGAGCCTGCTCGGCTGGCGTGGCGGCTTGGTGGCGGGCCTCGCCCTCTTGACCGGCACGGGATTCTTCGCGTACGGCCGTTACGTGCGCCCCGAGACCCTGTTCGTCGCGGCGCTCGCCGGAGGGTTCGCGCTCTGCCTCGTCGGCATCCGCGAGCGACGGCGCGGGCTCTGCGCCGCCGGCCTCGCGGTCTTCGGATTCGCCGCGCTCGCGAAGGACCCGCTCGGTGCCCTCCTGCCGCCGCTGGCGATCGGCGTGGCCCTCGCCCTGGCCGGGCGCGCGCGGCCCGTCGCCGCGTGGCTGCCGTGGCAGGGCGTCGTCGCGTGCCTGGTCATCGGATTCGGCTGGTGGATCGTGACCGAGCTGGGTACTCCCGGCTTCGGCTGGTACACGGCGATCGACAACCACGTGTTGAATGTCGCGCGGGCCCGCCACTTCGCCGACGAAGATGTTCCGTTGACGGCGCTCCAGTTCCTCGCGGTCGCGCTCCTCGGCGCCGGTCCGTGGGTCATCGCCGCTGGCGTCGCGTTGTGGTCCCTCCTGCGCCGACGGGCGTGGCGCGACGCCGACGAGGTGGCGTGGACGGCGCTGGCGATCTGGGTCTTGGGCGTCCTCGGGATGACGACGCTGTCGCCCTTCCGGTTGTCGCACTACGGCTTGCCGGCCTCTTTCGGGATCGCGCTCCTCGCCGCGCGCGGCTGGGCGCTCGATACCGGTAGGCGTCTGGCGCTCGCCCACGCCGGCCTCTTCGCGGCGATCGCTCTGAGCCTGGCGCTGGCCTGGACGAGCGACGGCTCGCGGCTCTATGCGGCCATGATCGACGCGACCGACGCCACCGCGCAGAAGAGCGCTGCCGCCGGGCTGCCCGCGCCGGTTCCACCCTTCGACGACTTCCGGCCGGTTTTCAGGATCAACGCCATCGTGTTCGCGGCGGCCGCCCTCGCGACGGGCGTCGCGATCGGTCTGACCCCGAGATCGCCGGAGCGCCGGCGGAGCCTGGTGGTCTCCATCGTCACCGTCACGATGATCGCGTCGCTGCCGTCGGTCGCCGTCGGGCTCGGGCTCGTTGCGAGCCACCGCGCCGTGCGAGATCTCGCCCGGAGCGTGGCGCGGCTCGCTGGTCCCGAGGACATCGTGGCTCACGAGGGACCGATCGAGAATTCCGGCGCCCTGGAATGGTACGCGGGGCGAAGGCCCGTGATCATCGATGGCCGGCGAAGCGTCCTCGGCTTCGGCTCCGAGCGCCCGGAGGTGCGTGACCTTTTCTGGGATACGACCAGGCTCCGGGACGCCTGGGCGAGCGGCCGGCGCGTGTGGGTGGTGAGCGTGCGGAGCCCGGCGCGGAGCGTCGTCGCCGATCTCCCGGGCGCGCGACTGCTCGGGGTGAGCGGCGGGCGCTCCCTGTGGGTGAATGAGATAAGATAGGCGTCGAATGGCCGACTACTTGCGGACGCTGTTTCTGCACCCGCCGTCGTTCCAGGGCTTCGACGGCGGCGCCGGCGCCCGCTACCAGGCGCGTCGAGAGATCCGCTCGTTCTGGTACCCGACGTGGCTGGCGCAGCCCGCGGCGCTTGTGCCCGGGAGCCGCCTCGTCGACGCGCCCCCGGCTGGGCTCACGCTCGACGACGTGGTGCCGCTCGCGCGAGAGTACGATCTGGCCGTGCTCCACACGAGCGCGGCGTCGTTCGCCCACGACGTTCGCGTCGCTGAAGCGCTCAAGCGGGAGAGCCCGCGGCTGCGGATCGGGTTCGTCGGCGCGCACGTCGCCGTCCAGCGCGAGCGCGCACTCGCCGCGTCGCCGGCGATCGAGTTCGTCGCGGGCAACGAGTTCGACTTCACCATCCAGGAGATCGCCCAGGGCCGGCCCCTCCCGGCGGTGGCCGGGCTCAGCTACCGGGTGAACGGGCACTACGAGCGGTCACCGGAGCGTTCGCCGCTCGAGAACATGGACGCCCTGCCGTTCGTCGTGGACGTCTACCATCGCGATCTGATAATCGAGCAGTACTTCATCGGCTACCTGCTGCATCCGTACGTGTCGCTCTACACCGGACGGGGTTGTCGCTCCAGGTGCACCTTCTGTCTCTGGCCCCAGACCGTGGGCGGCCATCGGTACCGCACACGGTCCGTCGAGCACGTCGTTGCCGAGATCGCGCGGGCCAGGCACCACTTCCCGACCGTGAAGGAGTACTTCTTCGACGACGACACGTTCACCGACGACCTGCCGCGCGCCGAGGCGATCGCCCGGGGGCTCGGCCGGCTCGGTGTCACGTGGTCGTGCAACGCCAAGGCGAACGTGCCGCGTTCCACCCTCGAGGTTCTCCGGGACAACGGGCTCAGGCTGCTGCTGGTCGGCTACGAGTCCGGCAGCCAGGCGATCCTCAACCAGGTGAAGAAGGGGATCCGCCTCGATGTCGCCCGTGAGTTCACCCGGAACGCCAAGGCGCTCGGGATCAAGATCCACGGCACCTTCATCATGGGACTGCCGGGCGAGACGCGCGAGACGATCGAGGAGACGATCCGCTTCGCCCGCGAGATCGATCCCGACTCGCTCCAGGTCTCACTCGCGGCGCCGTACCCGGGGACGGCCCTCTACCAGGAGGCGCTCGACCACGGCTGGCTCCAGGAGACCGACCTCGTGGACGCCGGAGGCGTGCAGGCCAGCGTGCTTGGCTACCCGCACCTGTCGCGGACGGAGATCTTCGCCTCGGTCGAAAGCTTCTACCGGCGCTTTTACTTCCGTCCCCGGAAGATCTTCGGCTTCGTCAAGGAGATGGTGCAGGACGCTGCGCTGTGCAGGCGGCGGCTG
>JAHFDK010000057.1:0-19087 GCA_023249095.1 Candidatus Rokuibacteriota bacterium | reverse complement strand
GGGGCCCGCAGAGCCAGAGGCTCCGGTGGGACCAGCCGTGACTGCCAATCTCGTGATCGGCCGCCGCGATCCGGCGCACGGTCTCGGGCGCCTGCGCCGCGCGCTCGCCGACCAGGAAGAAGGAGGCGCGAACCTCGCGCCGGGCCAGGAGCTCGAGGATCCGCTCGCTCCAGATCGGATCCGGGCCGTCGTCGAAGGTGAGCGCGATGCGGCGGCGCGTCGCCGGGCCGCGCCAGACGCAGCCGGGCGTGACCAGGTGTGCGCCCCACGTGTACGCGGCCCAGGCTGCGGCCGCCCCGACCGCGAGCCGCCCGAGAATCATCGCGCCGGGACGCCGCGCTCGAGCACGGCGCTGACGATCCGTCGGGTCGCGTCCGGACGCCGGAGCCGACGCATTCTCGTGCGCTGGTGCTCGAGCAGGTCCGGCTCGCTGAGCGCGTGTTCGAGGAGCGGCGTCAGCTCCGAGCGCATGCGCGCGACGAGCGCGATCCCCGCTCGCGCGGCGAATCGTTCGTTCCGTCGCTCCTGCCCGGGGAGCGAGCCGTACAGGAGGAGCGGGGTCTCGGCCGCCATCGCCTCCGCGAGCGTCATCCCTCCGGCCTTGGTCACGAGCAGGTCCGCCGCGGCCATGAGGCGTCGGACGTCCTCGACATAGCCGAGTGTGCGGATTGCCGTGCCGTCCGTCAGGTGCGCGAGCGCTGTCCGGAGGCCCGCGTCGTGGCCAGTGAGGACGAGCCCCTGGAGCGGCCGGCGCATCGCGCGAAGGACGTGGGCGACGTCGGGAAGACGGCCGACTCCGCCCTGCGAGCCGGCCATCGCGAGGACGACCGGCATCGCAGGTGAGAGTCCCAGGGCCTCGCGCGCCGCGGCCGGGTCGGCGGGCTCGGCAAACTCGGAGCGCACGGGTACGCCGGTCACGACGATGCGCTCTTCCGGAATGCCGCGTGCGATGTACTCGTGACGCACCTCGTCGGCGGCGACGCAGTAGCGGTCGACGTGGGGCGCGATCCACTGGCTGTGCGCGACGAAGTCCGTGACGACCGTCGTATGGGGCGGCACGCGGGTCCCCAGCCGGGCCAGCGACGACATCGCCGCCGCGGGGGTCGCGTGGACCGTGACGACGACGTCGGGCGCCAGCCGATCGAGCAGAGCGGCGAGCCGCTTGGTGCCGAGACGCGTCACCCCGAGCGTCAGGAAGGAGTCGCTCGCCATCCAGTCGCCGAGCGAGTAGCCCACACCCCACAGGAAGGGCGCCCGCCTCAAGAGCCCGTGATAGAGCGTCCGGCTCGCGCGATCGAAGAGGGGATGGACCAGCTCGCGAAAATGGTCCACGACGGTAACGGCGGTCCGCTCGCGCTCGAAGGCGGCGGCGAGACTGCGGGCGGCGGCGTTGTGGCCCGAACCGTAGCTGGCCGTGAGGATCAGGACGCGCGTCATCGACCTGCCTCATCGTACCTTGTCTCGCGCGCCGGGGCTGGTTAGACTGCACTCGGTCTCCCGGACTATGGACAACCCGCTCATACCATCGCCCCAACGCGAAGATCGGGTGAGTCAGGGACTGCCGCCGCGATGGTACGCCCATCCGTACAACCGCGTGGAGCTCTACCGCCTGACGGCGGCGTTGGGATGGCTGCCGCGTCGGGTGCGCCTCGGGCTGGCCCGCCGTGTCGGCCACCTCGCGCTCTCGTTCTTGCCGGGCGAGCGCGCCGTGGTCCAAAAGACCCTGGGTGTCATGACCGGAGCGACCGGCCGGCGGCTCGATGAGCTCACCGTCGAGGTCTTCGGCGAGTTCGCCATGTGCTTCAGCGACCTGATCTCGGCGAGCCGCCGGCCGGCTCGACTCGGCGCGTACGTGGGAGCCATGAGGGGCGTCGAGCGCCTGCACGGGTTGGACGGAGCGGTGGTCTCGCTCACGGCCCACATCGGCAACTGGGAGCTGGCGGGTCGCATCCTGGCTCAGCGTTCCGCGAGCACGACCCACGTGGTGGTGGCGGTAGAGGAGGCGCGCGTTCTGGAGCGCTGGTTACGTCGCGGCGGCGGCGGCGTTCGCTTCGTGCCCCGTTCGCACCCGACGGTCTCGCTGGCCCTGATGGCGGCGCTGCGACGCGGCGAGTCGGTCGCCCTGCAGGGAGACCGCGCGCTCGGCAACCGGGGCGACGTCTCGGTACCGTTCTTCGGGCATCAGGCGCCGTTCCCGATCGGCCCCTTCCAGCTCGCGCGGGCCGCGGCCGTTCCCCTCGTGCCCGCGTTCTGCACGCTCGACGGCGACGGTCGTTATGCCCTCAGAGTGCTGGAGCCCATGACGATCGTGCGCGGAGGCGAAGAGGACGCCCTTCGGGTCTGGGTGGCCATGCTCGAGCGACTCGTCGCGCAGAAGCCGACGCAGTGGTTCAACTTTTTCGACATCTGGAACCCGTTCGGGGCGTGAGCACGTCGAGAGGACCCGCGCGCCGTCATGGCGGTTAGGGAAATCATCGACGTCGGGGATGCCCACGAGATGGCCGGGGCGCTGGCCGAGGTTCTGCCCGCTCGGGTCAGGGCGCCGTTCACCGCCTCGTTCGTTCGCTCCGCTCGCCTGTACGACGAGTTCGTCCATCGTCTCGTGTTCTCGGTGTTCCGCGCGAGCGGGCTCGCGGCGGCGGTCGGCGGAGCGCCGGGCACGTCTGACGAGATCATGGCCCGCGCCGGCCTCGAGCCCGCGGGCGCGCGCGCGCCGGTCGATTGGATCCTGCGACGACTCAGCCACCGCGGGATCCTCGAGCGGACCGACGGCCCAGGCCGGCCGCGCTTTCGACTTCACGCGGGGGTCCCGGAGCTGGATCCCGGGGCGGTACGTGAAGAGCAGCGACGCGAGGATGCCGCCTGGCTGCCGTCCTATGTCCTGGCCGAGACGGTCGCCCAGGACTATCCGGCGTTCCTGCGCGGCGAGCGCACCGGCGAAGAGATCCTCTTCTCACCGAGCCGCCTGCGGCTGTGGGTGGACTTTTTCTCGAACGCCAACCCCCTTTACGCCGTGAACAATCTCGTCGGCGCCGGCGCGGCGGAGGAATGGATGCCGCCGACTCGGCTCGTCATCGTCGAGCTCGGAGGCGGGCTCGGCAGCGGTGCCGCCGCTCTCCTCGAAGGACTGCGGCGCGAGGGCCGGTGGCCGGAGATCGACGAATACCGCTTCACCGAGCTCGTTCCCGCCTTCCTGCGGCGGGGCCAGCACGCATTACAGGCGCGGTTCCCGGACGCGTCATTCCTGAAGTTCGGGGCGCTGGACATGAACCTGCCGTTCGAAAAGCAGGGGGTCGCGCCCCGGAGCGCGTCACTGGTCTACGCCGTGAACACGCTGCACGTGGCGCGCGACCTCCACTTCACGCTTCGCGAGATCTTCGAAGTGCTGGCGCCGGGCGGCCGTCTCGTCGTCTCCGAGTGCATTCGCACGACGCCCGCCCAGGCGATCTACGTCGAGTTCATCTTCAACCTGATGGAGACATTCCGGTCCCCAGTGCTGCACCCGACCTACCGCCCCAACGGTGGGTTTCTCACTCCCGAGCAGTGGCGGGGAGCCATGGACGCGGCGGGCTTCGTCGAGATCGCGGTCTTGCCCGACATCGCCGCGATGCGCGCTCGGTTCCCGGACTTCAACGTCGGCGCCGTCGGCGCGACCCGTCCTACTCGAACTTGATGATCCACTTCATCTTGGGGAACTCGGGCGGCTTTCCGTCCAGGTCGACGATGCGCAGCGAGCGATCGGGCCCCTCGAGGAGCAGATTGCCGCTGTTATAGGTCATGAACTTCCCCCACGCCTTGGGGATGGTGGCCTCCCTGACCTGCATGGACTGAGCCTGCGCCGGCGCCATCCGGAGCGCGTCGGGCCAGCCGGACTCGGGGAGCCAAGGGCGCGCGGCGATCACGACGAGCGCCACGGCGATGACGGTCAGCACGGTCTTGACGTAACGATCGATGGTCATGGGTGTCCTCCCTGCAGGGGGATGTTACTCGACTCCTACTGGTTCTTGACGCGCATGTCCTCGTAGGACGGCCAGACCGTCATTGGAACGAGGTTGATCGTGTGGTCGGCCATGCGCGGCCCGACGCCCATCAGTGCCCGCAGGTCCATGATCGGCGCGAACATCGCCCGGTCGATGGTCAGCTGCTGGATCCGGTGGAGCAGCGCCTCGCGCTTCTTCACGTCGCGCTCACCGGACTGCTGCTGAGCCAGATCGTCGATGTCGGGATACCCGCCGTAGGCGTAGGCTCCCTTGGAGCTGATGAACTCCGCCACGCGGCTGGCCGCGTTGCCGGAGTTCCCGACCGCGGTCATGAACAGCCCGCGGAGCTTCTTCTCGCGCCACGTGGCGTAGAACGTCGCGCGCTCCATCGGCCGCATCTTCATCCGGATCCCCACCGCGTTGAGGTAGTTCAACGTGGCCTCCGCCACCGTGGGGAACCCGGGAATCGCCACGAAGTCCCCGGCGTCGAGCCCATTGGGATAGCCGGCCTCGGTGAGCAGCTGCTTCGCCTTCTGCGGGTCGTAGGGCGGGGGCTCGACCTGCAACGCGAAATCCATGACGCGGGGCACGATGACCCCGGCCGGCGGGCAGAAGCCAAGACAGGCGGCCTCGTTCGTGGTCTTGCGATCGAGCGCGAAGTTGACCGCCTGCCGCATGCGTTTGTCATGCCACGGAGACTTCGGGTCCCACTGCTCGGCGAACTCGATCCAGAAGATCGACGCGTGCCGCGACGACACGAGCTGCAGGCGCGGGTCGCGCCTCACTTCCAGGCCCTCGGGGCCGTCCAGCGCGACCGCGATGTCCGCCTCTCCGGTCTTCAGCATGGCCAGGCGCGTGCCGACTTCGGGCACGGATTTCAAGACAAGCCGCTTCACGTTGGGCACACGCCGCCAGTATCCCGTGTAAGCTTCCAGCACCACCTCCACGCCCGGCGTGTGGCTCACGAACTTGTAGGGCCCGGCGCCGATCGGATGCTTCCTGAACCCATCGTCCCCGACCTGCGTCATGTATTTCTTGGGGACGACGATCCCGGCGCCGGTGGCCGTCGTCCCGTAGAAGGTCATGAAGTCCGGCCAGGCCGCGTTCAGCCGAAAGCGCACGGTGAGCGGATCGACGATCTCCACCTGTTTGACGCGCGACTGGAACTCCTTGGCGCCCGCCCCCTTGTAACGCTCGAAGCTGAACTTCACATCCTCGGCGGTGACGGGGTCGCCGTTGTGGAACTTGAGCCCGCGGCGCAGCTTGAACTCGTATACGAGCCCGTCCGGGCTCTCCGTCCACGACTCCGCCAGGCTCGCGCCCATCTTCTGGTTCGGCATCGGCCGAGCGAGCGCGTCATGGATGGCGTAGAGCGTGCCGAAGGGCGTGATCTGGGGCGGAGCGGAGGACGGGTCGAACCAGGTGGGAGCGATCGTGACGTGCCAGGCGATGATCACTTCTCCCGCCGGAGCCGCCTGACCGGCGGCTTCCTGGATCGTTCCCAGCATGAGGATGGCCGATGTGAGCAACAGGGCGATACGTGCATGCGGGGGCGCCATATTCGATCTACCTCCCCGGAAGGGATGATTGTTTTCGACTGCTCGCGATGCGCCGAGGATAGCATCATTCCCTTGACTTCACTCGGTGCGTATGGGAGGTTCGCCGCACTCGAGGCCGGTGTTTTCCCTTCGTCGAATGTCCGGACAGGGAGGAGAACCTCGATGCCCGCTACCGACCCTCGCCAGACCACTCGCCGCGGCGTGACACGACGTGATTTCCTCAAGCGCGCCGGCTGGACTACCGCCGGGATGACCACGCTGGCCGTTGGCTCTGGTCGGAAGAGAGCCTCCGCCGCCTCACCGTACCCCGACTGGATTCCGGCGAGCCCCAAGCCGCCCAAGCGGGGCGGGGTTCTCACCCGGGCCTCGGCCTGGGATCCCCCGGTGATCGACCCGCGGCTCACCCAATCCGTCGGGCTGTTCCAGTTCGCCGGGCTCACCAGCAATCGCCTCCTGCGTTATGCGTTTGCCGACGAGGCGACCGGCTACAACGATCTGACCCTTAAGGGAGACCTCGCCGAGTCCTGGCAGGGGAGCCCCGACCAGCGCGTGTGGACGTTCAAGCTGCGCCGGGGCGTCAAGTGGCACAACGTGCCGCCGCTCAAGGGGCGCGAGCTCACCGCCGCTGACGTCAAGTACTGCTTCGAGGCCTACGCGAAGGAGGGCGTGCAGACGTTCACGTTCCAGGAAATCGAGGGCATGGAGACGCCCGACACGCATACCCTGCGCGTCCACCTGAAGACGCCCAATGCGCTGTTCCCGCAGAACGTCGCCGAATCCGTCACCGTGATCTTCTCGCGCGAGGTCCTCGAGGAGGACGGCGACCTCAAGAAGCGCCTGATCGGCACCGGACCCTATATCCTCAAGGAGCACACTCGCAAGGTGCGCGTTGTGCTCCAGCGCAACCCCGACTACTTCGACACGGGTCGCCCCTACGTCGATGAGTACGTCATCCTGTCGACGCCGGACTCCGCCACCCGCACGGCGGCGTTCCGCACCGGCCAGAGCGACTTCCTGGCGGTGCAGGGCGCGGCCGAGGTGGAGGCCGTCCGCAAGACGAATCCCACCGCCGTCGTGCAGACGCTCACGCCCGCGATAACGCCGTTCGGGCTGGCGCTGGCCCAGGACCGGCCGCCGTTCAACGACGTGCGCGTCCGCCGCGCCCTCTCGATGGCCATCGACCGCCAGAAGCAGGTGGACACGGTGTACGAGGGCCACGGCATCGTCACCTCGGGCGTGCCGTGGATCTACTACCAGGACGCGAAGCCGACGGCGAAGGACCTCGGCCCCTGGTGGCAGTACCGGCCCGCCGAGGCGAAGAAGCTCTTGGCCGAGGCCGGTCACCCGAACGGCTTCGAGACGACGCTGTTCTACTACGAGTACTTCCCGCAAATGACCTCGCAGGTGCAGCTCGTGCAGCAGGAGCTCAAGAAGAACCTCAACATCAACGTCAAGATCAGCAAGCTCGACTACACGGGCTATTACGGGCGCTACGTCGAGGGCAAGTGGGACGGGATGGCCTGGGGTTTCCAGTCCGGACACGCGGTGGGCCTCGACGAACGGACGTACGTGTACATGCACTCGAAGTCCACGAAGAACTTCTTCCGCGTCAACGATCCGGTCATCGACGAGCTGACCGTGAAGCTCAGGCAGACGCCCGACCGGGCCGAGCAGCGCGCGACCGCCAGGAGGATCGTGGACCGGGAGTACGACCAGGTGCTGCGGATGTGGATGCCCTTCGGCGCCAACTTCGTGCTCTTCCAGCCGCACCTGAGAAACATGGCCGGCGGCGTCCTGCGCGGCACCATCGGGTATGGCTCGCCGATCATCGCCCGGCTCTGGATCGATAAGTAGCAGGGCGCGCGAGGGGCGAGGCCCGATGAGCAAGGATCTCGGAAGGAGAGCCAGGATGCCCACGCAGGTGAATCGACGCGAATTTCTCACACGCGCGGCCGTCGGCACGGCGGTCCTCACCGCTGGTATCCCTGGCGCGCGCGCTTCCGCACAGAGCACATCACCGTACCCCGACTGGATCCCGGCGAGCACCAAGCCGCCGAAGCGGGGCGGGGTCCTCACCCGGGCCTCGGCCTGGGACCCCCCGGTGATCGACCCGCGGCTCACCCAATCCATCGGGCTATTCCAGTTCGCCGGGCTCACCAGCAATCGCCTCCTGCGCCATGTGTTTGCGGACGAGGCGACCGGCTACACCGACCTGAGCCTCAAGGGAGACCTCGCCGAGTCCTGGCAGGGGAGCCCCGACCAGCGCGTGTGGACGTTCAAGCTGCGCCGGGGCGTCAAGTGGCACAACGTGCCGCCGCTCAAAGGGCGCGAGCTCACCGCCGTCGACGTCAAGTACTGCTTCGAGGCCTACGCGAAGGAGGGCGTGCAGACGTTCACGTTCCAGGAAATCGAGGGCATGGAGACGCCCGACACGCATACCCTGCGCGTCCACCTGAAGACGCCCAACGCGCTGTTCCCGCAGAACGTCGCCGAACCGGTCGCCGTGATCTTCTCGCGCGAGGTCCTCGAGGAGGACGGCGACCTCAAGAAGCGTCTGATCGGCACCGGGCCCTACATCCTCAAGGAGCACACTCGCAAGGTGCGCATTGTGCTCCAGCGCAACCCCGACTATTTCGACACGGGTCGTCCCTACGTCGACGAGTACGTCATCCTGTCGACGCCGGACTCCGCCACCCGCACGGCGGCGTTCCGCACCGGCCAGAGCGACTTCCTGGCGGTCCAGAGCCTGTCCGAGGTGGAGGCCGTCCGCAAGACGAATCCCAGCGCCGTCGTGCAGGCGGTCCCGTTCACGCTGACGCCGTTCGGCGTGGCGTTGGCCCAGGACCGGCCGCCGTTCAACGACGTGCGGGTCCGCCGCGCCGTCTCGATGGCCATCGACCGCCAGAAGCAGGTGGACACGGTGTTCGAGGGTCACGGCCTGCTCGGCTGTGGCGTGCCGTACAACTACTACCAGGACACGCCGCCGACGATGAAGGACCTCGGTCCGTGGTGGCAGTACCGGCCCGCCGAGGCGAAGAAGCTCTTGGCCGAGGCCGGTCACCCGAACGGCTTCGAGACGACGCTGTTCTACTACGAGTACAACCCGCAGATGACGTCCCAGATCCAGCTCGTCCAACAGGAGCTCAAGAAGAACCTCAATATCAGCGTCAAGATCAGCAAGCTCGACTACACGGGCTACTACGGGCGTTACGTCGAGGGCAAGTGGGACGGGATGGCCTGGGGCTTCCAGTCCGGACACGCGGTGGGCCTTGACGAGCGGGCGTACGTGTACATGCACTCGAAGTCCACGAAGAACTTCTTCAAGGTCAACGATCCGGTCATCGACGAGCTGACTTCCAAGCTCAGGCAGACGCCCGGCCAGGCTGAGCAGCGCGCGACGGCCAGGAGGATCGTGGACCGGGAGTACGACCAGGTGCTGCGGATGTGGATGCCCTGGGGCACCCAATTCGTGCTCTCCCAGCCGCACCTGAGAAACGTGGCCAGCGGCGTTCTGCGAGGCACCTTCGGGTACGGCTCGCCGACCATCGCCCGGCTCTGGATCGATAAGTAGCGGAGCGGCCGGAGGTCTCGGGGACCGAGAGCGAGCACGCGCCCATGCATAAGTACGTGATCCGCCGCCTTCTGCTCGCGATTCCGGTCCTGATCATTTCTTCGCTGATCGTCTTCGGGCTGATGCGCGTGATGCCGGGCGACGCGCTCGTGGCGTTGATGGGCGAGTCCGGCAACGTGGGCGAGCGCGAGCTGAAGAAGCTTCGCAAGGATCTCGGCCTCGACCGGCCCTATCACGAGCAGTACCTCATCTGGGTCTGGCAGATGGTGAGTCTCAGCCCCGGCGACTCGATCTTCACGAACGAACCCATCCCGGTGGCGCTGAGGAAGTCCATCCCAGTCACGCTGGAGCTGGCGACGCTGGCGCTGATCCTGGGGCTGGCCATCGCGATTCCCGTCGGCGTGCTCTCCGCCACGCGGCAGGACAAGCCCGCGGACTACGTCGGGCGGGTGGTCGCCGTCTCCGGCCTCTCGTTCCCCGATTTCTGGCTCGGCACGCTCGTCATCACCTTCGCGGCGATCTGGTTCCGCTGGATGCCGCCCATCGGGTACGTGAGCATCTGGGACGATCCGTGGCGGAACCTCCAGCAGTTCTTGCTGCCGGCGGCGGTGCTCGGCTACCGCCTGTCGGCGGCCACGATGCGCATGACCCGTTCGACGGTGCTCGAGGTGCTGCGGGAGGACTACGTGCGCACCGCCTGGGCGAAGGGCCTCGCCGGGCGCATGGTGGTCTACAAGCACGCGTTGAAGAACGCGCTGATCCCCGTGGTGACCATCGTTGGCGGGCAGCTCGGCACGCTCCTGGCCGGCACCGTGGTCGTGGAGACGATCTTCGCGCTGCCGGGCATGGGCCGGCTGACCGTCGAGGCGATCCTGTACCGCGACTATCCCGTCGTCCAGACCAACGTCATGCTGGTCGCGGGGGTCCTGGTCACGCTCAACCTCCTGGTGGACCTCACGTACGCGTGGCTCGACCCGCGGATCCGCTATCGATGAGCCCGCCCGCGAGCGCTGAACCCGGTCGGCTGAACCTGGAAGTGCCGATGACGCCGGCGACCGCCTCGGTGGCGGCCATGGACGCGCCAGCGAGCGGGGCGATGCCCGGTCGGGCGCGGGCCCTGTGGAGGGTGCTCAAGCGCAAACCGCTCGGCCTTGCATCCGCCGCGGTCCTTTCGATCCTGGTGCTCACCGCCATCTTCGCCGACGTCCTGGCGCCGTACGATCCGCTGGAGACGCAGCCGGAGATCCGGCTGGCGCCACCGAGCCGGGCGCACCTCTTCGGCACCGACGACATCGGCCGTGACGTGTTCAGTCGCGTCATTCACGGCGCCCGCATCTCGCTGTGGGTCGGGCTTCTCGCCGTCGGGCTCGGAACGTTCGCCGGTATGATCATCGGCCTGGCGTGTGGCTACTGGGAGGGTCGCCTCGATCTCATCCTCCAGCGCGTCATGGACGCGGTCCAGGCGATTCCGGGGTTGATGCTGGCGCTCGCGATCGTGTCGGTACTGAAGCCCAGCACGACGAATGCGATGCTGGCGATCGCCGTGGTGATCATTCCCGGTAACTCGCGCATCGTCCGCGGCGCGGTGCTCTCGGCGAAGCAGAACCGCTACGTCGAGGCGGCGGAGGCCCTCGGCTGCCGGCAGCCGCGCATCCTGGTCACCCACATCCTCCCCAACGTGACCGCGCCCATCCTCATCATCGCGTCGATCTGGCTCGGCAACGCCATCCTGATCGAAGCGACGCTGAGCTTCCTCGGCCTGGGGACCCAGCCGCCCACGCCGTCCTGGGGCTTGATGCTGAGCAGCACGGGCCGCGCGTTCATGGAGCAGGCCCCGTGGCTCGCGATCTTTCCGGGCCTGGCGATCAGCCTGGCGGTGTTGGGCTTCAACCTCTTCGGTGATACGCTGCGGGACGCGTGGGATCCGAAACTCCGACGAGGCTGAGGACAGAGGAGACGCCATGCCCTACAAGCTCATCTCCGGCGACAACCACATCGACCTGACCTACCTGCCGCCGGACCTCTGGTCGTCGCAGGCGCCGGGGAAGTGGAAACTCCTCGTCCCGCGCGTGGAGGAGCTTGAGGACGGCCTTCACTGGTTCGTGGACGCGCAGGACAAGGGGATGTGGAACGGGGTGGGACCGGGGTTCCTCAAGTACCAGCGGGGGATGTTCGGCCACATCGACGAGATGAAGGATCTCGGCTTCGAGTGGGACTATCGCCCGGGCGCCCGGCCGCGACCCACCACGCCCGAGCTTCGGTTGGCCGACCTGGACCGCGACGGGATCGACGCCGAGATCGTCTACGGCTGCTTGATGATCAACGACCTGATCGCCGACGCGTCGATCCGCGCCTGGGCGGACAAGACCTACAACGACTGGGCCGCCGACTTCGCGAAGCGCTCGGACCCCAAGCGGGTCTTCCCGCTCGCGATCATCCCCAACACCGATCCCGCCGAGGCCGCCGCCGAGGTACGCCGGTGCGCGAAGATGGGGCTCCGGGGCGGGGACCTTTCGTTCAAGCGCATGTCGCCGCCGCTCTACCATCACGGCTGGTATCCACTCTGGGAAGCCGCGGCCGAGTGCCGGTTCCCGATCGCGTTCCATTCGACAGGCTTCAAGGCGCTGCGGGCTCCGGACACCCCCGAGATGGAGAAGGAGTACCTGACCCAGTGGCGGCTCGTGCGCTCGTCTCTCTTCCAGCTCGACACGATGGAGGTTCTCGTGTCGTTGCTGGCCTCGGGCGCCTGCGAGAAGTACCCGGACTTCAACTTCGTACTGGGCGAATCGGGCGTGACGTGGCTTCCCTACGTGTTCGACCGCTGCGACACGGAATACATGGATCGGGCCCGGGCCCTCGGCTTTTCCATGAAGCCGAGCGACTACTTCCGCCGCCAGGGCTACGTCACCTATCAGCAAGATCAGTACCTCGAGCCGATCATTCCGCTGATCGGCGAGGACAACATCATCTGGGGCGCGGACTATCCGCATCCCGACTGCATCTGGCCGAACTCGCGCAGCACGCTCGAGAAGAACCTGGGCGGTCTGCCCGAGCACGTGCAGCGCAAGATCACGTGCGACAACGTGGCGAGACTCTACAACCTGCGATAGGCGAACCCGCAGCTCGATCCGAGCGAAAGGATCTTATGCTCCGCGACAATGTCTCGCCGGAAGAGTGGGCCGTGCGCGTCGATCTGGCCGCCTGCTATCGGCTGGTAGTGCGCTACGGCTGGGAGGACCTGGTCTTCACGCACATCACGGTGCGGGTGCCGGGCGCCGACGACCAGTTCTTGATCAATCCGTACGGGATGTTCTTCGACGAGATCACGGCCTCGAGCCTCGTGAAGGTCGACCTCGACGGCAAACAGCTCGATGAAGGGCCATTTCCGGTGAACCGCGCCGGTTTCGTGATCCACAGCGCCATCCACGCCGCGCGGCACGATGCCCGGTGCGTGCTGCACACACATACCGTGAGCGGAATCGCCGTGTCGACGCAGCGGGCGGGACTGCTCCCGATCTCGCAGCATTCCATGTCGGTGCTGCCGAGCCTCGGGTATCACGACTTCGAGGGCGTGGCGACGCGCGACGACGAGAAGCCGCGGCTGGTCGCCGACCTCGGCGACCACATTCACCTGATTCTCCGCAACCACGGCCTGCTGACGGTGGGCGAGACGGTCGCTGATGCCTTCATGGCGATGTACTTCCTCGAGGCGTCGTGCGCGATCCAGGTGCGCGCCCAGTCCGGCGGCGGAGAGCTGATCCCCGTGCCCAAGGAAGTCCTCGACGGGGCCTACGCGCAGGCAGGCGCCGCGGTCAGGCCTCGTGATCGCGGAAAGCTGATCTGGCCGGGGCTGCTCCGGCGCCTCGATCGCACCGATCCCTCCTACCGCACCTGAGCAGCCGCGCCGTCAGTGACGGTGACCCGGGTGCGCGTGGTCGAACCGCGCGTGGTGTTGGCGAAGCAGATCCCGGCCGTAGTCGTTTCCGTTCGGCGTGCGGACCACCGTGTGGATGTGGTGACGTGACGGCGCGTCGTTGTCGAAGGCGATCCCGCGCTGATGGTCGAACTCGATCAGAATGACGGGGCTGTGGACCCGGTAGTAGAACACGCTGTCCTCGTCCGAGCTGCCCATCCACGCGAAGTGGGTGTCCGCCAGGTGCCGCTTCACCTCGGCTAGCCTCACCCCGGCGTGGCCGGGCCGGATGCGGCCGACGTAGGTCTCCAGCACGTCGAGCAGTAGGCTCTGCTGGGCGCTCGAGAGATCGCCGGAGCGGATACCCTCGTACTTCATCTCGAAGTTGTCACGGAACGCTGCGGTGAACACCTCGCCGGGAAGCTCGGTCGCGATGACCGTGCGCCTGCGCTGCTCTGGCGCGAGTGCGCGCATGAGCGCCAGCCCCTGCCGCTCTTCGGCCTGGAACACTCGCGTGCCCGCGTACGGTCCCTCGTCGGCCGCCACGGGCTCCGACCCCATGAACATCGGGGTCATCACGATCTGATCGCCGAGGACGAAGCAGTTGACGATCAGATGATGGCCGTCGATCTGCCAGCCCCACGGCTCGTCCGTCGACGGCGTCCCCATCACGGTGAGCCAGTAGACCCACTCGCCGTATTCCGTATGACTGCCGGTGATCATCCCGATGAAGTCGTTGAGCCTCATGACGTCGCGCGCCGTCTGGAACCCGTCGGCGCTCAGACTCTCTCGGAGCAGCGCGAGCGCGCGGTCTCGCTGCGCCCCGTTCATCTCCTCGAGCGGCAGGCCGTGCCGCATGAGGTAGGGGTGGATGTTGCTCCAGCGGCGCCACGCGTCGGTGTCCAGTGCAAAGAGCGCCCGCGCCCGCTGCTCGGCGCTCAGCGAGTCCAGGAGCGCCTGGGCGGCGTCCGTGACCGGCCGGGTGGAAACGCCGGTCTTCTCGATCGAGAAGAGTTTCGGGATCACGCTCCCGTCCGCCGTGATGCCTTTGAACGGCTCGGCCACCAGCGTCTCTCCGGTCGCGACGTATTTCTGGAGGTGCGGCGGGAGCTCCGGCTGAGGGGAGCGGGCCGAGACCGGAGGCCGTTGCCTCACCTTCAGGCCGGGGGGAGGACTGGCTGCCATGGCTCAGGCTCCTTTTGAGCTGCGAGTGCCGAGGGCGGCGCGCACGGGCGGCAGCACCTCGCGGGCGACCCTCGCCATGAAGCCGCGCTCGGGGTCGTCCGGCATCGTCGGGTTCGGGATCGGGTGCAAGCAGACGTAATCGAAGCTCGCGGGAGCCGACCGGAGCACGTGGAGTAGCTGCGTCTTGATCTCGGTGGGGCCGCCTCGCAAGCTGAACGCGTCGGCGGCGGCCTCTGGCAGGAAGTCTACGACCCGGCCGCTTGCCTCCAGATCCGGCGCATGGTGGAAGTCCGGGAAGACGTGTCGCTCGCGCTTGAGCTTCTCGGGATCCGGGCCCGGCCAACTCAGACGAGGCGGCTCGAAGAGCATCGGCGAGTACTCGTAGTAGCCAGCGGCAATGGACTTGGCCATCACGAGCGCCCGGCCGGGGTCCTCCACGAGGACGGTGTGGAACACGGCACCCAGGCGGACCGTCGCCGGGTCGCGTCCGGCTGAGGCCGCGCCGGCGCGGATCTCCTCGATCGACTTCGTGATGTTCGCCTGATGAGCTCCGACGCGGATGAAGACGCCGTCGGCGACACCGCCGGCCATGCGAAGCGTCCGCGGGCCGCCGGCCGCGATCCAGATCGGCACCGGACGGGCGTGCGGCAGGCGCGCCGGCTCGCGCGCACCGACGTCGACGGCCTGGCCGTCGAGCAGCGCGCGCATCAAGCGCGTGCTGGCCTCGAGCTCGTGAACGCGTGCCGGCCGCAACCCGGCCAGCCGCACGGCGGTGTCGCCCACGCCCCAGCCGAGCAGCGTGCGCCCCGGCGCGAGCTCATCGACCGTCGCGATCGATGACGCCGTGACGGTCGGGTGCCGGTTCACCGGATTCGACAACAGCGTCGCAAGAAGGATGCGATCGGTGACGCGGGCGGCGGCCGCCATCAGGACGTACGTGTCGCGGCGTCGGAGCTGCGAGTCCGGCTGGAACGCCGCGTCCCAGCCCAGGGCTTCCGCGCGCCGCACGTCGGCGGCGAAGGCGTCGACCGAGCGGGCGTCGAAACGGTTCAGGCCAAAGCGCGGGAGCGTCATTGTCAGCTCGCTCAGAGCACACTGCCCATCTCGGCGATCGCTTTGTCGAGGACGGTGACGACGCGGTCGATCTCGGGCCGCGTGATGACCAGCGGCGGCGAGAGCACGACGGTGTTGCCCAGATGGCGGCCGCCGCCCGAGCGGCCGACGATCACACCGTTCCGCCGCGCGAAGTCGACCACGCCCTTCATGCGGTCGGCCGGCACGGCCTCCTTCGTGCGACGGTCCCGGACGAGCTCGATACCGGCGAAGAGCCCCTTGCCGCGGACGTCGCCGACCCAGGGGTGCTTCACGAGCGTACGGAGCCCGTCGAGCAGATACGCGCCGTTCTCGGCCGAGCGATCGACCAGGCGCTCTTCCAGGATGATCTCGATGTTGCGGTTGGCGACGGCGGCCGCCACGGGATGGCCTCCGTACGTCGAGATCTGGAACACCTGCCGATTCTCGGCCGGCTCGCCGACGAACGACTTGAACACGTCGTTGCGGACGACGGTGGCGGCGATGGGCAGGTAGGCGCTCACGATGCCCTTGGCGATCGCGACGATATCGGGCCGGACACCGTAATGCTGGTGCGCGAACATCTTGCCCGTTCGGCCGAAGCCGTTGATGACCTCGTCGATGTGCAGGAGGCACCCGTACTTCTTCGCGATGGCCGCGACCTCGGGCAGGTACTCGTCGGGCGGCACCGCGACCCCGACCGCGCTCATGATCGGCTCCACCAGGACGGTCGACACCGTGTCCGGCCCCTCGCCCTGGATCGTCGCCTCGATGTTCTTCACGCACGCGAGCTCGCAGGACGGGTAGGTGAGCCCGAAGGGGCAGCGATAGCAGTAAGGCGGCGCCACGTGGACGAAATCGTTGCCGCCGAGGGGCTCGAACTTCATCTTCCGGTCGCCCATCCCGCCGGCGGCGAGCGTGGCGAGGGTCGTGCCGTGATAGCCGAGGTAGCGGCTGATCGTCTTGTAGCGGTACTGGCCGGGGTTCTCGTGCTTCGTGTACTGCCGCGCGATCTTGAAGCCGGCCTCGTTCGCTTCCGATCCCGAGGCGACGAAGTAGACGTGGTTGTCGCCGCCGAGCAGTCCGTTCACGCGCTGGGCCAGCCGGGCTGCCGGCTCGTTCATCGCCGTGTGCGGGTAGTACGGCAGCGTGCGCATCTGGGCCGCGGCGACGTCGGCCAGCTCCGTGCGGCCGTAACCGATGTTCACGCACCAGAGGCCGGCCATCCCGTCGAGGTACTCGGTGCCGTCGGCGTCGACGACGGTCGAGCCGCGGCCCGCGACGATCACCAGCGGCTCTGCCTCGAGCTGGCGGTGGGCGACGACCGGATGCAGCACGTTGTCGAGGTCCTGTCTCACGACGGCCGCGCGACCGTCGACGTGGGCCGGGGTAAGGTCTTCAGGCTTCGTCATGGCGTCTCCTTGCCGGGTTCTGGCCTGGATTATACGTCGCGCTCCCGACCCGGCGGCAGCGCCGCCGAAGGGTCTCGGCGGAGGTGACCGCGAAGGCGCGCCGGGCCGGGTCGCGACGGCGGAAGACTTCGGTCCCACACGCGGAGGAGGAACGATGGGCCGCTCAAGGGCATTTTTACCGCTATGATTCCGAGGTGAACTCAGCCGGTGAGGAGGAGACGATGGGCAAGAGCGGGTTCGTGAGGCGCGGGGCTGTCGTGGCGTTCTGGTGGTTCATGGTCGTCTCCCAACACCCGGGCGGCGTGCTGACGGCCGCGACCCAAGGCCCCTTCGGAACCCAGGCGCAGTGTGAGTGGGGCCGGCAACAGATCGCGGTGACGACCGGCCTTCGTGGGGGACAGGGAACCGGGTGGGGCTCGACGCCCTGCTGGAACGACGGACTGTGAGGCAGGCTGGCCGCTCGATGAACGGCACGGGCTCACGCCGCCAGGAGCGGCTGGCCGGTTGGGTCATAACGGCCGAGGCAGCGGCCGCCGTACCAGACGGAGGGCTGGCCGTCGAGATGGCGGCGGACCAGGACCCGCAGGGGTCTTGCAGGGTGCGGTTGGCGCGTTCGCTGCGGCCGCGCGCCTGGTGAATAGCCCACGATGTGCTCAATGCCCAAGGCGGGCAGGCGATCCGTATTGCAATTCGATGATCGCTGCGGACCAAGCGAGTCTCGTTGCCAGGAGAAGCAACAGCCAGGGCAAGAGACGAGGGCGCCCACTGGCGGCTGGATAACACCGCCCGGGGCGTGGCAGAAGGGAAATGATAGCGATGAGCTGGCAGCGACCATTTAAAGAGCTGAATCCGGAAGTCGAACAGCTAGTGGTCAAAGTGCTGGAAGAGGGAAAGGGAGCGGGAGCGGGGCAGAGCCACGAGTGGCAAACGCTCGGAAGCGTCACGCGGCTCGACTGCCACAATCCCCTCTGTCAACGTGGCGGGGTTGACCTGCATCACACGCTGCGCGAAATGGTCGCTACGCGCCGCGCAGAGTTGGAGGATGTCAAGATGTGCCGCGGCATGGAAGGAGGCGGGCCCGGTACTGGTCCACGGCATTGTCTGAATCGCTTCGCCTTCCGAATCTCGCTTGCTTACAAGGCGGAGAGCAACCGATGATCGCTGCGATCCGCTCGATGCTCAGGGCCACAACACCATCGGCGTGGACCGCGACGGTGGAGTGTGGCGCGGACGGATCCAACGGGACAGGAGCGGCGAGGAGTTCATCGTCTGGAAGCACATGCGCTCCGAGTTCCCTGCGGACACGGTCGCCGAAGGAGAACCGCGATGAGAGGAGAACAGTGATGGGCTATCTCTACCGACCGACGCTGAAGGCCGGCGAGCGCTCGAGCATCTGCATTACGTCAGCGGCCGGCCGATCCGAGAGAGAGCACCGGCGTCGCCGCGAACTCTAAGCTGGCGCCGGAGCGCGCGCCGACCGCCTACGTGGTCAGGAGGCAAGGGGAGAAGGCCTCGATCGCGACGACCACCCGCGAGCCCGCGCTCAAGATTCTTCGAGCGCGCCCAGTACGAGGCGGTGCGACGGCACCTGCCGGCGAATCTCCAGGTGGCCGCGGCGATCGCCCACACCTACGGCTGGCGGATGCGGAGCGAGGTCTCAGCTCGACCTCGAGGCGGGTACCCTGCATCTGGACCCAGGCACGACGAAGAACGACGAGGGGCATCTCGTCTCCCTCACCCCCGAGATCAAGGCTCGGCTAGCGAGCCAGCTCGAACGCGTGGAGGCCCTCCAGAACTTGGCGCCGGCTCATTCGCTCCTGATGAAGCCCGTGGCGACGATGGGACCCCCTCCGTTGAGCTTGGCCGGCCGTGCAGGCGCGGGCGGAGACCCCTCGGCGCGGCGCGTCCCTGGACCTCGGAGTAACGCTTGACCGGCGCCCGCCGCCAGGGCCATCATACGGCGTGCGTCACAGCCGTTCCGTTTTGCTTGCCATCCTCTTGGTGCTGCTCCTCGGCCTGGTTCCCGTGGCCTATGCGTCGCCGCCCGACCCGACGTGGATCGGCGGTTATTGGGATGACGACGACTTCGACAATGCTGTCGTCTCGATCGTCAGTGCGTGTGCCATTGCAATACCGCCGGTCCCCGACGCCGCGCCGCAGTGGGCTCGTCTCGCCGGCATCGAGCTCGGCGAACCAGCGTTCATCATCGCATCGCCTCGACCTGTTGCCTCCCCCCGCGCTCCGCCGCTAGCCTAACGCGCTCGCTCCTGACGCTCCCCTAGCCTGGATAATTCACGAAAAATGAAAGAAAAGAGCCACCGAGTCTCTCGAGGGTGCTATAGAAGCGGTGTCGATGCGCTTCACGGCACTCCAACGAGGAGGCTCGATGGCTACAG
>JAHFDK010000291.1:3365-7412 GCA_023249095.1 Candidatus Rokuibacteriota bacterium | reverse complement strand
GGGTGATCACGATGGACCGATCCGCGTGATCACGATGCCGATCTCGGTGATCATGATCGACCGATCCTGGTGATCGCGATGGACCGATCTGACTGATCACGATGGGCCGAAACGCGCACTCAGGAGTTGGCCGCGGTGATCGAGCACGCTACTCGATGACCTGGTCCGCCCGCAGCAGGATGGACTGAGGGATCGTCAGACCAAGGGCTTTCGCCGTCTTAAGGTTGATTACCAGGTCGAACTTCGTTGGCTGTTGGACGGGCAGGTCGGCTGGCTTGGCACCCTTCAGAATTTTGTCGACGTACCAGGTTGCACGCCGTGCGAGGTCGACAAGGTTCGGTCCGTACGACATTAGGCCGCCGGCCAGTGCGAACTCGCGGAAGAACGAGATTGACGGGAGTTTATTCATCAACGCGAATTCCGCAAGGCGCGCAGCGCGAAACAAAATAAACGGGTCAGTCAGCGCAAGAACACCGTCAGGTCTTTGTCGCATCGCGGCTTCCAGTGCAGTACCGAAGTCCTCTGGGGCGCGAACGTCGACGGAGTCGAGCCTCACGTTCAAACCCGGCGAAGCCGACTGCAGACTATCCCAAATGGGTGGGGTAGATGGATTGGACCAGTTTCCCAAGACCAGAACGCGAGACAGCCGAGACGACGTCTCCTTTAACAACTCGAGTTGCTTGACGGTCAGTTCGGGGTAGAGGACGGCGTTCCCCGTTAGATTGCCACCTGGCCGAGCCAAGCTCTCGACAAGTCCACTCTGAACAGGGTCGCCCACAACCACAACGACAATAGGTATTGTTCTGGTCGCCCGTTTCAAGGCGACGGCGGCTGTCGTCGTCGGGGCGACGATGACGTCCATATTTAGACGGGTTAACTCGATCGCTGTGTCGCCGAGTGCGTCTGGCGTTTCGGCGTAACGAAGCTCTAAAAGAATATTCTGGCCCTCGACATAGCCGAGGTCGCGGAGATCCTGCCTAAACACTGTGATTAACGATGCCGTATCGGCTGGCCTACCAGGGAGCAGGACAGCAATACGAAACGTCTTCGCTGGCTGCTGCGCCTCTCCGGCGGGCGGTGCGGCCAGCGTCCCAAGCGTGAGTCCGCAGAGGAACGTGCGCCGGTTCATCATTGGATAACTTCGTCTGCTCGCACCAGGAACGACTGCGGGATCGTCAGGCCCAGAGCCTTGGCAGTCTTGAGGTTGATGATGAAGTAGAACTTCGTGGGCTGCTCCACGGGAAGATCGGCGGGCTTGGCCCCTTTCAGGATCCGGTCCACGAAGTAGGCGGCACGCCTGAATTGATCCGTGAGACTCGTACCGTAGCCGATGAGGCAACCTGCCTCCACATACTCCCGCAACACGCACATTGTCGGCAGATGATGTTTGACCGCGAGTTCCGCGATCCGGGCGCGGCCGCCAAACTGCATTGCGCTTCCGGCGATGAAGGCTGCGCGCGCTCTGTCTCTGGTCACCGCGGCGAAGGCGCCATCAAGCTCGCTGGGGCTTCGCGTCTCCACAAGTTGAAGCTGCACCCCCAGCGCCCTAGCGGCAGCCTCGACCTCGCTGAGTTGTTGTCGGCCGCCTGGGAAGGCGGGATCCCAGAGGACGGCCACTCGGGCATGGCCTGGAACCGCCTCCTTGAAGAGTTGTAGAGCCTTGCCAGCGACGTCTGGAGACTGGATGGTCAGCCCCGTGATGTTGCCTCCCGGCCGCGCTAGGCTCGCCACAAAGCCGGAGGCAACAGGGTCAGTAGCATTCGACATGACAATAGGAATCGACGTGGTTGCCTTCTGCGCTGCCGCGATGACTGGGTTACTGGGCGCCAGGATGACATCAACCTTGAGACGCACCAGCTCGGCAGCGAGGTCTGGGAGCCTGTCCGGTCTCCCATCCGTGGATCGAACCTCAAGCGCGACGTTCTGTCCTTCTACATAGTCCAATTCCCGTAGCCCCTGTCGGAACACGCCGACGGTGAATAACGGATTGCCGGGCCCAGGCGCCGCAGCCGATATTACTAAGACCCCTATTCGGGGGACCTTCCCTGCCTGCGCCCCGGCTGCGAGTGGCGCGAGAGCGAAACTGACAGCGAGAACGACCGCGAGTCCGATCAACCGCATGGGCACCTCGGTGGAGGGTGGTTGGCGGGAGTCTAGCAGACGAAGACTGCTCGCAGGAGCTGGCCGCGTTGGTCGAGCACGCGCTACTCGATCACCTGGTCCGCCTGGAGGAGAATCGTCTGTGGGATCGTGAGTCCCAGGGCTTTCGCAGTCTTGAGGTTGATGACCAACTCGAGCTTCGTTGGAAGCTCGACGGGGAGATCAGCCGGTTTGGCACCCTTTAGGATCTTATCGACGTATGAGGGTAGGCGTCGGCACAACTCGGCGAGAGTCACACCATAGGACATCAGACCACCAACGTCAACGAAGTCACGAACAAAGTAGATGGTGGGCATCCGGTATTTCATCGCAAGGTCGGCGACTTTCTGACGATGAATGAACGCCAGGGCCAAGGGGAGCAAATACGCCGCTTCGGCGCGATTCCGCTGCGCCGCTGTAAATGCGGCTTCAAACCCTTCCACCGAGTCGATCCTGATCAACTGGACAGCGATACCGAGGTCGCCAGCGAGGCGTTCGGCTCCTCGGATGTAGTTCCCGGACGTTGGCCCGGTAGAACTTATAACTGCGACTCGCGACAGGCTCGGAATGAGCTCCTTAAGAAGGGACAGCTGTTTTCCAGGAGAGGTCTCTGGGGCCGGATCTATCGAAAGTCCTGTGATATTACCTCCAGGCCGGGCGAGGTGCTGAACGAAACCCCTGTCGACCGGGTTGTTGCTGAAGGCCATGACAATGGGGACTCGACTTGTCGCCTCCCTCGCAGCAGAAATTGCGTTGTTCGGCCCGGCAATGATCACGTCCACAGGTTGCTGGACCAACTCGACCGCAAGTTGACGCTGCCGCTCGAATTGCCCTCCCGAACTCCTGTACTCCAGGATGATGTTTTGGCCCGGGACATAGCCGAGTTGCCGAAATGAGCTGTCTAGGGCCTTCCTGCACGGACTAGCAGCGTCAGGACTAGCAGCGTTAAGTGATGCCGTATCGAGAATGCCGATCCGAGGCACGCTCCTCGTCTGCTGCGCCACGCCCACGAGCGGCGCAAACGTTAGGCTGAGCGTGAGAATGACTGCGAGCCCGATCAGCCGCATGGGCACCTCGGTTGGGGACGGCTGGCGGGGAGTCTAGCCGAACGTCACAATGCGCACCAGAGTCCCCCGGCCTGGACGCCGTGCAATCGTACCGCGAGTAGAATAGTCTACTTGACCCTGGCCTGCCGAGTGGTGCGCTTCACAACACGAACGAGCGCACGGATGCCAAGAATCGCCGCCACTATGAGCGAGATTGGCACTGACAGGATCAGGCCGAACATGATCACAAGGCCAACTGCCTCGCCGCCGACCTGGCCGATGACGGCCCCGACCCCTCCAACCGTCTGCTTGGCGAATTCCTCCCAGCTTCGAAGGTCTGCGATTTGATCCAGTGTCGTAAACCACCACCCCATGCCAAGGCCCCATGCGAGAGGCACCACGATCCAGAACCCAATACCTCCCACAACGTACAACCACACGCGTTCTGGTTTCATATCGAGTGCGTCAGGCCCCTTGCAACCAAAGTGGCGCGCAGAACATCATCGCGCGAACGGGAGGGTATGAGCCGGGGGGCGCTTCCCTTTCGCCCCGGCCCCGGACAAGCACCGCGCGGGCTCTGGTCAGTTCGACCTGTCGGTGCGGAGGGGGTCGCCCCAATTCCGCAACTCTTCTTCCCGCTTGCGGCACCGCTCCTCGCTGGCCGACGGCATGTCGAATATTGCGAAGCAATGGGGGCACTCCGAGTACCCACCGCCAAGGGGGATGAAGTCGTGTTTCAGATAGACGGGAAGGTCCCCGACCCCGACCGGTATGAATTCCATGTCGTCCTCCTTCGCGGACCATGCTACTGCGCCCCTGATACGCGCGACAAGCACCGGCGAAACATTTCCGAAGCAGGCGG
>JAHFDK010000291.1:0-3265 GCA_023249095.1 Candidatus Rokuibacteriota bacterium | reverse complement strand
TAGACGGGAAGGTCCCCGACCCCGACCGGTATGAATTCCATGTCGTCCTCCTTCGCGGACCATGCTACTGCGCCCCTGATACGCGCGACAAGCACCGGCGAAACATTTCCGAAGCAGGCGGCGGGCCTTTCTTTTTGTTGTGCCCAGTGTTGTGCCCAAACCCCACCCAATACGGGCACAACAGGGCCCCACACGAGCCACAGGAAAAGAAGATGGCCAACGGAAAAAACCGCTGGCCATCTGTGCATTTAGCGTGGTGGACGATACTGGACTTGAACCAGTGACCTCTGGCATGTGAGGCCAGCGCTCTGCCAACTGAGCTAATCGTCCGTGGCCAGAAATCTACATACTTACACGACGGTCGTCAAGCGCCGCCCGGCGACTGTCACCGTAAATGTAACTGTCGAGCTTCTGGAGTGCCTCGCGGAGGTCCGCCTCGCTGACGACCGCGTAGCGCCGGTAGACCGCCTCCGTACGATGTCCCGTGATCTTCATGGCCTGCGAGCCTTGGCACGCCAGCCTGCTCGAGGTTCCGAACGGCCGTGCGGCGAAAGTCGTGCCGGAGACGTCCGACGAGCCCCGCGGCCGTGCGCGCGGGGGACCAGGCCTCGCGGAAGTCGCGTTGCCCGGCCCGGCGCTTACCGGTGAGGTACGGGGAACAGGTACGGCACGATGCGGCCGAGCTTGCCTTGGAGGACTGAGCTCGCGATTGATCGTCGCCCCGCTCGCCTTCGCGGCGCCGCGTTCGGCGGCGAGCAGTCGTTCGCTAACTCTCGAGCGTGACTTGTTCGGCGTCGAGCGGCCATGTGCTCCTCCCTGCGAAGCGCCTGGAAGAATCGCGGGCAGGGCCGCAGGGTCGGCCCGTTCGGCGCCGGGAGCCACCCGGCGCCTCTAGCCCGCTGATGCCAACTATCCACACAAGAACTGGCGCAATGTGCCCGAGCGTCTCGGGCAGACCGCCCTAGATGTACTGTAAGTTCCTCTATTGACTACGTTCATGGCGTGGCACGGCGTGTGCGTTCCACGAACATCCAGCGGCGGTGGCGAGTCTCCTTAATAGGAGGTATCTGGAACTGATGCGTACAACGTTCGGGAGGTTTAATAGGCCGACCGTGGGGACGACCTACAAGGACATCTACGATCAACTGCATTTCCATCTCGGCCCGCTGAAAGACGTTGCTGCGGCATTCCTCACGATCTCGATCAACCCGCCAAACGTTCACGTGTGGACACTCCTTCACGGGCGCGACGAACGCACAGACGCCGCGCTGGCCGGGGCGGAGTTGAAGTTGATGACTTCGTTCTCGACAGTCGATTTTGACTTCACGACGGTCCACTTGCAAAAAAAACGAGATCCACTGGAGTTTGTTCCGGAAGGGGCCGTGCCGGTCATCGCTCGTGATCCATCCGTGCTGAGTCATTTCTTGGGGTTGTTGTCGGCTACACATGCCGGGGCGTGAAGCCCACCTCGGCGCAGCCCCCGCTTCGAAGCGTTCGTAGCTCGGATCCCAGAATCAGCCTCAACCGATTCAAAAGCAGTGCGAAGGTAGTCCGCGACGCGATGAGGGTGGCCATTCCCGACCCTGGCGACCCGCGCCTTCGCTGATCGCTTCGGCCCCAACACCGCTCGTCCCGCGAAAACGCCGCGATTGCTGCGAGACCGCGTTCTGGGCCTCCTTTCTCCGAGCGACCACCCCCGGAATGAGGGGACGAGCCAGCAGAACCTAGCCGTCCTGCCCGGCGCTGGTTTCACGATCTTTAGGACGCCCTTGCATTCGCCCGTCTTGGCGCGTAGCCTTTCGCTGCCGCGATCTGGACAGGCGGGGTTGGAGAAGTTAGAAGGTGGTATGGACGAAGCCAGTGTCGTCCACCATTAACCACGTGTGATTGCCCGGGAGCCGCCCATGAAGGTCAGCGTCTTCTTTGACGGCCAGAACTTCTACCGGTCTCTTCAGCGATACGACGAATCCCTCCGTGTCGACTACGACCGGCTCGCCGCCTGGATCACCCAGGCCGCCGGCGGCCCCGCCGCGATCTTCGCGGGCGCCCATTATTACGTCGGGGTGTCGGCGGACGCGCCGCCCCTGGTCGAAGGCTTCCTCAAGGGGCTCGAGCTCCGCCCGGGCTATTTCGTCAAGCGTGAGCTCCGCGTGCGCCGCTCCGGGCGCTGCCCGGCATGCACTGCCGAATACGAGTACACGACCGAGAAGCGCGTGGACACTCGGCTCGTCGCCGAGATGATCCACTACGCGGCCATCGGCGCGTTCGACGCGGCCGTGCTGGTCTCGGGTGACGACGATTTCGTCCCGGCGGTCGAAGCGGTGAACGCGCTGGGCAGGCAGGTCTGGGTGGCGACGTGGTCGGCGGACGAGTTGTCGAAGGATTTGCGCGTGCGCTGCTTCGGCCAGATCCATCTGAGCGACGGGGTCGCGGCATTTCGCGTCGAGCGTCCCCGGCCGTTCGAGCGCGCCCCGACCCGCATGGCCCCGTCGCGGCTGGCACGCCCGCCGTTTCAGCCGGCCTCGGGCGTGGCCCTCGGACATGCCCTCCAGGAGCTCCAGCGTGCCGAAGCGCGCCTGCCTCACGTGAGCCGTGGCTACTTCGTCATGCGCTGGAAGTCCCACCAGCTTCCTCCGATCGGCGCCGAGCGAGAGGCGCTGCTGCAACAGCTGATCGGCGCAGGGCTGGCCGAGGAGTTCGAGGTCAAGGACGCCGAAGGCCGGAACGTCACGGCGATCCGCAGCCGGGAGCCCAACGGGAACGTCCGGGAGCCCGAGGGCAACATGGCGCTGCCTGGATAAGGCGGATCCGTCCCGCTGCGAGTCCAGCCAGGCCGATGGCCGCGCTGCGTCATCAATAGGGCGCCCCGCTGTACGAATCCGGTAGAATGGATGCATGAGGTACGCTGTCGCAATCACCCTTGCGGTGCTGTTCGCGACACCGGTCTGGGCCCAGCAGGTGGAGATCAAGAAGCCGGCGCCGCCGGCCGCACGCGAGCCCGAACGCGATGTGATCCCGCCCGGGCTTTACGACGAGACGCGGCCGAGCGATGCAGATCATTATCCGCGCGGCGGCCAGGTGCAGCACGACCCTGCGTTCTTCGGGCCGATGTCCCGCCGGCGTGAAACCCCGACCTCCAGCGGCCGCATGGGCGTGGCGGGCTGGGTGTCGCCGAGCACGCCAGTCGGCGCCTCGGGGGGCGCCGCGTGGAAAGAGGTCAGCGGCTGGTTCGCGCTGGGCTTCTCGATCACCTGGGACGGCCCGC
>JAHFDK010000290.1 GCA_023249095.1 Candidatus Rokuibacteriota bacterium | reverse complement strand
GGGAACAACGACGCCAACGTGATGATTATCGGCACAAAGGTCGTCAACGACGAGACTGCCCTCGCGCTTCTCGACCGATGGCTTGCGACGCCGTTCAAGGGCGGCGTCCACGCAGAGCGGATCGCGCAAATCGAACGTATCGAGAGCGGCTTCGGCAAGGAGTGATCACTCCTCGCCGGAGCCGACGGCCTCAGTGGCGTGAGAGGAATTCGCGCACGCGTGCCGACGACGCGTCGGGCGTCTGCTCTGCGACCGGCGCATCCCAGTACTCGGCCTGCGGAAGGCACTCCTCGAGGTAGCGCGCGGCTGAGCGGGTGTGCGAGAGATCCTCGCCGGGCACAACGAGCGCTGGGACTTCCAGCAACTGGAGATCCTCAGGCTCCGGACCCGGAACGGTGTCGCGGTCGAATAGCAGCCGCGCAGATCCCGACACGAGCGTCCGGTACCGGTCTAGACTGGTGGCGGCGTAGCGCTCGGCGAATGACTCGTCTGTGCGGAGCGCCGCGGCCCAGGGCCCGACGCGGGGGTCCTTACTGAACCCCGCCGTGGTGGACCGGGCATGCGCGACGACGGCTTTCACGCCGTGTTCGAGGGCGAACCCAAGATGCTGCGTGAAGCGCAGGTGCTGGGCCGCCCGGTAAGTCACCCCGCCCGCCGGAGAGAACAGCACCATGCTGCGGACGCGTTCCGGCTGCGCAACCGCAAGCAGCGCGGCGGACGAGCAGCCGACGCATCCGCCCATAGTGTGCACCGCGTCGAGACCGAGGTGGTCAAGCAGGCCAATCGCCTGAGTGATGTACTTCGACCACGCCAACCGCTCGAGGCGACCACCCGATCGGCCCGACTCCCGCCGATCGAACACAACGCAGGTGTAGTCCTGCGACAGCGCATCGATAAATCCGAGCTGCTTGTAACGCCCGAAAGTCGTCCAGTTGTCCAGGCTCGAGTCGAAGCCGCCTGGGCTAAACATCAGGATCGGCGGACCATCTCCGACCATCTCGTAGCGGGTGCGGATTCCGTCCACTTCAACTACAGGCATGCCCTCTCCTCCGTTTCGTTAACTCGCGCCGGGGACCTTGATGCCCCCACGGATTTGGCGTCCCGCGCGGATGTCTTCTGCACAGGCGGAAAGCCCGTCATAGGCGATGCGAGCGACGTTCGCATACGTGTCGGGCTCGGTATCAAGCCATTTCGCGTTGTAGCCGAGCGCAGCGGTGGCCATGCGGATCCTGCCGTCCAGCCACGGCCCTCCACCAAAGCCGCCGAGCACGGGGATCGAGACCGCCTCAGTCACGGCTGGCCCGACGACCGGCCCCGAGTTCGTGAAGTTGAGCAGCACCGCGCCGGCGGCCTCTAAACGCCTGGCCTCGGCGACGAGCTCCTCCGTCATCTCATCCGGTACCTGGACGGTGTGAGCGCTCGAATAGTCGAGTCCGTACTTGAGCGAGGTCTGCGGTGTGATCCCGAACTGCGCGAAGACCGGGATCCCCGCTCGCGTGAGCGCTTCAACTTCCTCGGGGTAGTCGGCCGCGCCATCGAGCTTGACGAGGTCGATCCCGGCCTCCTTTACCAGTCGGATCGCGGCGTCGAGAGAGCCACCCGACTGGAGTGGACCGAAGGGGAAGTCGCAGCTCAGGAGCGCGTTCTTCACGCCGCGCCGCACCGCCTTCGCGACCACCAGTAGCTCATCGAACGTGATTTCCAGGGGATTGGACTGACCCCACAAGTTGACGCCCACTGTGTCGCCGACCGATACGATATCGGCCCCGACGCGATCAGCTATGCGCGCCATCTGGTAATCCCAGGCGACGAAGCAGACGGATTTTTCACCCGACTGTTTCATCGCCTGAAGCTGAGGGATCGTTTTTTTCATGCCCTGATCGCCTTCAACAGCTCGAAGAGGTCTTCCTCGTCGGCGGGAACCAGGAGGATGCGGGCATATGGCCGGAGAGCGCTCAGCGCGTCGCCGTCGAGTGCACCCGCGTCCAACAGGAGCAGACCTGCGGTCATGATCGAACGCTCGCGACACGCAGCACCCACTGAGGCGGCGGCGGTCGAGACGATCGAATTCGTCGCGACCATGATGACGGAGTCCGAATGTTCTATCTCCATGACCATGGGGCGCCTTTGGCCATCGAGGGTTATGAGCTCTTCGCCGGAGTCGGACGCCGTATAGAACTGGGCCTGTCCCCAAGGACCGCCGGCGACTGACCGCACAGTCTTTTCCGCAGTCTCATCGAGTGCGACCACACGGGTCGAACGCGCGTATGCCAGCGGGTAGTCAATGCGGTAGGCAGCTTCTTCTTTCGTGACTGCTCGAGCGCAGGCGCTGACCGAGTTAGGTGTAGTCATGGTCATACCGTGGTCTGGGGCACGCCTTCGCGCGCCTTGAACCCGTCGCCGATACCTTCGACGAACGGCTGGTCCGCCGGAAGGACGATCGCCACGGAACGGATGTTCTGGTGTTCGGGTACGTTGCCCATCGGCTCTGTGCCGTGGTCACGCAGTGCCTCGACGACCCGCCGCAGTTTCTGACGAGCCTTGATGATTCCCGCGTCGGTCGCTACGAGCCGCTCCTTGGTGCGATCGACGGTCGGCCCCATGCTCTCCTGCAGGGAAGAATCCTGGATCGCAATGCCTTCGACGCCCGAAAACAATTCACCCGTCTTCTGCTTATGCCGATTGATCAGGTAGTCGTTGTCTTTATTGGCCTCGGGGCGATACGTGCCGGGGATGTTCTTGCTGTGTACACCCGCTCCGGCTTTCATTGCCGAGACCTCCGCTTCGGTGAGGTCACGCGTGGGGTGATAGTCAAAGCTCCAGGCCCAGCAGTTCTCATCGTCGATCGGTACCCAGAAGTGACCGTGGACGGGGTGGTCGCCACGCGGTGGAACCATTGTGAAGTTGGGTATCACCCAGGGGGTGATGCGCCAGTAGTAGTGGTTTTCTTCCGCGTTCCGGCGTGCGCCGATCAGCAGTCCGCCTTCGTTCTCGACGACTTCGAAGAAGGGCTTCACGTCGCCCTTGTTGTACTGGTTTCCCTTCGCTCCCGCGAATAGAGGGTCGGCTTCAAGCCCGGCACCCGTCGGGCCACCGCCGTGCAGCCACGTTACGTGGCTGGAGTCGATTCCACCCTCAAGCGCCTGGAGCCAGTTACTCTCCTGGAGACGCTTCGAGGTGAAGGTCTGTCCCGAGGGGACGGTCGCGAACTCCCAGGTCGGAAGCGGTGGCTGCTTTTGGGGGTCCCCGAGGTAGGCCCACAGAAGGTCACCCACCTTGGCCAGCGGGTAGGAGCGGAGCTTGACGTTCTTGCAAAACTCAGAGTTGTTGAGCTCGCTGGGCACCTCGATCGCCTGTCCATTGGCGTTGTACTTCCAGCCATGGTAGGGGCAGCGGATGCCGCCGTTCTCTACACGACCAAAGAACATCGACACGCCGCGGTGTGCGCAGAACTCGTCCATGAGTCCGTATTCACCCTCAGGAGTGCGAACGGCGATGAGCCGCTCCGAAAGAAGCTTCACGCGCACGGGCGGGCAGCCGTCTTCGGGCAGTTCATCGGTATGCAGGATCGGCTGCCAATAGCGGCGGAACAGCTCGCCCATGGGGGTCCCCGGACCAGTCTGCGTGAGCAGTTCATTAATATCTGGACGCAACATCGCTATCCCTTTCCTTTCAATGCCATGCTTCAGGGCGCGGCTCGACAACAAGCTCATCAAGCTCGTCAGTGATGGTGATCTGGCAGCCGAGACGGCTTGCCTCCGTGTAGTCCGACACTCCGAGGTCGAGGAGGTCAGCTTCCATCTCACCTGGGCTGCCGACTCGCTCGCGAAATTCGTCTTTGACCCACACATGGCACGTGGCGCAAGACATTTGCCCTCCACATTCGCCGACGATTCCCGGCACGCCGGAGCGCACAGCCGCGCTCATAACGTTCTCTCCGACCGTCGCATCAACCACGCGCTGGTCATTACCGCTTCCCACGTACACAACCTTGGGCACTTTGGGCTCCTCCCAAATAACTAATGGCCTGACCAATCTACCTCAGATTATGAACCTGTCAAGAGATACCAAAGCCCGCCCCTCCGCTTCGCCACCACGCACTATGCTGACGAGAACGGCCGGGGTTAACCCGCTGGCGGAGTAACTCGTGCGTCCCCAGCACGTGCACGGCGACCCCGGTTCCGAGACAGGTCGCGCACAACCCACCTGGGCACATCCAATAGAGATGAGAAGGAAAAGAGCATATGAACAGCTTCGGGGAAGAGCGGACACTCATCGCGGACGCATGCCGTGTACTCGCGAACCGCGGGCTCGCGGACGGGATCCTCGGCCACATCAGCCTGCGCATCGACGACGAGAGTCTCCTCGTGCGCTGCCGAGGCCCGCGCGAACGAGGCCTCGGCTACACCGAGACCAAAGACATCCGGCTCGTCCGGTTCGACGGCACCGAGGCCGCACCAGGCGAGCTGGATGGCTGGTCCGTACCCAACGAGCTGCCGCTTCACACCGCTGTACTTCGAGCCCGCGACGACATCGCAGCGGTCGTGCACGCGCACCCGCCGCGCATCGTCGCAGCCGACCTCGCCGGCATCACGATCCGCCCGATAGTCGGCGCATTCGACATCCCCGGAACCCGGCTCGCGGCAGGCGGCGTACCCGTGTATCAACGTGGCGTGCTCGTAAGAAACCACTCGCTCGCGACCGAGATGGTCGCCGCACTGGGCGAACGTCCCGTCCTCGTGCTCAGGGCGCATGGCATCACCAGCGTGGCATCCACCGTCGAGCAGGCGGTACTCCAAGCGATCAGCGTCGACACGATTGCCGGCCTCTCTCTGGACATCCTCTCCGCCGGGGCCACGCTGAACGACCTCACCGCGGAGGACATGGCCGAACTGCCCGACCTCGGTGCGGGCTTCAACACGAGCACGGCGTGGCGCCACGAGATGGCGAGAATCGATGGGGTCGTAGCATCCCACTGAATCCTCATCGCATCCGTCCTGGCGTGTCGATGACCGTTTGCTAGCCGCCGAGATACCTGAAGCCGGTGGCGGGTAGTGATCTGTGCCGTCGTCAGACGCTCCCGCCGCGCTTAGGGCTGGTCGTCGGAACGCGTTTCGATCCTCGCTCCGCAGCCCGGCGTCTCCTTGCGCTTTCAAGACATAGTTTTGGACGGGGCTTGGTTAGCTGTCGCGCGCAGGTGTTGCCGGATTTCGCCTGGAGACCAACCCTGAGCTTGGCAAGGAGGACTTTCGGAACACCGCTGCCGGCGCGTTTAACCGGCTCGGACGCCCTTTCCGGCGGGGGTCTATTTCCGCCCTTTGTAGGCGCCGCACTGTCTAGCCAGGGCGATGCCTTCCCTCTGGCGTTCCCTGATGAGTGAGCGTTCGAATTCGGCGTAGGCCCCCATGGCGGAGAGCCTGAGGTTCGCCATTGGGGGAGTTCCCCCGGTGAATAGCAGGCTCTCTTTGACTGACTCCATCCGCACGTTTTGCGGGTTCGGCCCAGGACGAGGGCACGTAAGTCATCAAGGTTGCGTGCGAGTCTATCCATGCTGTGCACGACCACGGTGTCTCCGCCGCGGGCAACCGCAGCAATTCTGTGAGTTGCGGCCTCGTCGTATCTCTGCCCGAAGCCTTATCAGCAATAGACCTTCCTTTGGGAGTCAGTTAGCTGCACACGGCGGCCAATCGGCACGCAGAGGAGAACATGTGTGGTCGGTGCCGCAGACGGCCTGCAACTCATGCAAGGGCGGCTTGCGTCTGCGCGAGACTCATCCGGTAGTGACCCTGTACGGTCTTCGGTGGGCCCAGTAGACAGATCCCCCTCGCGTTACGGAGGGCAAGGAGAGCGATCCTGTCAACGAGTCAGGAGCCAAAGGCGCCACTGCGAGTTCTGTGAGGCTATAGCAGCAGTCCTTGAAGGTCTTCAGCGGAGGTGCGAAGCATTTCTCCGAGTTCGGCTCGCAACTGATCGGACATTCGGTGGGCGGGCACCGAAACGTTTATTCCGTAAAGCGTGCCGCTCGGCCCCGCAATCGCTACGGCGACTGACGTGACGCCGTCTTCGCTTTCTTCCCTGCTTGTCGCGTAACCAATGCGTCGGATTTCGCTAAGCTCGGCTTCAAGGTCAACCCGCGACGTGATTGAATTTGCGGTCAACCGTGGGAGTTCCTTATTCGGGTAGAGAGCCCGTAACTGCTCATGAGTGAGCCTGCTCAGCATTGCTTTTCCTGTGGCAGTGCAGTTGGCCGGCAATGTGACGCCCTGCCGGGACCCCACTCGCACGGCCCTTGAGCTTTCGATGGCATCGATGAATTGGGTGTCTGTTCGCTCGAGCCTGGCGAAGTGGACTGTCTCCCGTGTTTTTTGGAAGAGCTGTTCGAGTACGGGACGAGCCAGGGTCCTGATGTCCACTTGGCGTCTGATGGCGAAGGCGATCGAACTGAGCGCCTGGCCTGGTTCATAGGCGCGGGTGGCCGGGTTTTGCCGCACGAAGCCTCGGTAGAGCAACATTCCCATAAGCCGGTGCGCCGTTGAGGATGCGACGCCGAGATAGTTACTTGCATCTGTCAACCGGATACTGGGCTGCGTCTCGAATAACAGGAGAAGTCGCAAGGCATTGTCAACAGATTCGATACGGTATTGCGGGGGTGGACCGTACTTGGACTCGGTGTCCGTATCTGTAGACTGCATGCCTGATATCGTACTCAGCAACGCTGTGGGTGTCTGTTTTCCCGTGCTGGATAGCTTCACCCCGTGGCCTTCAGTCGCGCGATTTCGTGTCTCCAGGCCGTCTGGGTGTTGAACGATCCACCAAGGTCCGGAAGTTCAGCCATGTCCGAGTCGGGAAGGTCCTGGAGCCCTCCACCGGCTGCGGTTACTTGCAGTGATAACGCTGCAAGCGTGTCTACGCTGATCGCCTGGAGCACTGCTTGCTCCACACTCTCGGCGGCGCTGGTCAGCCCATGGCCGCGAAGCAGCACTACAGGACGGTCACCCATGGCGGTGAGCATTTCCGCCGCCAGCTGGCGGTTCCTGACCAGTACTCCTCGTGGGTATACGGGTACCCCGCCTGCTGCCAGGCGGGTGCCGGGAATATCGAAGGCTCCGACAATCGGACGGACGCCCAGCCCTGCAAGGTCCGCAGCGACAACCCGCGGCGGGTGCGCGTGGACGACCGCGTTAATGTCACTGCGTTGTCGCAACAGTTCGGTGTGAAGCGGAAGTTCGTTCGGGACGGCGTAGCCTCCCTCCAGTTCGCCCTCAGCAGCGGGGTTGCCGTCGAGGTCCACCAACCGGATGTCGCTGGCCTCGGTGAATGCCAGTCCTCGCTCCTGGGGACCCCTGCATCTCACCAGCAGGCTGTTCTCGCTCATTCGAAGGCTGATATGGCCAAGGATTCCGTCTGCCAGGCCGCGGTGCGCCAGCACGCGGCAGGCCAATGCAATGGCTTCCCTTTCCGTTGCGTGTGCTACGG